>JAIEMG010000004.1 GCA_019752375.1 Gemmataceae bacterium | reverse complement strand
TAACGTACAACGTCCTTGTTGCATCTTGTCACAGCCTCCCTGCTAACTGGTTCTTGGTCGAACTCAAGGTAGCAGATGGCTGTGACTTGCGCCTATTTGAACGGTATTGGGCTGAAGCCTGCGGCTACAGATGTTGCGCGGGTCCTTCTCTGAACTGTAGCGCTGTAGTACTAGTTGACCTGTTCCTCAAAAAGGAGTGAAATTGTCCATGTCCAAAGGTCTTGGTCATGATCCGGGGTCATGCTTTGCGACATCGATCGTCAGGACACGTCCGCAACCCACACAGAAATCCGGAGCGAGTCATGCCGACCACCACCCGCCCTCTTACCCGCCGCCAGATGCTTCGTACCAGTGCCGGGAGCCTGCTGGCAGCCGGGCTGTGGCCGGGTGCCTGGTGGGCAGCGGATGCGGCTGCCGGTGACCCGTTTCATTTCGTCGTCCTCAACGATCTGCACTACCTGGATAAACGCTGCACGCCCTGGCACGAAGGAGTCGTCAAGCAGATCAAGGCCCACCAGGAGAAAGCGGAGTTCTGCCTGCTCGTCGGCGATCTCGCGGAAAACGGCAAGCCCGAGCAACTTGACCCCGTGCGAACGATCTACAAGGACCTGGGGCTGCCACTGCACGTCGTCATCGGCAACCACGACTGGCAGACCGAAAAAGAGCGCAAGGGCTACGACGACCTTTTCCCGAAGGCGAATAACTACTTCTTCGACCATCGGGGCTGGCAGTTCCTCGGCTTCGACAGCACGGACGGAACGAAGGCCAAGGTAGCGGTCCGGGAAGACAGCTTGAAGTGGCTCGACACAACGCTCCCAAAGCTCGACAAGAAGAAGCCTCTGGCCGTCTTCACCCATTTTCCGCTTGGGCCGATCGTGCCCAGCCGGGCAACGAACGCCGATGCCGTTCTGGAGCGGTTCAAGGACTACGCTCTCCAGGCGGTCTTCAATGGCCATTTCCACGCGAGCACCGAACGAAAGCTCGGCAACACCACGCTGACGACGAACCGTTGCTGCTCGTTCAGCCGCAACAACCACGACGGCACCAAGGAGAAGGGCTACTTCCTGTGCCAAGCCAAGGACGGAAAGATCACCCGCCAGTTTGTGGAATTCAAGCTGGGATGAGGGGCTTCTGGATGCTTTCTTGCCTACGGGAGCGAACAACGCATGCTCTACCGAACCGGGTTGTTCCTGCTGGCCCTTGCCCTCTTCCTGGCACCGGCGCAAGGACAAGACGACCCCAAGAAAGCAGAGCCGGAGACGCTCAAGCTCTGGAACGGGCGTGCTCCCATCGGTAACGGCAAGTTCGAGCAGGCCGCCATGGCAAGCCTTCTTCACGGGTTCGTAGTGGGCCTTCCTTGACGGAGCTTTCCAGCAGCGGCCCTTGCCTCTCATGGCGTCTGAAGGTGGAACGACGAACAACTCAGGGGAAGAGACTGCATGGCCGACGAACCACTGCACGTGCTGGAAGCGGGGGGCGTTCGCTTCGTCCGCATCGAGTGGTGCGACAATGCCAACGTCATCCGTGCCAAGGCGATCCACACCACGATGCTGCCGCACTTCATGCGCCACGGCGTCGGCATCTCTGCGGGCATGATGGGCGTTCCGGTGATGTTCGATGCCGTGATGCCCGACAGCGGCCTCGGCCCAGTCGGCGAAGTGCGGCTCATTCCCGACTGGGCCACGCTGACGCCGTTGCCCTACGCGCCCGGCCACGCGCGCGTGCTGGGCGACATGGTGCTGAATGACAAGCCGTGGGCGTACTGCCCGCGCGACTTTCTCAAACGCATGATTGCCGAGGCGGCGAAGGCCGGCTTTGAAATCGGGGCGGCGTTCGAGAACGAATTCTACCTGCTGCGTGCCGGTCTCAACGGCATCGAGCCGGTGGACGAAACCATCTTCGCGCAAGTGCTGGCCATGGACATCAGCCGTGCCGTCATCGATGACATCGCCGAGTCGCTCCGGGCGCAGGAAATCCCGGTCGAAGCCTACTATCCCGAATCGGGACCCGGACAGCACGAAATGCCGGTGCGCTATACGACCGCTCTGGGTGCGGCAGACCGACAGATCGCCTTCCGCGAGACCGTCCATGCGGTGGCAATGCGCCATGGCCTCAAGGCATCGTTCCTGCCGAAGATCTTCGCGGACAAGGCGGGCAGCGGCTGCCACATGCACCTGAGCCTGTGGCGCGGCGAGCAAAACCTCGTTGCCGACGCCAACGGCAGCTGGAGGCTGTCGCCACTGGTGCAGTCGTTCATCGCAGGCATCCTGGCGAACTTGCCGGCGCTGATGGCGCTCACGACCCCGAGCACCAACTCCTATCGCCGCATTCGCCCACACTGCTGGAGCGGCGCCTACCGTTGCTGGGGCCTGGACAACCGCGAATGTCCCGTGCGCGTGCCGACCAATCCCGCAGGCCCCGGTCCAAGCAATTTCGAGTTGAAGACCTCCGACGCGTCGGCAAATCCGTATCTTGCCCTGGGCGCTGTCCTCGCCGCCGGGCTCGATGGCGTTCGCCGCCGGCTCAACCTCGGTGAGCCCGTGGACGTGGATCCCGGCAACCTGTCGGATGCGGAGCGGCACAAGCGCGGCATCGCTCCCTTGCCGACCAGCCTGGGCGAAGCGATCGAGCAGTTCAGCAGCAATTCCGTGTTGCCCGCCGCGCTCGGGATGCCGCTGGCGCAGGCCTATCTCGCGGTGCGCTGGGCCGAATGGCAAGCGCTCAAGGACGCGGTGCTTGCGGATGAGGTGAAGCTGTTGCTGCAGAGGTATTGATCCCAGGGGCACAGACCCGTTTCCGCGCGATGAGCGCGGTCGTTCGCGAGGGACAATTTCCGACCGCAGGTTGACTTTGGCAAGTGGCCGGGACGGGTGCTATCATACAGCCGCTTTCGAGGTCATTTGCCAGGGAGTCCTTGATGGAACCGCGTCGTCGCAGCGATCCGGGCTTTGGGTCCGGGCCGCCCCGGTATCCCGGCACCTTCCTGCTCGCGTTTCGTGAAGCGATCGGTGGTCTCGGCTGGCAGGCCAAGCGCTGGCTAGGCAATGCCGTCGAGTGTGTCGATGCCGAGGGCAGCCAGCAAGTGGTGGGCCTGGAGAACCTGTTTCGCCGCGCGCGCCGCGTCGAGCGCAATGAGTGGAAGGACCTCATCACCGAGTTCCTGCGCCAGGTCAATGTCACCGAGCAGAAGGACGACCTGCCGACCGACCTGGCAACCGTCGCCGATCAGCTCCTCGTCCGCCTGGGCAAGCCGTTGCAATCGCTGCCGGACGAAGCCCGCGTCTGGGCGCAGCCGCTGGACGGTACCGACCTGGTGCTCACGCTGGTGATCGACTATCCGCAACGGATGATCTACGTCACCGAGAAGTTGATCGCGGACTCGGGCAAGGAAGGGGCCGTGTGGCTGGATCAGGCCCTGGCCAACCTGCGGGCGCGGAGCGAGGATGACTCCCTCGAAGTCGTCCACGAAGAGTCCGGCATGCTGCTGTGCAACGTGGGCGACGCATACGACTCATCGCGGGCCATGATCCTTGACACGCTGCTGCCGGAAGTGGGGCCAGAAGGCTATTTCGTCGCCATTCCCAGCCGCGATCAGCTCATGGTGCTGCCGGTCCGCAAGGACTCGCTGCCGTTCATCCATGTCATGAAGCTGCTGGTCGAGAAGGACTTCAAGACGGCACCCTATCCGATCAGTGATGACGTGTTCTGGGTACGCGACGGCAACTGGCGCCTGTTCGGCATCGACGTGCAGGGGCAGAAGGTGACACTCCAGCCTCCGGAAGACTTCATGGAGGTGCTGGAAGAGTTCCTTCCGGACGCCGAAGACCTGCCGGAGAGCGAGGACGAGGTTTGACCGCATGCGTCATCCCGGTGCTCGACTTGAAGGAAGGCATCGTCGTTCGCGGCATCGCCGGGCGCCGCGACCAGTATCGGCCGATCGACAGCCGTCTGTCTCCGTCGACCCTTCCCGGCACCGTCGCCGATGCCTTTCGGGAACATTTCGGATTAACTCATCTCTATCTTGCCGACCTCGACGCCATTGCCGGGCGGCCGCCGGCATTGATGGTGTACCGCGAGCTGCGCTCGCGCGGCTTTCGGCTCTGGGTCGATGCCGGCGTGCGTGCGTTAAAAGACGCACTGCTCGTCGCGGATGAGGGCGTGGAAGGCATCGTCATCGGGTTGGAGACGCTGCACGGGCCTCGCGCGCTGGCGGAGATGGTGCATCGCTTCGGAACGCAGCGGATCGTGTTTTCGCTGGACCTCAAGGAAGGTCAGCCGCTTGGCGTGCTTGACATGTGGCAGCAACCGGATGCCGACGGCATTGCGAACGAGGCCGTCGTGTGCGGCGTGCGGCAGATGATCGTGCTCGACCTGGCCCACGTTGGCATGGACGGCGGCACTGGCACCGAATCGTTGTGTCAGCGCCTGGCGACAACGCATCCGGACCTGGAGATCGTGGCGGGCGGCGGAGTGCGCGACGGGGCCGATCTGCGTCGCCTGGCCGAGCACGGCGTGCATGCGGTCCTGGTGGCTTCCGCGCTGCACGACGGTCGATTGAGCCGGGCCGACTTCTGACGCTGTGGTGTGTGAGGCACGTTGGAAACGTGCCGTCTGCTCCCGGCCAGGCACGTTCCAAACGTACCCCACGGATCGCTCAGTTCAGCAGCCAGCGCTGCGTCGTCAACTCGCCTTGGCGCGGGCCGGCACGCACTTCGATCACCTCGTCGCCGGGTTCGGCGCCGAAGCCGTCGCGCAGGGCGTCGGTCGCGCTCTCGCCCGATGGCAGGTCTTCGTGATACACAACGTACACGTCATCGTGGTCGGCGATGGCGGCGGCGAGCGCTTCGGCCAGTTCGGACCAGGAGCGCCGGCCAAAGTTGCGACCGGGAAACACCGCTGCCAGGTAGGCGGCGAACCGTTCACCAATGACCGGACGCGGCGGAAGCACGTAGAAGGTGGACACGAGCACAGCCCTCCTGAACGGGGATTCCTCGATCCAGGATCGGCTGCAGCGGCGGGGTTTTCGCGACATTTCGGGAGAATAGCGCCTGCCGCTGTGCGGTGCAGACCCCGTGCAACCGATGCAGCCGGCAAAGTCGGCATACGTTGAATCTCACCAGGAAGCCACACCATCCCTTTCGTTCCCAAGCTCTGTCTGTCTGGGCCACGAAGGGTACGGGTTGGCGGAGTTGGTTTCGGGAGCGCGGCATTGCTGCCTTTGTGCTGAAATATCGGCTCTCTCGTGAAAAAGGCAGCTCCAGGCCCTCATTTATCCGCGCAGCACTGGCAGCTTCAAGGTCGAAGCGGGGATGCCGCCAGTGTTCCTCGCGGCCGGTTACAACGACCGCCCCGACATCGCGGAGGGCCTGGCCGCTCTTTATCTGAAGTACAAGGCGGCGAAGATTCCTGCCGACCTTCACATCTTCGCCAACGCCGGGCATGGTTTTGGCTACCGGCACGACGCCAAGGCCAGCGCTGCGGGCCGTTGGCCCGAACGCTTCGAGGAGTGGCTTGATGATAGTGGATTGTTGAAATAGCCCCGGTCGACGGACGGGGCATCGGCTTATTGAGGACAACCGTTGCAGCGGCCCCTTCGGAGGGGTAACCTCAGCCGCTGGACAACCATCTCGGCCAAGCGGGAACGGTACTCATGAAATCCTTCACACCCGTTATCGCACTGATTCTATCCGCCGCGGTCGCCCAGGGCGCCGACGACTGGCCGCAGCTACAGGGCGATGCCCTTCGGTCCGGCAATGCCGCCGGCGCGAGCGTGAAAAGGCCCCTCGGCCTGGTCGGCGCGGTGCCGCTGACGGACGGGATCTACGCGGCCCCCGCGATTGCCGACGGCAAGCTGTTCGCGATGGACGGATCGGGTGTCGTCTTCGCCATCGACGCCGACACACTCAAGGTGCTCTGGCGATTCGCCACCCGCGGCGGGCCGGGGAACTGCAACAACGTCGCCGCACCGGCGGTGATCGGCAAATTCGTTCACGTCGGTACCACGGCCGGCTATTTCTACGTTCTCGACCGGGACACGGGTGCGGTGGTCCGCGAGATCGACTGCCGGGAGCCGATCTTCTCGTCGCCAGCGGCCGGGACCGACCGCGTCTATTTCGCGACCCTGGGAGCACGCGTCTATTGTCTCAAGCCGGACGGCGAGACCGTCTGGACCTGGGATTTCGTCAAGGAGGTCATCAAGTTCGACGGCAATCGCTGGAGCGGCGAGGAATGGTTGAAACACCGTCCGAACCGCGTCAACTGGCGCGACCATTTTGTCTGTTCCCGCGACATTTGCCTGCTCGGCAAGACCGTCGTCATGCCGGCCGGCGGACGCACCGTCTTTGTGGAGGACGCTAGCGCCGCGCCACAACTGCGCTCGGTGGGTGTGATCCCCGCCTACGACGGCTCCGAGTATCCGGCCACGTTTGGTCAGAGCGCCGATGAAGCCGGTAACGTCTACGTCCAGTGGCACCGCCGCGACAACGCGGGTCGCGTCGAAATCCTGCGGCTGGCCGACGACAAGGTTCAGACCGATTTTGTCAAGGGGACCGAGACGGCAATCCAGCTGCCTGGTCTGCTAAGTTTCGCCTCGGTGAGCATTCGCGGCAACGACGTTTATCGGGTGAGGCCGGAGCAAGGCCTGGGTCTGTGCCGGCACCGTGCCGGCCAGAAAAAGCCGGACGTGCTCTGCCCGGCGGCTTCCATCTGCCCGCCGGTGGTGACACGCGACCACGTCGTCTATGGAGGCCTGGATAGCAAACTGTATGTCGTGCCGCTGGCCGGCGGAGAGACGTGGTCCTTCGCGACGGCGTTCGGCGCGCCGATCAGCGCACCGGTTGCCGTCGCTCGCGGCCGGATCTACGTTCCGTGCGAGGACGGTTATCTCTATGTGCTGGGGCCCGACGGCAAGGCGCCGCTCCCGCGGAAGGACCTGGAAGTTACAAAGGTCCGCAGCCCCATTGCCGGGCCGCTCGCCGACGCCAAGTACGACTGGTACACGAACTACGGCGACTTCGCGGGGACGAACGCGAACGTCCAGGGCTTGAAGCCGCCGCTGCGCATGCGCTGGGCCCGCCGTCTGGAAGGAACCATCAAGCACCTGCCGGTCTGTGGCGGCGGCCGCATGTACACGCACACGGCGGAAGGCCAGATCATCGCGGTGGAGCAGGACACGGGACGACTTTTGTGGCGCCGTTACTGGCCCGATGTTTACCTGTCGTTCACGTCGCCGCTCTACGTCAAAGGCAAGCTGATCATTCCGCAAGCCGGGATCAAGCAGTCGCGCATGCGCTGTCTCGATGCAGCCACGGGCAAGCTCTTGTGGGAAGTCCCCTTCACCGGTTCGCCGAGTTGGAGCCGGCAGTTCCCGCCCGTGGTGCACGGCAACCTGGCGATCTACGCTTCGGGTTCGGGCGAGTATGCAAATCAGGGAACGGAGAAGCCGTTCACGTTCAAGGGCACGCCGGAACCGTCGGACGACAAGCGCGAGATCACGGCCTGGATTTATTCGAACGACAATCCCTTTTACGCGAAGGACAACCGCCCGCTGCTGTGGGCCTGGGACCTGGATACCGGCAAGGTCGTGTGGCAGAAGGACTTTTCCGAGTACGGCCGGGGAGGAAATGACTGCGGAATCTGCCTGCTGGACGGCAAGCTGTTCTATTCCACGTTCTTCGGCTACGCGGCGAGCCAGCGAGCGCGCCGCGGTCTGCCGCCGGACAACAACGGCATGACCGCGTGCCTGGACCCGCAGACCGGCAAGGTCGTCTGGGTGACGACCAAGTACTACGTGACCGCCAAGTGCACTCTTTCCGCGCGAGACGGCCGCCTCTACATCGGGGGCAACAACCCCGCCAGCGAAAACACCAAGGATCGCTTCGTGTGGTGT
This sequence comes from Gemmataceae bacterium, assembly GCA_019752375.1. GTDB lineage: Bacteria > Planctomycetota > Planctomycetia > Gemmatales > Gemmataceae > JAIEMG01. The sequence goes on along the minus strand of JAIEMG010000004.1, from coordinate 65,817 downwards.
CTGAACGCCAAAGACGGCTCGCTCGTCTGGCAGTCCGACCCGATCACCTCCGCACTCAACGTCGTCACGGTCGGCGATCAGTTCATCTTCTCCAACGCTCTGCGCGGACGCGGCAATGTGTTTGATCGGAAGACCGGGAAGGTTGTCGGCGGCGTCGATCACAACTATGCGTGCTGTCGGTTCACCATGTCTGGTTCCTACATCCTGGGGGCCAACATGGACATGATCGACCTGGCCGCTGACGGCAAGCTGGTCTCGACCGGTCCCGCAATTGACTCCCGCGAATGCCTGGGCGCCGTCGTTTCCAACGGACGCATCTTCTATGCCTCTCAAGCCAGCGGCTTCATCGTCTCGCAGACCTACGGCGAGGACTCCAGGAAGCTGCCCGCGGTTTGGGAGCGGCCGTAATCAAACAGCCCCCGGAAACCCCTGGCCACTGAGGGCCGTGACCAGACGGCGAAATTGTTAGGCAGCCCGCCAAAATAAGCCTACTCAAGGCGGCTGGCGGGCCGAGCGGATGTGGGGCACGTTTCCAACGTGCCTGAACAAAGGCACGTTGGAAACGTGCCCTACATCCGCTCGCAGGGATCGGGGGGGATTTCAGGCGGCCTGCCTTACGGCAACAAATCAGTCACGCTAAGCCGGCCCACCTCGCGTCCCTCGATCACGACCGGCACCTGATCCGCCGGTCCGTAATCCTGGCGTTGTGCGTAATCCGGCTGCTCCGACGGACCGGAAGGCTCGGTGTAGATTTCGACCTGGCGGTCCACGAGGTTGACGATCCAGTAGACCGGGACGCGAACTCGGGCGTAGAGCCGTTTTTTCCAGCCGCGGTCCCGGCGAAGGGAACTGTCGGCGACCTCGATTACTATTGCAGCGTCTTCCGGTCCGGGGTTGCGATCCGTGTATTGACGTCGGTGGCCACGAACAACGAGGGCATCCGGTTCCGGTTCGCTGGTATCGGTCGTCACGGGCGCCTGTGAATTGACAAACCAGCCGGGGGGAAGCAGCGGCGGTAACAGGTCACGCAATTGCTCCGTGGCCAGCGTGTGCGGCGGATTAATGGGCATCTTGATCACCAACCATCCTTCCAGGAGCTCCACCGGGTCGTCTTCGGTGAGGATGCCGGCCTGGATCATCTGATGGTATTGCTCCACGCTCAGGCGGTAGATCGGCTCTGTCGGCACCGCGGGGGGCAGAGCGCTGAGCGGCGGGGAGATGGGAATGTTCATGGGACACGGGCCTCGGACGGTGGCGGATTCCTCGCCCAGTATACCGGCGCCCCCCCGCCATCAGAAGAGCCAACCCGTGTTCTCTGCTCCTGCGGCAGATTGCGCGGGACCACGCCGGGAGTGCGTTCACGGCCTTGGTCCAGCGCCATGGTCCCGGGATTGTGTCAGCGCGTCTTGAAGCGCTTGTCAATTTCCCCCGTCCCGGTTGCGATGTAGTGCGCGACCAGGGCCTTGCGCAGGGTATAGCCGTCGAGGTTACCGGACTGGACCTGTCGGTGCAGGTCGGCATGGCGTTTGCGCATCAACTGAAACTGCTCGATCTGCTTCTCCGTGTAGCCTTCCTTTTGTAGCTCCTCCACCGGTCCGCTCGTCAGGGCGAAGAGGGCGTCGAGGAACTGCCGGCCGCTGCTGACGGCGATGCGTTCGAGGTTCTCGTTCACCGCGGCGGCCTTGGCGGCGCTCACCAGGTCCATGGCGGGGTTGACGTTGCCCATCTGGGCCAGCAGACGGGCAAGGGCCGGGTTGTTCTTGGCGGCTTCGGCCAGCGTCACGCGCATGTTCTGCATCGAGTCCCACTGGTCCACCAGGTCGTACTTCGCCAGGCACTCGGCGAAGCGATCGTAGACGGCCTGTTCGATCTCGTTGGCTGGGTCATACACGGGCTCGCGTTGCCCGACCAGCGTCAGCTCCGACGAGAACAGCGGCCCGGTCGGCGAGACGAAATTGGCGCCAAAAGAGATGCCGATGTCGCCGAGGTTCTTGGCCGTCTTTCCGGGAGCAATGCGTTCCTCGATCGGGAAGAGTCGCGCGCGTGCGACGTTGGTTTCCTGGCCGCACAGGAGCAGCAGGCCGGCGCAATAGCTCTTGATCAGTTTCCCCTGCTTCAACTGGCCTTTGAGGGCCACCACGTTGTCGATGCGATAGTTCAGGTCGAAGGCTGCCTCGTTGCCCAGAATGCTGGCGGCGACGTCGGCCATGGTCTTCGCCGTCGCCGTGTCGGGGTGGCGCAGGAACAAGTAGTGTCGGTACTGCCGGATGAGCACATCGACGTTGGTCACGCGGATGTGGGTGCCGCGCACGGTCAGGTCGGCGACGACGAGGCGACGGCGGCCGTCGCTGCCCTTCTCCACGGTCACGACACCGACGTGGGTGAACAGCCCTGGCGACACATCGGTCACGCGGTTATACGGCGACGGGTTGCGCAGCAGCATCCAGTCGCCGGGCCGCACCTCGTAGGTGCCCAGGCGGAATGAGTCTTCGGCAAGGCCGTGGTCCTTGCGGGCCGTCAGCCACTGGACGACGTCGTCGCGAAGCTTGACCGATTCAGGACGCAGTGCCGTGGCGGGAATCTGCTGGAGGACCGGCAAGAGCTGGAGGGCAGTGATCGGCGGCTGCGATTGCTCGTCCTTGTCGCCCGGTCGTTGCTCCTGCGGGAAGCCGACGCGACGCAGCACGTCGGCGGCGGTCACGACAAGATCGGGATAACGGCGTTCCTCGCGTACGAAGCGAGCCAGCATCGGCGACACCTGGAAGTTGCCGGTCTGTGCAATCAGCTGCAGCACACGTTGCTTGGTTGCGGCGCTGGCCGGCTTGGCCCCGTTCATCGCATTAGCCGGCGGGTCAAAGAGGACCCACGCCATCACCTCGGCGCCGATGCCGCTGCGATGCCGGACCAGCAAGTCGATGAGCTTCTCGCGTGCCGGCGGCGAGGCTGCCACGCGGTAGGCCGCGTCGGTAATAATCTCTTCTTGGTGGCCGCGCAGGCGGCCGGACAGGTCCGTCAGGGTGCCGCACGCGCGCAGGTAGTTTCGCAGGCCCGCACGGCGCGGTTCGCCTTCCGCTTCCTTGGCGAACTCCTTCCGCAAGCCGAGCAACTCGTCCAGCAGGCGGTCCACCTGGGCCTTGGCGAGCAGCAGACGTTCGACGCGCTTGAGTACGTCGTCAATCGTGGCGTCCCTTGGCGGCATGCACACACGAGCGGCGGCGCCATCGATCTCGCGGCTCGCCTGTTCAACCGTGTCCGCACGCTTGCCGTCGCGGCAATCCGCGGGGTTGCGCGGTACAGCGGTGGCCGCCTTGTCGAGCCAGGCTTCCAGTCCACGGACCTCATTCTGGGCGACCGCTCTGTCCGGAGACAGGATCAGGCACGCGCCCAGGCCGAGCATGAGGATTGTGCCGAACATGCCGGATGACGAAGACGTTTTGGACATGATGCCGCTCCGGGGACGCACTCGCTGACAGCGTGATGACATGACAGGCCATTGACAGCGCCTGCCGTCCTGATTGTTCCGTAACGCTTGAGCGATGTCTAGACGTTTTACCCTGCTTGCCCAGGGTGCACGCGTGGCGTTAGCGGCACAAGCCCGATACGCCACAAAAGCGCGCCAGGAGTGGTCTTCCGAGCGAGGACGGGCTCCCCGCGAGCACCATCTGGAAGATTCGTCGATTCGCAGGGTGCGTCAAGCGTACTCGCGCGGACGCACCGCAACCGACCCGCGCCGAATGATATCCCGGCGCGTTTGCATTCCGGTGCGTCCGCGCGAGTACGCTTGACGCACCCTACGAATCCTCCCGCGGTGTTGCCTGGGGCGGGTCGCTTTGCAACTTCGCGATCGGGGCGGCTTGCTCGACCGACAGCAGGGCGCTGTCCTCCCAGGCGGCCCGCTCCTCGATGGGCTCGATATGGACGGTCACCTCGGCGCCGCTGAGGGCGCGGGCGATGGCCACCTCCATTCGCGTGCCCACTTCGTGGGCCTGTTTTACGCTGAGGGCGCCCGGCACCAGCAGGTGAAAGTCGATGAAACGCCGTCCGCCGGCGCGGCGGGTCCGCAGCGCGTGGTAGGTCATGCCGGTTTGGAGTTGAGCCTCGATCGCCGAGCGCGCGGTTGCCTGCTCGTCGGCGGGCAACGCATGGTCCATCAGGCCGTCGAACGAACGGCGCACCAAACCAAAGCCGGTCCAGACGATATTCGCGGACATCAGCAAGGCGCAGATCGGGTCGAGCACATCGATGCGCGTCAGCCAGACGAGTCCGATGCCGACCAGAACAGCCGCGGATGTCCAGACATCGGTCATCAGGTGCTGGCCATCCGCTTCCAGCACGATGGAGTGACGCGCCTTGCCCACGCGAAGGAGAAGTCGGCCCACGGCCAGGTTGATCGCCGACGCCACGACGCCCAGCGCCAGGCCGATGCCGAGGTCTTCCAAGGGTTCGGGCCACAGCAATCGGCGGATGGCGTACCAGGCGATGCCGGCGGCCGCGAAGCAGATCAGCGTACCTTCCACGCCACTGGAGAAGAACTCGATCTTTTCGTGGCCGTAGGTATGCGATTCGTCCACGGGCCGGGCGGCGTAGAGGAGTGAAAAGAAGGCGGTGGTGCTCGCCAGCAGGTTAACGACGGACTCGGCTGCGTCCGACAGCAAGCCCACGCTGCCCGTCAGGAAGTACGCACCGAACTTGAGGCCGAGCGTCAAGACCGCGGCAAGAATCGACAGGAGGATGGGATTGCGCAGGTCCCGGTCGGCCATGAAGAGAATGACGAGTGCCGTGCGGAATGACGATGGACGAAGCCCGAATGACGAATCAATGACCAATCCCCAATGACCTGGAGCAGGGCTCCAGCTTGGAGCTTGGGAACGAGAGAGATTGCCAAACAGGCTGTCGCGTGCCGTGTAGCGGAAGTCACCAGACTTCCGTGTGACAGCCGTTCGGAACTCTGACGAGTTCTGCTGCGTACCCAAGCCGGAGCTTGGATAGTGGCCATTGATTCGTCCTTTGTCATTCTATTCACTTACCGGCCAGAGCTCATCTCGGCGAGCCGTTTTTGCGCTTCCTGGAGGCGCTTGGGATCGGTTTCGCGGGCGGCGACTTCGCGGTACAGCTCCATCGCCTTGCTGCGTTCCATCAGCTGGCGGTCGTACAGATGGGCGGCGCGGAGCCGGGCGTCGAGCAGCGTGTTGGGGTTCCACTGAAAGGCGCGTTCGAAGTACTGGGCCGACCGGCGATACTGCTTGTAGGCCTTGCTTTCGTAGAGATCGCCCAGCTGGTAGGCGGCGTCGCCGATCTTGTCGCTCTGGGGGTAATTGGTGAGCAACTGCTGCAGGAGCAACTCGGCGCGGCGCTGGTTGTCGATGTAGTCGTTGCCCCAGCCTTTGTCCTTGTAGGTCAGGGCGCGGCGATATAGCTCGTTGGCCTCGGGAATGTTCTGGGCGGCCTGCAAGGTCGGCGGCGGCACGTCGAGTTCGAGGGAGTACGCGTGCTTGCTGATGCGATGGTACTGGCGCAGCTCTTCTTCGGCCCAGCGCGTCTTTTCCACGTCGCCCGTAGACTGGTAGTGCGCCCGCAGTGCCTCCAGGGTCGTGTGATAATCGCGACGGGCCGCCAGCACGCGTTCGACCAGTTCCAGGTCGCCACGTCCCGCGGTCGCCGGGGCGGGTACCGCAGGCGCCGACACGGCCGGGCGCGGCACGCCGGGGGGAGGGGGCGATTGGGCGCAGGCCGTGGTTCCGAGAACCGCCAGGCCGAGGAAAGCGCCCGCGACGGAGCAGGCGATGGAATACGCGTGGGTTGAGCGGAAAGGCAGGATGCGGTAGCAGGTCCAGTTCCGATGCCACGGACAATTGCCGGTTTTCATTGTGGGACCTTCAATTCCGGGCCGCTTCAGGCGGGCCGTTGCCTTCCTTGGGGTCGCCCGGCGATGCTGAAGGCCGGGCCTCCACGCGTCCAAAGATCATGCGACCCGCCGGCGTTTGCAGCACGCTCGTCACCGAGATCGCCACTTCCTGCCCCAGGTGCGAACGGCCCTGCTCCACCACCACCATCGTGCCGTCTTCGAGGTAGCCGACGCCCTGGCCCATCTGGTCGCCGGGCTTGACGACGCGGACCATCATGGCCTCGCCGGGCAAGGCCACCGACTTGAGCGAATTCGCCACCTCGTTCAGGTTGATGACCTCGACTCCCTGGAGCTGGGCAATCTTGTTCAGGTTGAAGTCGTTCGTCACCACGCGGCCACCCAGCACCTTTGCCATGACCACCAGGCGTTCGTCGACCTTGTGGACGTCGCGCAGCTCGGGCAAGTTGGCCTCGTGGACCTGCAGTTCCACCTTGGGGTTGTTCTGCATGCGCTTGAGCATGTCCAGGCCTCGTCGGCCGCGGTTGCGTTTCAGCTTGTCGGAGCTGTCCGCAATCGCCTGGAGTTCCTGGAGCACGAAGCGCGGCACCACCATTTTCGCGTCGATGATGCGCGTATCACAGATATCGGCAATGCGGCCGTCGATGATGACGCTGGTATCCAGAACCAGCGGCCTTCCCCCCTTCACCTGTTTCGAGAATTCCACGTAGGGAATGATGAAGCGAAATTCATCCTTGGTCTGCAGCAACGTGGACACCGTGATGTAGCAACAGACCAGCGTGACCAGCAGGCGCAGCAGCATGCCGAGTCCGGAGCCTTTGTAGACCGGGTTCTCCGCGATGACCGGCTCCACGGCCATCCAGATGAGCGTGCCGAGGAAGAAACCGAGAAGCAAACCGAAGTAAACGGCGGAAACCGTGGTGATTTGCTTGTTCTTGACGGAAATGTCGACCACGACGGTCAAGATGCCGAGCAAGATGACGCCGCCCAGGGCGGAGAGTCCCAGGTAGTCCTGGTTGATGCTCTGGAAACTCAGGAGCAGACCCATTGCCAGGCCGACAATGAGGATGGCGAAGAGGCCGCGCAACAGCCAGAGAAGCATGAGGGAGCCTCCAGCGAAAATGACGAATGTCGAATGACTAACGTCTAATCAATGCCGAAGGACCAAGCCCAAACCCTCGCTGGGATGCCGGTGCGTATTCGGGGCTTGGGCATTGGACAATTGTCTATTCATTGGACGGTCGTCATTCGGCATTGATCCTGGTGATCTGGGCACTTCCGGACGGGTATTCTACACGTCTGTATACGGCTGGAACAGCCTGAGGAACTCGTCCTGGGCATAGCGGTCCGTCATGCCGGCGAGGTAGTCGCACACGGTGCGCTGGAGCATGCCGTCCTGAAAGGCCCGCACGGCGTAGCGTGCCGGCAGCAGTTGCGGCGCCGCGCAGAAGCGGTGAAACAGCTCACGAACGAAGTGGCTGCCCTTCGACGCCATGCGCTGCACGCGGTGGTGGCGATAGACGCGCCGGCGCAGGAAGTCCTCCAGCTCCGCCTTCAACGCCTGCACATCGGGACCAGGGCCGACGACCGGCTCGCGCGTCCGGCGCACGTCCGCAACACTGCTCACCTTCTCCTGACGGAGCCGCTGCCGGGTGTGTTCCAACAGGTCGCGCACTTGCCAGTCGATCAGAGCGCGGACCGTCGCCGGCTGCAACTGGAGCGGCCCGATGCCGGGATGTTCCGCCCGCACCCGCGCCAGCGCTTCGCGCCAGAAGGCGGCCTCGTCCAGGTCGGCGAAGGAGATCAGTCCGACGCTCAGCGCGTCGTCAATGTCGTGCGTGTCGTAGGCCAGGCTGTCGGCGGCGTCCACGACCTGGGCTTCGAGGAGCGGCTGCCCGACACCGCTGAACTCCCGGACCTCAGGAGTATCGCGCCGCTTGCTGTGCAGGGCCGCCGCTTCGAGCACTTCCCACGTGAGGTTCAGGCCCGGAAACTGGACGTACCGGTATTCGAGTACTTCGACGATGCGCAACCCATGGCGATTGTGCTCGAAACCACCGTGCTCCTTCATGCACTCATCCAGGGCCGCTTCCCCGGCGTGGCCAAACGGGGGATGGCCAAGGTCGTGGGCCAGTGCAATCGCTTCGGTCAGGTCTTCGTTGAGGCCGAGCTGCCGGGCAACCGTTCGGCTAATCTGAGCCACTTCGAGCGTATGCGTCAGCCGCGTGCGGTGATGATCATTCGTCTGGCTGACGAGCACCTGCGTCTTGTACATCAACCGGCGGAACGCAGTGGAATGGACAACCCGATCGCGGTCGCGCTGGTAAAGCGTGCGAAACGGATGCGGATCCTCGGGGTGACGCCGACCCCGACTCAGACGTGTGCGCATGGCGTACGGCGCCAGCGCCTCGTCTTCGCGGGCAAGCCAATCGGGCGGCTCGAACAGGTTGCTCTCCTCGGTAGACATTGCAGCCCTGTTTCGGAGGACAAGGTGACAAGGTGACAAGGTGACAAGGTAACAAGGTACGTCTGAAGTTACTTCTCGCCGCCGATAACCCACGTCTCAGGATGGGTGATCATGCCAAAGATGGTTCCGAGCATCTCTTCGTAGCCTTGGTAGAGATGGGCAGCCTTGTCGCGATCCATGTAGCCCGATTTGACCGCGAACTCTATCCAAACCTGAGTTTCGGCCATCTCCCCTTCGAGGTCGGAAAGCTTGGAGATAAATGCAGCCCGGTAGCGCCGCTTGCGCCAGGCTTCCGCAAGATTGGCACACGCCGAACGCGATGATCTTCGAATCTGGTCGGTCAGGGAATACGTCTCCTCTTTCGGGAATGCTCGTGACAGCTCGAAGATGTTCATCGCAGTGTCAAATGCCTTGCGATAGACCTCGAGATCTCGATGAGAGAGTATTTTCACCTTGTCACCTTGTCACCTTGTCACCTTGTCACCTTGTCACCTTGTCACCTTGTCACCTTGTCACCCACCGCCAGTCGCTGTGCCAGCAAATCGTACAGCGCGTCCAATGACTGCACGATGACCTTCACATCGGACAGCACCGGCATGAAGTTGGTATCGCCGTTCCAGCGCGGCACGATGTGCCAGTGCAGGTGTCCCGGCAGTCCTGCACCGGCCGCGGTGCCAAGGTTCAGACCGATGTTGTGGCCATCGGGATGCATCAGCTCATCGAGCACGGCGACCATGCGCGTCAGGGTCTGTTGCGTGTCGAGGACCTCGGCTGCCTCGAGTTGGTCGAGGCGGCCTTTGTGGGCGCGGGGCGCGATGAGGAGATGGCCATTGTTATAAGGGAAGCGATTGAGCACCACCACGCTGCCGGGGGTGCGCAGGGCGATCAGGTTTTTGCGGTCGTCCTGCTCGGCAAGGCCGCGGCAAATGAAACAATCGCCCTCCGCTGCCGGAAGTTTCGCAGTCGTGACATAGGACAGCCGCCAGGGAGCCCAGAGTTGATTCATAGGAAGGTCGAGCGAATCCGAAAATATAGAAAACGAGGCGACCGAAGCCCCAAAACCTTCGGTCCGCATCCTATCTATTGTAGGAGCTTGCAGCGGAGCCGCCGAAACCTGTCCTGCCGTTGCGGGTTCATCCTGAAGGCTCTCTTTCGATCCGCAACGGGGCGAAGGTATAGGTGGCATCCCTTCGCGCTCCGCACTAAGATTAAGATCGTGGCTGAATGTTGGCTCACTTGCCCCACGAAGGACTGTCTTCATGCCTGCCGCGACCGTTCCCGACCTCCTGGAAGCCCTCGGTCGTCACGAACTGCTGACGGCTCCGCAACTTCAAGAAGTGCGCGGACGTCTGCAGGCGCGGTTCCCCGACTCGCGTGCGCTGGCAAAGGTGCTGATGGAGCGGGAGTGGCTGACCGCCTACCAGATCAACCAGCTCCTCGGAGGCAATGGCGCCAAGCTGGTGCTCGGCCCCTATGTGCTGCTCGAGCGGTTGGGTGAAGGCGGCATGGGGCAGGTGTTCAAGGCGCGGCACCGGGTCATGGATCGCATCGTCGCCTTGAAGATCATCCGGAAGGACTACCTGAATAACAGTCAGGCCATCGCGCGCTTTCAGCGCGAGATCAAGGCAGCGGCGCAGCTGGCGCATCCGAACATTGTTGCCGCCCACGACGCCGGCCAGGTCGACGACACCTGGCTGTTCGCCATGGAGTACGTCGAGGGCACCGACCTGGCGCAGCGCGTGCGCAAGGACGGCCCGCTGCCGGTCGCCCAGGCTTGCGACTACATGCATCAGACGGCGCAGGCCTTGCAGCATGCCTACGAAAAAGGCATGGTCCACCGCGACATCAAACCCGCCAATTTGCTCGTCAGCCGGGAAGGTGTCGTCAAGGTGCTCGACATGGGACTGGCACGGTTGCACGCGAGTGAACGGGATGAGGAAGTCGGCGGCGTGACGGCGGCGGGCGCGGTGATGGGCACGCCGGACTACATCGCACCGGAGCAAGCACGCAATTCCCACACGGCGGACATTCGTTCGGACCTTTACAGCCTGGGGTGCAGCTTCTATTTCCTGCTCACCGGCAAGGTTCCGTTCGCGGGCAGCACGTTGACGGAAAAGCTGATCAAGCACCAGATGGACGAGCCGGCCGCGGTCGAACAAGTGCGGCCGGAAGTGTCCCCGGCGCTGGCTGCCGTCGTGCGCAAGCTGATGGCCAAGCAGCCCGCGGACCGATTTCAGACGCCCGCCGAGTTAGTCGACGCATTGGAGCCGTTCCTCGCGGTTCGCCCCACAACCCGGATTCGGCCCGGCACCGCCTTGAAAGAGATTACTGCCGCACCGCCCAGGGCCGTGCCGATGCCTGCGGTGCCGGCCGCCGACGCCGTGCCGCTGACCCTGCCAGGAAAGGGTCGCCGCGGACGTTGGCTAGCGGCCGCCGGCATTGCCGCGGTCCTGCTCGTCGGCCTGAGCACGGTGGCGCTGCTGGCAGGGCGCCGGTCGGTCGCTCAGGGCGATCCGACCCAGGGGGCTGCCACGGAGCCAACGCGATCCACATCGGCGCCGCGCGGGATCACCCAAGAGTGGGTCAAGCAAGTACAGAGCTTGCCTGCCGATAAACAGGTCGAGTCCGTGCAGGCCAAGTTGCGCGACCTGAACCGCGGCGCGGAGGTGGTCCTCAAGCCTGGGGTGGATAACGGCGCCGTCGTCCGCATCGAACTGACGGTGGCCGGCAAACGGGTGGGCGCTCGCAGCTTGACGACGCTGGCTCCGCTGTACGCGTTCCCAAACTTGAAGGTGCTCTATCTCGCCGCCAACGAATATTCAGGTTTGAGCGATCTCACGTCGCTGCAAGGATTGCCGCTGCAATCGCTGCATATTTCGCATACCGCGATCCGCGACCTGGCCTTTGTGAAGGGAATGCCCCTCAAACAACTCGACATCTCCCACACGGCCGTGCTCGACCTGTCGCCGCTTCAGGGCATGAAGCTGGAAATCCTCTATTGCTCGAGCACCAAGGTTGGCTACCTGAGCACCTTGCGCGGCATGCTGCTCAAGGAACTGCTGATCGATAATACGCCTGTGGCGGACCTGACACCGCTTCAGGGAATGCCGTTGGCCCGGTTGTCGTGCAGCCGCACCGGCGTCACGGACATCAGTCCTCTCACCGGATTGCCCTTGCAACAACTGGACGTTTCCGCGACGCGTATTTCGGACCTGACTCCGCTCAAAAACCTGCCATTGAAGCACCTGGCCATCAGTGCCACGCAGGTTTCAGACATCAAACCGCTGCAAGGCATGAAACTGGAAACCTTCGAATATCGGGGCACTCTGGTCAAGGACGTGAGCGTGTTGAGGGAGATGCCCCTTCGACGTGTATCGGTCGAATTCAAGCCCGAACGCGATGCCGAGGTCTTTCGCGCCATCAAATCGCTCGAGTTCATCAATGACCGTTCGCCCAGTGAGTATTTCAAGAAGGTAGACGGCAAGTAGCCTCGGTCATTCATCTTGACAGCTATTTCTGGCCGCCCTACGATACCCTACTTTACCAGCCCACCACGCGAGAAGGCGACGTATCATGGCAGTCCCCAAGCGACGCACCTCCCGGGCCCGTCAAGGCAAGCGACGGAGCCACCAGCACCTCACGCCGATCCAGGTCCAGTACTGTGGCCAGTGCAATGAACCCGTGTTGCCGCACCGGGTCTGCACCAACTGCGGATTCTACCAGGGGCGCGAGGTGGTCGAGATCGTAGAGGAGAAGTAACCCATGCAGATCGCGCTGGACGCGATGGGCGGCGATCATGCGCCCGGTCCGATCGTTGCCGGCGCGGTGCAGGCGGTTCAGGCCGATCCCGAGATTCGTGTCGTCCTTGTTGGCGACCGGGCCCAGATCGAAACCTGTCTTGCCGCCGCCGGTGCTCCTTCCGACCGGCTGGACGTCTTTCACTGCACGCAGGTCGTCACGATGGAGGAAACTCCCGTCGAGGCGCTGCGCAAGAAGCCCGACAACTCCATCAGCCGCTGCTGGCAACTGCTGGCCGAGCGCAAGGTCGACGCCATCGTCAGTGCCGGCAACACCGGGGCGATGGTCGCCGGCGGCCTGCGCCTGCGCCGTTTCCTCAAGAACGTGCGCCGACCGGGCATCGCGGCCGTTATGCCGACGCTGCGCGGACCGTGCGTCCTCATCGACGTCGGCGCCAACGTCAGTCCCAAGGCGCAACACCTGTTCCAGTACGGCGTCATGGGCGAGATCTTCGTCAAGCACGTCCTGAAGCGCGAGAAGCCGACCATCGGCCTGATGAACGTCGGCTCGGAAGAAGCGAAGGGCAACGACCTGGCGAAGGAGACGCACGCGTTGTTCAACAGCAGCACGTTGCGCGAGCAATTCGTCGGCAACATCGAAGGCCGCGACATCCACCGGGGCGCCGCCGACGTGGTGGTGACCGACGGCTTCGTCGGCAACGTGGTGCTGAAGGTCTGCGAGGGCGTCTTCGAGTTCCTCATGAAGATGACGTTCAAGGAGGTCCTGGGCGCCTTGAACACCGAGCGTGGCCAGGGCCAGCAAGCACTGCAAAACCTGGTGGACCGCTACGACTACAGCGAACACGGCGGAGCGCCGCTGCTGGGGATCGACGGCATCTGCATCATTTGCCACGGCAGCAGCGGCGCCAAGGCGATCAAGAACGCCTTGGCGGTCGCAGCCAACTATGCACGCGTCAAGCTCAACGAGCGGATCGTGCAGGAACTCGAAGCGACCACGCCGGTCGGCGTCGAGGAAGATTCCTAGGCGAGCCGTGGGGCGTCAGCCCCCGGATTTTGGTGTAAAATCCGGGGGCTGACGCCCCACGGCTCACCATTGCTCTTTAGAGGTTGCGATGCCGAAAACTGCCTTCCTGTTCCCCGGTCAGGGCGCGCAGACCGTCGGCATGGCGCAGACACTGTGCGACACGCTGCCGGCCGCGAAGAAGCACTTCGACGACGCTGCCGACGTGCTCGGTTACAACCTCCTCGAAGTTTGCGCCAAAGGCCCCGCCGAGCGTCTCAACTCCACCGCCGTCAGCCAGCCCGCGATCTTCGTCGCCAGCCTTGCCGCCCTGGAATCGCTGCGTGCCAGTGACGCCGCGGCCGTGGAATCCTGCGCGGCCACGGCAGGACTGAGCCTGGGTGAATACACCGCCCTGGTCTTCGCCGACGTCATGAGCTTCCGCGATGGCTTGCGCCTGGTGCAGAAACGCGGCGAGGCGATGCAGGCGGCCGCCGACGCCACACCGAGTGGGATGATCAGCATCCTGGGACTGGAGCGCGAGAAAATCGAAGAATTGTGCGGCAAAGCGCGTGGCGCCGGCACCCTGGAAGTCGCCAATTTGTTATGCCCTGGAAATATCGTCATCTCCGGGAGCAAGGCGGCATGCGACGAGGCCGACCGCCTGGTCCAGGAAGCGGGTGGACGGACGGTGCGGCTGGCGGTGGCGGGCGCGTTCCACACCGCACTGATGAAGCCGGCGGACGATGTGCTCGCCCAGGCCCTTGCCGGCATGGAGCTGCGGCCGGCGCGAGTGCCGGTCTGGTCGAACGTGGATGCACAGCCGCACACCGCACCCGAAGAAGTGCGCAAGCTCTTGGTGCGCCAGGTGCTCCAACCGGTGCTGTGGGAGCAGACGATTCGTAATTTGCTGGCGGCCGGCTTCGATCGCTTCTACGAGCTGGGGCCCGGCCGGGTCCTGACAGGATTGCTCAAGCGCGTGCAGCGCAAGGTGGACTGTCAGAACGTGACGGTGTGAGTGGGTCCGGCTTCCAGCCGGCCGTGACCGCTGGCCGGCCGGAAGCCGGACCCACGTGGGTTGGCGTGTCGTTTTCCCGCTTCCCCTTTCCTTTTGCGTTCGTTCTCGATAACTTTTCTGTTTTACCCCCGCGCAACGCCCTTTGCTGGCCCTCTTGTCTTGCGCGAGATGTGAAGATCGCTTGCCTGGCGTGTGTACGCTGTGGTACATAACCGAGCAACGGAGGTGATTGCGGGCCGTCGCCGCCGTTTCGGCCGGCCTGTGTCCGTCCTGGAGGAATGAAACGTGCCTTCCGTTGAAGAACGAGTCATCGACATTGTCTGCGAGAACCTGGGCGTGAACAAGGAACAGGTCACGCGCTCCACTTCCTTTATCGAAGACGTCGGCGCCGACTCCCTCGACATCGTCGAGCTGGTCATGGAGCTGGAAGAGGAGTTCGAGATCACCATCCCCGACGAGCAAGCCGAGAAAATCAAAACCGTCGGCGAGGCGATTGATTACATCGAACGGGAGTTGGCCAAGAAATGACGCGTCGCGTCGTTATCACCGGCATGGGAACGGTCAATCCGTTGTCTTCCGACGTGCAGGAATACTGGAAGTTCCTGCTCGCCGGCAAAAGCGGCATTGCGCCCATCGAACAGTTCGACACCACCGCCTTCAAGGTCCGCTTCGGCGGCGAGGTGAAGCACTTCGCGCCGGAGGCCCTGATCGACAGCAAGGTGGCCCGGCGGCTCGACCGCTTCAGCCAGTTTGCCATGATCGCGGCCATCCATGCGGTCAACGACTGCGGCCTCGACTTCAAAAAGGAAGACCCCTACCGCTCCGGTGTGATCATCGGCAGCGGCATCGGCGGTCTCAACGAATTCGAAGAGCAGCACACGCGGCATCTCAAGGACGGCCCCGGCCGCATCAGCCCCTTCGTCATCCCGAAAATGATTGCCAATGCCGCCGCCGGCAATGTGTCGATCCACTTCGGTCTCAGCGGCCCCAACACCGCGGTTTCGACGGCCTGTGCCAGCGCCGCCAATGCCATTAGCGACGCCTTTCGCGCCATCCAGTGGGACTATGCGGACGTCATGGTCACGGGCGGCTCCGAAGCCGGCATCACGCCGATGGGTCTGGGCGGTTTCTGCTCGGCTCGGGCCCTGTCCAGCCGCAACGACGCCCCGCAGCTTGCCAGCCGGCCGTTCGACAAGGACCGCGACGGCTTCGTCCTCAGCGAAGGCGCCGGCATCATCGTCCTCGAAGAACTGGAACGCGCGAAGAAACGCGGCGCCAAGATCTACTGCGAAGTCCTCGGCGCCGGCAGCACCGCCGACGCCCATCACATCACCGCTCCGCACCCTTGCGGCGCCGGCGCCGCCCAGGCGATGGTGATGGCCCTGCGCGACGCCAAGCTCAACCCCGAAGACGTTCAGTACGTCAACGCCCACGGCACCAGCACCGAGCTGGGCGACGAGGCGGAGACCAAGGCCGTCAAGCAGGTCTTCGGCGAACACGCCAAGAAGCTTGCCATCAGCAGCACCAAAAGCATGATCGGCCATCTGCTTGGTGCCTCCGGCGGCGTGGAGCTGATCGCCACCGCACTGACGATCAAGCACGGCGTCATCCATCCGACGATCAACTACCAGACGCCCGACCCCGGCTGCGATCTCGACTACGTGCCCAACACGGCACGCGAGACCCGGGTGAAGCGGGCCATTTCCAACAGCTTCGGCTTCGGCGGGCACAACTGCTGCCTGGTGATCGGGGCGCTGTCGTAGCCAGACCCATGCCTACGATTCTCCGGGTCGGGCCATATCGGTTTTTCTTCTATGCCGGAGACCGCGACGAACCTCCGCATATCCATGTAGAGCACGACGACAAGACTGCAAAGCTATGGCTCGCGCCGCCGAGGCTGCAAGAGAGCCGAGGGTTCAACCGTAAAGAGATCAATCGCATCAAGGGGATCATTGAGGACCATCAAGAACTCTTGATGGATAGCTGGAATGACTATTTCGGCCAATGAACTGGAAGCGGCACGGGCTCGACACATCGAAGTCACGGAGGATACCCTCTCCGTCGATCTCCAGGATGGACGAACCATCGCCGTTCCCCTGGCCTGGTATCCGCGGCTCACGCATGGCACGAGCAAGGAGCGAAAGCACTGGCGGCTGATCGGCCAAGGCGAAGGAATCCACTGGCCCGATCTGGACGAGGATGTCAGCGTCGTGAGCTTGCTCGCGGGAAGGGCATCACGAGAGAGCCAACAGTCATTCCAGCGCTGGCTCGACCACCGCGCCAAGCACCGCAAGAAGCCACGTTCCTGACAGCGAATTCACAGGGCCGCGGTGAATCTTGGTGCGATATCGTTGCGATGCGATCATGCGGATTGCCGACAACCACTGCCGCCAGTACCCCCGTTCCACCACATGAAGCGCGCCGTATCATATCGACAGGCAATCCACTCTTACTCGGAATCGGCACCATGACCGCGCACCTTGATCTCCCGATCGATCGAATCACCATTTCCCAGCACGAAGTCGCCCGCTACAGCCGCCACCTGATCATGCCCGAGGTCGGCATGGACGGGCAAAAGCGCCTCAAGGCCGCGAGCGTTCTGCTCATCGGCGCCGGCGGCCTTGGCTCGCCGCTGGCCCTGTACCTGGCCGCGGCGGGCATTGGGCGCATGGGCCTGGTGGACTTCGATATCGTCGATTTCAGCAACTTGCAGCGGCAAGTGATTCACGGCACGCCCGACGTCGGCCGGACCAAGCTCGAATCCGCTCGGGATCGGCTCAACGCGATCAATCCCGAGGTGAAGGTCGATCTGTACTCCACCCGGCTGACCGCGGCCAACGCGATCGACATCTGCAAGCCCTACGACATCGTGATTGACGGCACCGACAACTTCCCGACGCGCTATCTCGTCAACGACGTCTGCGTGCTACTCAAGAAGCCGAACGTGTACGGAAGCATCTTCCGCTTCGATGGCCAGGCGTCCGTCTTCCATCCGCCGCACGGCCCCTGTTACCGCTGCCTCTATCCGGAACCGCCGCCGCCGGGCGAAGTGCCAAGCTGTGCCGAGGGCGGCGTGCTCGGCATCCTTCCGGGCCTCATCGGCTGCATTCAAGCGACCGAGGCGGTGAAGCTGATCCTCGGCAAAGGTGAGCCGTTGATCGGCCGTCTGATCCTCTACGACGCGCTGGCCATGAGCTTCCGCGAGTTCAAGGTCCGCCGTAATCCCAAGTGCCCTCTCTGTGGCGACCAGCCGACGATCGCGCAGCTGATCGACTACGAGCAGTTCTGCGGCATGCGCGGCCAGGAAGAGCCAGCCGCCGCCGCGACAGACGGCGAGGCAACCGTCGAAGACCTGAAGCGACGCCTGGACCGCGGCGAGGACCTGTTCATCCTCGACGTGCGCAATCCGGAGGAGATCCAGATTTGCCGCATCCCCGGCAGCACGGTGCTGCCGTTACCCGAACTGCCGCAACGCTTCGGCGAGCTGGACAAGGCCCGCGAGATGATCGTCCACTGCAAGAGCGGCATGCGCAGCCAGAAGGCCATTGCATTTCTCAAGCAGCAAGGCTTCACCAAGCTCAAGAACCTCAAGGGCGGCATCCTGGCGTGGGCGGATCGGGTGGATCCAGGTATGCCGAAGTATTAAACAACGACTCGAGCCCGACGCGCAAGCAAGGGTCGATGTATCCCTTGCTTGCGCGTCGGGCTCCTTGCCGCGTTCAGAAGGGGCGAATATGCCGGGCAAGATCGACTGGCTGTACCACCGCAAGGGCTGAATGAGCTGCGTCAAGGCTCAGGGGTTCCTTGAGACGCAGGCCGTGCAGGTGGCCGACACGACCGACGCGACCAAGCATCGCAAGGGCCGCGACGAGGCGCTGGCACTGGCGCGTTCGGCGGACAAGGTGATCGCGTCGAAGGGCAAGAAGATCGTCGTCTTCGACATGAAGCACGAACCGCCGGACGAGGAGACGCTGCTGGCACACATCCTTGGCCCGACGGGAAACCTGAAAGCTCCAACGCTAAAGCACGGAAAGACACTGCTCGTGGGGTTCAACGAAGAGGCTTACAAGCAGGTGCTCGGCCGCTGAGCGAATCATCGCGGATGATCCTCGTACAACCCGGGGCGTTCGACTACCGGGCTGGCGACATCCTGCCGTTGGTGCTCGATGGCCGCGAAGTGGCCCAGATTGCCGCAGCCGACCTATTACCCTGACGTTCAGCGCGGCATTTCCAGGACGAGATTGCCGATCACGCAGTCCTCGTACAATCCGCTGTCCCGGTCCAGTGTCTGCCGCAGTTCCAGAGCATTCGCGCCGACTTTCAGTTGCGCCTTCGGCAGGACGATAGACAGACGGGCCGGTTCGCTGGATGCTCGGCCAACATGGCGGTTCAGATAATCGATGACCTTGCCGTTGAGCAGAACCTCGGTGCGCAGGCCGCCGCGCTCCAGCGCCTTGGCGATCTTCGGCCCATCGCCAGCGCCTTTCAGGAAGGATGCGTCCAACAAGAGGCGTGCGTCGCCTTCAACGGCGGTCAGCTTGAATTCGGTGCGAAACGAAAGGCCGTCCGGTTGCGGCACCGGGGATGCGGGCAGGTCGTTGCGGCCGAGGTGGTGCAGAGCGTTGTCCAGTTCGATGCGTTCGCCATAGAAGACGCCCTTGATTTGATGAAGTCGGGCGAGATGGATAAAAGGTGGATCCGGTTCACGACGGTCCATTTGCAATGCCGGGTGCAGCAGTTCCAACTTGTCCCCCGCCTGACCGATTGCCCCTTCGAGCTGATCGAACTCGACGCCAACTCCAGGCCTCAGCCAGAGTCGGACGTGTTCGCCCTTGGTGCTTGTGCCAGCCGCGTTCTCCCGACGCGGGTGGACAGCTAACACCTCCGACCAGGGGATGGAACGTTTGCCGAAGCGGCCTTGGACCTCGATGGTTCGTCTGTTGGCGCGGATGACTTCGCCAAAGAGCTGATCGCCCGACACCAGGACCAGCTCGTCTTGCTTGATGTCGCCAACGTCTCGGCGCGGCTTGGACACCGCGCGTTCCACGCTGAAATCATCGAACCAGACGCGTCCCGGCGGCCCCCTGCCCTCCGGCGACTGCTCGCAGCGCAGGCGAACCTTCCGTAGCGGTCCGCCTGGTCCTTGCTCCAGCGTCGCACAGAGCACTTGTTCGTCCAATAAGATGCAGAGCTTCTTCGGTGTGAACTCAACGCTCAGCCGGCGCCAGCCCTTCTGTCGCTCCAGCCTCGGCTTCACCTTGCCTGCATCGGGAATCTGCACGGGATAGCTTTCGCCCTCATGAACGACAGTGACCGCCACGATGCGAGCGTCTTTCGCCCCTACAAACTCCGCCTCGACGAGCCAGCGGCCAGCCGGCGTGTCGCCGGGATCGCGGAAATTGATGCCGAAGCGGCCCGCTTCCATAGGTGCCGGCAGCGTGTACTCCGCGGCCTGCCCCACGGCACTCAATAGCAAACTGCCCGTCCCCGACGTGCATTCGTTGTCCCCCACGAGACGCGGATCCTTCGCCAGCTTCCACGCCTTGTCATCCCCTTCAAAGTCGTCGTCGAACACGCTGACGTAACCAGGCAAGTGGGTGACCGCCACCACTGCCGAGCGCTGCACCTCAATCGGCCGGTCCGACCAGATGGGCTTCAGGCGAATGACATCAGCCTTCCATTCGAGCAGTTCACCGGTCAGCTGTTGCTGGTCGCGCAGCAGCACGCGATGCACGACGCCGGCGCGAAGCGGCGGTTGGTCCGTGGCCGGGAAGCGCAGACAATGGACTTCATCGAGGGGATGGACGAGATCTTTGCCACCAAAGAAGTTCACGCGCCCTTTCGATTCAATGCGTATCACGCCGGTAATGATCTTTCCATTCGGCATCACAGCTTCATCGGCGTGCGCCGCCAGCCCCAGAAACACGCTGATCGCCAGGGGTAGGATGGATCGCATCGGCAAGCCTCCGCCAGAGGAGTCCGTCATTCTAACCGCCGCAAACCTGCACGCAAACAAACGAGGCGACGCGGTCGGGGACCGCGTCGCCTCGTTTGTTTGCGTTACTCGATCACGGACTACTTGGCGCTGGTGCAGCACTCCTTCACGGCCGAACAGCAGTCCTTGCTTTCCTTCGTCGTGGTCTTGGCCGCGGGGCCGCAGCATGCCTTGGCCTGGGCGCAGCACGCTTCGCCGGTGCGGCAGCATTCCTGCACGGCACTGCAGCAGGCCAGCTTCTTGGTGCAGCAGTCCATCCCCTTGGCACAGCAACCGAGCTTCTTGGTGGCCACGCAGCACGCCTTGTCCTTGCCGCAGCAGGCCAGCTTCTTGACGCAGCAGTCGGCCGGCTCGGCCTTGTCGTCCGCGGTGGTCGTAGTCGTGCCGCCGACGAACATCAGACCCAGGGACAGCAGCAGGCCGGCGAAAATGTTCGTGTACATGAAGATTCTCCAGTTCGATGACAGTGGTTGAAACGTGTCGTTCATGCGCGAAAGATGGCGTGAGCGCAGAGGCTGGCTGCCTCGCGCTTCAGCAGGCGCACGAGCGGGCGCTCAACAACGCCAGACGCACTGGAGGACCTGAAGCGGTGGCGATATGAAGGGTGCGGACGTGTCGCAAAGGACGCACATGCCGTCGATCGGAACGTCTGCGAGTGAAACCGGCGGAACGATGACGGCTGAAAGAACGGGCTTAAGCGATTCCACAGTGGGCGGCGGGAGCGAGTCCTTTTCGCAGCAGCGGGTCGTGGGCAGGCGCGAATCGTCCGAGTCCGGCGATTCGGACGGACGCGATTCCTCGGGGCAGCAGCACGAGTGCGTCTGCGGCCCCGCTTCCACCGGCGCCGGTCGCGGCGTCACACAGCACCAACCCGTTGGCAACGCCAGCAGGAGGCTGTAGGTGAAAACCAAGAGTCGCGACACCGGGTTCATACCTTCCCTTACGCAGGAAGAAGGAATTTCGTTCGACCCACTTTCTGAATTATGAGCGCTCGGCAGTGGAAATGCCAGGACATTATGGATTAGGTCAACCAGGCAAGCGAGGCAAGGGCGCATTGGCATCGCCTTGTGGCGATGAACGCGGGTTCCTATAATTTACGCGGAAACCGTGACAACGTGGCCATGCGGAAGGGGTGGGGGGAACTGTGGCGGACCGACCGCGCATTCTGGTCCTGGAAGGGCCGGACCGCACCGCTGGCGACTTGATCCTCGAGCGGCGGCCCGACTGGCACGTCGTACGCGTCGACGGCACCACGGCCAATCTGCCTTCCTCCAGCGAACGCTTCGATGCCATCTACTTCGACACCCGCAATTCCGCTATCTGGGAACGCGTCGGCCAGCTCTTTCAATCCGAGAGCATCCTTGAAACACTGGCCGAGGGTGTTGCCCTGGTGGATCAGCAGCTCCGCATCACCTGGGCGAACTTGATGTTCGAGGCCTGGTGCGATGGGCCGGTCAGCGGCCTGGGCTTCTACGAAGCACTCGGCTCGCCGCAAATCCTCGGTCCGGATTACTCGCCCTTTCACACCGCCCTGGGCGAAGGCAAGGCAGTAGTCACGCGTCTGCACACCCGGCAAGACCGCTATCTCGAACTGATGGTGACGCCGGTCCGCGAGGCTGGCGGCAAGGTGCATCACCTGATCTGTCTGTGCCGCGACATCACCGCCATCCTCCAGTACCAGCAGAAGCTGGCCGCGCTGCACCAGGCCGGACAAGAGCTGGCCGCACTGGCTCCCGAGCAGCTCGCCGAGATGAGCGTCGAGGAGCGGGTCGAGCTGCTCAAGCTGAACATCCGCCGCTTCACGCGCGATCTCTTGCACTACGACGTGGTGGAAGTCCGCCTGCTGGACCGGCAGACCAACCGCCTGGAACCGCTGCTGGAAGAAGGCATGACCCCGGCCGCAAGCCAGCGCGTCCTCCACGCCAGCCCCGACGGCAGCGGCGTGACTGGCTTCGTCGCCGCCAGCGGCAAGAGCTACGTCTGTGCCGACACCGCGACCGACCCGCTCTACATCGAAGGTGCAGCGGGAGCGCGCAGCTCGATGACGGTGCCGTTGGTCTACCAGGACGAGGTGATCGGCACCTTCAACGTGGAGAGCCCGCGTGTCAACGCCTTCGGCGAGGAAGACCTCCAGTTCGCCGAGATCTTCAGCCGGGAGATTGCCGCGGCCCTGCACACCCTGGAGCTGCTAACCGCGGAGAAACGCAGCACGGCCACGCGCTCGGTCGAAGCGATCAGCCGCGAGGTCGCGCTGCCGGTGGATGACATCCTGGCCGCTGCCGCCGCGGTGCTCGACCAATACATCGGCCACGAGCCGGAAATGGCCGACAAACTCCGGCAAATCCTGGCCAGTGCGCGGTCCATCAAGCAGTGTATCCAGAAGGTGGGCGAGAACCTGGCGCCGCCGTCGGCCGCCGGCGCCCCGGCCGTCACGCCGCATTTCACCCTCAAGGGCATGCGTGTGCTGGTGGCCGACAGCGACGAGCGCGTGCGCCGTTCCGCCCACGGCATCCTGGGCGGCCTGGGCTGCGTCGTCGAAACGGCCCGCGACGGCAAGGAAGCGCTGACGATGGCGCGGCTGAGCACCTACGACGCCATCCTGACCGACATCCGCCTGCCGGACGTTTCGGGCTACGAGGCGTGGCGCAAGCTGCGCGACTCGCAGCCCAAGGCGCGCGTGATCCTGATGACCGCGTTTGGATATGACCCGTCGCACTCGATCGTCAAGTGCCGGCAGGAGGGACTGCGATCGGTGCTGTACAAGCCGTTTCGCGTCGATCAGCTCCTGGAGGCGCTGGAGAAGCCGGAGAGTGGGGCGACGACGGCGGTGGAGCCGGCACGGGTGTAGGGCATTGGTTCGTAGTTCCGTCTTCAGGCGGTTTTCTGCCAGAGAACCGCCTGAAGACGGAACTACGAACCAATGCCGGAGAACTGCTCGAAAGGACATGCATGCTCGGTTCCTTCTTCATAGCCGCGCTCCTCTTCCTCGGTGCCTGCATCGGCCATGGCGCGTGGCTGACCGTCACGCTGAACTGGTTCTATTCCAAACCGTGGCCGCGTCCGCTGTTGCACAACCTCAAGATCCTGCATGCGGTCCTTCTGCCGGTCGGCCCGATTGCTTTCTGGCTCCTGGGCGGTTTTGACCTGACGGCGAACTGGAGCATGCATCCTTCGGCGGGATGGCGCTCGCTTTTCTCGGCATATCTGCTTGCATGCTGGATCATGGCGTTTGGCCTCTTTCCGCTGATGACGCTCCTGCGCAACCTGCGTCATGCACCCTCCGCGCTCCTGCGCGATCGCGCGGAGACCGTGGACATTGCGGAGCGCCTCGGGTTCAAGCCGGCGGGCACGGGCAAGTATCGGCCGGTCTGTCACTGGCCGGGCAACGAAGTGTTTCAAGTCGATTTCTCGGAGCGCACGCTGGCCGTGCCGCGCTTGCCGTTGGCCTGGGACGGACTGACCATCCTCCACCTGACCGACCTGCACTTGCGCGGCTGTCCGGACCGGAAGTTCTTCCAGCAGGTGATGGACCTGTGCCGGGACGAGGAGCCGGACTTCGTCGCCCTGACCGGCGACGTCGTGGACAGCAAGAAGCATCATCGCTGGGTCGTGCCGGTGTTGGGCCGGCTGCGCTGGCGCGTCGCGGCCTATGCGGTCCTGGGCAATCACGATTCGTGGTTCGAGCCCAAATTGACCCGGCGGCGCTTGCAGCGCGTTGGCTTTCGCGTCCTGGAGAATCGCTGGGAGCAGATCGACGTGCGCGGCGAACCGCTGGTCATCGTAGGCCACGAGGGCCCGTGGTTTCAGCCCGCACCGGACCTGTCGAACTGCCCGCCAGAGCCGTTCCGCCTGTGTCTGAGCCACACGCCCGACAACCTGCCGTGGGGTCGGCAGCACGGCATCGACCTGATGCTGGCCGGCCACGTCCACGGCGGGCAAGTGCGCATCCCGCTATTCGGCTCGGTCTTCTGTCCCAGCCGCTTCAGCCGACGGTACGATTGCGGCACCTTTCATGAGCCGCCGACGCTCATGCACGTCAGCCGTGGGCTGAGCGGGCAACAACCGATCCGCTACAACTGTCGCCCCGAGGTGACGCGACTCGTTCTGCGTGCCATTCCGTTGGTGAACGCGGACGCCCCGGCACGGGTGAAGGAACAAGCGATGCCATTGCATTGAGCCCGACGCGCAAGTTTTGAAGTTGCGCGCCAGGAAAAACATGCTCCAGGGTCGTTAGCCGGACGCGCAAGCGACGGAAGGGTTTACGCTCCACCGTCGCTTGCGCGTCCGGCTAACGATGCCAGCGATTTTCCTTGGGGTTTTCGTAACGCGCAACTTCAAAACGCGCAAGCAAGGGTTGAAGTGATCTCAAGGCCCGACAAGGTCACGGAGGACCGATTCATGACCCCTCGCCGTACTCTGCTCCTGCTCATTCTCGTCCTCGCCGTCTTGGCCGGCGGCTTGCGGTTCTTTCGCCTGGGCGCCTGGCCTTTCCACGGCGACGAGCTGGCGATGCAAGCGGAGGTCGCCATCTTCGGCCGCGGCCCCGATCCCGCTTCAACGCTCCAGGCCGATCGCTTGCCGCGCCTGATTCCGCTGAGCTACGGTGCCCAGTTCGTCAGCTATTCGCTGTTTGGCAGCAACGAATTCGGTAGCCGCGTCTTGCCGGCCCTGCTCGGAACGCTTTACATCGTGATGGTCTTCGTCCTGCTCGACCGCACCATGGGCCGCGCGACGGCACTGGCGACGTCGCTGTTGCTTGCTTTCTGGCCGGAACACGTCTATCGCAGCCAGGAGAACCGCTTCTACATGATCGCCGCCGTGCCAGCCGCGCTGTGCATGCTTGCCGGGGCGCGGGCGGTGCAAAAGCGGTCCGGATGGTGGGCGGCGCTGGCATGCGGTGCGGCCCTCACCGCAGTCTTCGCGCACACGCTGCAAGGCATGCTGCTCGGCGGCCTGTTCCTGGGGATTGGTGTGGCGGCCTGGCGGGCGAATGATGGGCGGCTGGTGCGGCTGCTGGGCATCGTGGCGGCAGGCGGTGTGATCGCGGCTGGAGTCTTCGTCATCTACCTGTTGCCAATCGTGCGCGGTTGGAACGGCGGCGGCAGCTGGGGCTACCCGGTCAGTCATAGCGTGATGGCATCCGCATCGCAGCTGGGATGGCCGATCCTCTTGCTGGCGTTGCTTGGCTTCCTGTTGCTGTGTCGAAATGGCGACGCGCTTGACTGCTACTGGGCGAGCTGGGCCGCGGTGTGGGCCGGGGCAAGCGTGCTTTTGCCGCTGGTGGTGGCATATCACCCAGCCTACGTTTTTCCGCTGAGCCTGGGCGTGCTGGTGCTGGCGGGCCGGGCGGTCGCTCAGGTCTACGAAGGGTTGCGCACTCAGTCGGCGATGGCCGGCTACGCCTGGGTCGCGCTGGCGTGCTTGTTCAGCTTGCCGAGCCTGGTGAGCCACTACAGCGATGGATCCCGGCTCGACTATCGCACGCCGGCCGAGCACGTCGGCGCGCGCTGGCAGCCGGGCGACCGTGTCGCCGCAGTCTCGCCAGGGCTCCTCCAGCACTACACCCGGTCGGGCGTCGAGCCCATTGGCATCAACGCGGACAACCCGGTACCGGCCCTGCGCCGGTTGGCGCAAGGCGAGGGGCGCCTATGGATCGTGGTGCCGAGTTTCCGCGGTGGCAAGCCGGAGCCGTTGCGCAAGTGGCTCGGCACGCACTGCTCGCAGGAGCTGCGCACGTGCGGCAAGCGCTTCGATTACTACGAGAACGCGACGGAAGTGTATCTGTACGTTCCCATCACGTCAGGGCCAGCTTGGGCACACGATGGGGACGTCACGCGGACGGCGCGTGTGGATTAATGCGGGCCTTATAGGGTCCGCTGTGTGGACCATTGATCCGGGGACCCTGGCCTTCACGCCCGCCGTAATTCGATGATGATCCCACCCAGGCGCAGCCACGAATGCAGCCGCGAGAACCACAGATCGCGCTCGAACGCCAGTCCGCACTCCTTACACACGTCCTTGAGGTTTGCGCGATTGTACGTCCGGCAATGCCACATGCGGCTGCACATGGCCCCGGTCAGCGTGTCCTCGGTGCAGAGCAGTAGAAGTTTGCCGCCGGGCCGCAGCACGCGGGCCAGCTCGTGCAATCCCGGCCGTGGATCGGGAAGGTGCTCGAGCACCCAGCCGCAGACGACCGCATCGAAGCTGGCGTCGGCATAGGGCAGCTTCGTCAGATCGGCGGCGACATGGCTGACGCGTTCGCTCTTGAGCCGGGCATGAGCGCGCTTGAGCATCTGCTGGGACAAATCGAATGCGGTGAGCTTCGCGTCGGCGTCGGCATGGCGAAGCAAGAACCAGGAATAGCGCCCGTTGCCGCACCCGGCGTCGAGGATCGATTTGCAGCCGCGCACGTCAAAACCGCTCTCGCGGATGAGGCGCCCAGCCAGCGCTTCGTGCCCGGTGACTAGGCCGGTGAAGCGGGTCAGCGCTCCGGGCAAGCCGTCGTAGTGGTTCTGGATGAAGCGGCGATAGTCGGAGAATGAACGCTGTTGTTGCTGCTTGGACTCCAGGGCGGCGCCGAGGCCGGAACGCGGCGTTTCGGGATGCGAACTCATCGGTGCAGTCACTCCTCAAGGCGACCGACGTGCAGCAGCATTCACAGCTTCAATCCGCCGCAGTCAGTCGTTATGATACACCGATCCCAGTCAGGACACCGCACCATGTTTAGTGCTGAAGATATTCTTGCACGTCTAAAAACTCGCCCGTTCACTCCCATGCGCATTGTCACCACTACGGGAGAGACTTACGACGTGTACCATCCGAACCTGGTCTTTGTCGCCCGACGCTTTCTTGACGTTGGCACACCGGATCGCAGGAATCCGACCGTGGCGGACCAGGTGACGCGGGTGGCGATTTTGCATGTGACCGAGTTGCGCGATTTGCCTGTGGCTTCACCGCCTATCGCAGCCCAGCCTTGATTAGGGTGACCTTGCCGCACGAACAATTGACGTAAGCCTCGCAGCTTCTTGCCGGCCAACCGTGTTTACCCATCTGACGTCCGAATCGGAGAGGCCCAGCGCTCCGAGAATATCGATCATCAGGTCTTCGGGTTCGTTCTCCGCTACTTCCGCGGCGTCCAAATAGAGATACGGTCCCGTCGAGCCCTGGTACTTGACGGAAAGTTCGAGTTCCTCCAAGAGGAGAACCCGGCCGGACGGCAGGCGACAACCGAATCCACTCGCGGGGCCAAGCCCGTCGACCTCCCAGTCCGAGACGGCCAAGCCAAGGCGGGATGCCAGTTCTTGGACGCGAATATTCAGAGAAGCAATGGGGAAAGCGTCGGTTGGCCACATGTACGACGCCAGCCGTTCCAGTTGCGCCATGCTCTAATGAAACTCCTCGCTGAGCTAGCGAATCCAGCGCCGCGCTCAAATATACACCCGTCGATTGTAGATGTACCACTCCAGCATCAGCAGCCCCATCACCGCCAGCAAAAACCAGCGCCATAGCTCCAGCGGCAGGCCGCGGGTCTTGCCGACTTGTACTTCCTCGTTGCCGATCTGCACCGTCTTGCGCGGCTCCAGGTTGCTTTCCTCGGAATCGAGCAGGTTGACCGCGAAGCTCCGCTGGATCGCGCCTTCCCATGCCACATGATAGATGCCGACCTTGTCGGTGCCGCCGAAGGAGAAATCGGAGCGGGAGCCGCGCTTTAGCAAGATCGGCTTGCCGCCGGGCGGGATCACCTGGATTTCTTCCACGGCGGCGTCGGGCTTGATCTGCTTCACGTCGCCCGGCTGCGTCGGCGCTTCGCTGACGGCGTCGCTGACGTTGCCGAGCGAATAGAGGACGTTACGCAGGAACAGCGGGAAGCTCGGCATCAGCGGCCAGTTGGTATTCCACTCGTTCTTGTCGTTGAGGATCGGGAACGTCATCACCAGGTCGACGAAGGACTGGCGCGGCAATGTCAGCATCAGGGCCGTGTCGCCGTCAGTTTCCAGGAGCTTGGGCGTCCGATCGGGCAGGTCCTTCACCTTCATGCGGAAGCCCTCGCTGATGCCGATTTCGTGCAGGGCGGTCAGGTACTTCATGACCGAGTGCTTTCCCATCCAGCCCTTGATATGGGGGTTCTCCAGCTTTTCGACAAGCTTGCCTTCCTTGTCCTCGCTGCCGACCGGCTTCCACGGCGGCGGCGGGTGGCCTATGAAGAACGTGTTCGCCCGCGGCATCTCCTCTTCCTTCGTCGGGCTGCACCGGTCGAAGATGACCAGGTCATAGGCGCCGGCCATCGCCGGCTTCAGGTAGGCCTCGGTGCCAAGCTTGTCGGGCGTCAGGTACTCGACCTTCGCCACGCTCTTTGTCGCTTCGTCGTCGAAGAAGGCCTTGAGGATCTCGTTGGGCTTGCCGACGATTAGGATGCGCCCGCGCCGCACCACGCCGACCACCAGCCAGGCCTCGTTGTCCAGCGGGAAGTCGTCCTGCACGTCGAGCAGGCGGACGCGGATGGTCACGTCGGCCGTCTCGTCGAGGTCCTTCAGCTCAAAGGTGTCGGACGCGTCGCCGGGCGTGTCGTTGATGCGCGGCGTGTCCTTGCCGTCCTCCTTCTCCTCTTTGACGACACGTGCCGGCAGGACGAACTCTTTGTTCGGCAGGAAGTCGCGCTGGCCGTTGACCGTGTACTCCAGCTCGACGCGCGTCTTGACCTCTTCCGCGCGGAAGTTGCGCACGCTGACGAAGACCTGGAGCCTCGTCGGATCGGTTTCGTCGCGCAGGGCGCTGCAGGCGATGATGCCGACGTTGTTGGTCTTCTCCGGATCAGCGTTTCCGGCCATGTGATACTGAATGTTCAAGTTGCCGAGGTTGAATTCGGCCACGTCGCGAAACCGGCCGTCGCTGAAGAGATGCACTTCGGTTGCGGTGCCCTCGGTCGGGGCAAAGGTGAGCTCGACGCCTTCGGGCTTGTCGCCGGCTGGCCGGCTCGCCTCGTTCTCGGCGCTCTTGCTCGGGTTCGCCAGGCTTTCGGCCAGTTCCAGGGCCTGGTCGATGCGCGTCGGCCGTTGCGTGGGCTCGATGCCGCGGACGGCGCTGCGGAGCAGGTCGCGGTTGCTGGTGCGCGACTGGATGGTCTGGGCGCTGGAGTTGAAGACGATGACCATGCCGACGTCGTCCTCGCCCGCCGCGTCGATCTCCTTGAGCGCCTCTTCCTTGGCCCAGGCGAGTCGATTCGGCTTGATGTCGACGGCCGACATGCTGGCCGAGTTGTCGATCATGAGGATGTAGTACTTGCCTTCGCCAACCCGGCCATGAAAGCGGAACGACATCACCGAGTAGATGCAAACGACGACGATCAGAAGCTGGAGCAGCAGCAGCACGTTTTGCCGCAGCCACTGGAGGAGGCTGTTGACGTGTAGGTCCTCGATGCTCTTGCGCCACAGAAATGTGCTCGGTACCTGGATCGGCTTGCGTTTCAGCTTGAGGAAGTAGAGCAGCAGGATGAGGAACGGCATCAGCAGCAAGATCAGGATGCCCCACCAGGGCAGGCCGATGCTGTAGGTCAGCTTGAAGTTCTGCTGCAGCCAGGTATTGGCGTCAGCCTCCAGTCCGAGCAGGTTCATGGCGAACAGGATCAGGCCCGGCAATGCGATGAGGAAGAGGAGACCCAGCGCAACAGGAAACCAATACTGGGCGAGCCGAGCCGCGTAAGCGGCCGGATGGTATCTTGAAGCAATCACGTAAGGCTCCGGTGGTCGTATTCTTGGATCGCCGTCTCCCACCGCGGCGCATACCAAACCGCGAGCGGGTTCGGCTGTTTTCGCACCACGTAGATCACGGCATCTCGAACCGCGCGTTCATTCGGCAGTTTCCGCTTGGACCCTTTGGCGGTCCAAAAAGTCCCGTTCGCGGGCAACGGACGCAACTTCTTGACCGCACGCGTCGCCCAGCTCTTCAAAAGTTCCAGGACATCTTGTGGGTCCGGATCACCGCCAACGCTAACGACCAGGTGGGTGTGGTTGTACATGACGCTGGCTGCCTCAAGTTCCCACTGTCGAATTCGAGACGTTTCCTGGTACTGGACGATCAGGGCGTCGGCCTCAGGTTGCTCCAGTCGAAGCGGTGGTCCCTTCATCTGCGAGCGGGCGTACTTTTCCAGGGCCGGCATGTCGGCATCATAAGGCGTGCCGGGGATATTGTGGATGACCAGCGAACCGTCCTCGTCGCGGACATGACTTACGAAGCCACGCGCGTCGCCGGGGAGCCAGGTGCCGTAGCACGTCCAGGTGAGCAACCAATGGCGGTCCATAGGAGTTCAAACCGGCCGCTGACGCGGCTCGGCTCGCCGGGCTATTTTACCAACCCCCGCTGCCGCAGATACGTCATCACCAGCCGATCGAAAGGCACCTGGTTGCTCGTGAACAGGTACGACGCTCCGCGTCGGGTACAGAACTCGTGAATCCCTGCCCGATAGGCTGCCAGGTTCTGCTTGTAGCGTTTGAGGAGCGGGCCGCTGACGGTGATCTCGGCCATGTCTTCGTCTTCGATGTCCACCAGTTTTAGGTCGCCGACGATTTCCGGCTCAATCTCCTCCTGCGACAGGATCTGAATCACATAGATGTCGAGCTGCCGGGCGACGAGGTAGCGCAGGGCTTCCTCGTAGCCATTCTTATCCATGAAGTCGCTCAGCAGCACCACAATGCCCTTGCCGCTGCACTTGAGACTGAACCCGCGCAGCGCCCGCTTCAAGTCGCTGGGACCAGCCGGTTCAATCTTCCTCAGGAAATCGAGCAAGCGGAAGAGACTGCGCCGGCCGCGGATTGCCGGCAGGCTCTGCGTCAGCCGATCGTTGAACGCCTCGATGACGACGCGGTCCATGTTGACCAGGCCGATGAAGCCCAGGGCCGCGGCCACTTGCTTGGCGAAGTGCAGCTTGGTCGGCTTGCCGAAGTCCATCGACAGGCTGTTGTCGATCAGGACGTAGAAGTGCAGGTCTTCCTCTTCCATGAACAGGCGGATGAAGAGGCGTTCGAGGCGAGCGAACAAGTTCCAGTCGAGATGGCGCAGGTCGTCGCCGATGACGTAATTGCGATAGTCGGCGAACTCGACCGACTGCCCCTTCTTCTTGCTGCGCCGCTCGCCCTTCATGCGCCCCATGAAGATTTTGCGCGAGACAAGCTCGAGCTGCTCGAGGCGCGCGAGGAATTGCGAGTCGAGGAGTGGTTGCTGTTGCGGCGTCTGGGTGTCAGGCATGAGTGAGGACTCAGCGGAAGGAGCACTTTATTGATTCAGCGAAGTCAGCTGGAGGCGGAAAATTTCCAGGCTGTTGCAGAGCGCGGCAAACCGATTCAACCGGCTGAGCTGTTCGAGATCCACAACGCCCTTCAGGGCCGTCTCGACGTCGGGCGGTACTGAGCCGAAGCGTGCATCCAGAAACTCCAGAATGCTCTCTTGCTTGTTTTGCGCAACCAGTTCCAGAATCAGCGGTGACTCAATCATGACCTGTCTGTCTCCAAAAAGGGCGAACAGGCGGTCGTCCGTGAAATTGATGCGCAACATCACCTGCATGACTGCCAGCAAGTTGGCGTGCAAGTCGCCCGTTGTTTTCTGGTCGATCAGGGCGCGACACTGTTGCAGGATTGGCTCCGCGGGCCCATCGAATCGCGCGAGCGGCACCCACGGAACCAGCCCCACCTCCTGGGCGGCTACGAGTTGTTCAGCGGACAACGTCCACAATTCTATCACACGCCAGCGCAATTCCAGCCGTGTGAAGTTGAGACGGCTTTCGAAAGCGACGGTCCTCGGGATCTGGTATGTGCCTTTCGGGCGCAGGACCAGCGTCACGACTTCGGGTAGCACTCGGCGCGCCAGCCAAAAGGACATCGCGTCTCGCATCGCCTGCTCACTGGCTCGACGCCCCGGGTCGGTCGCGATTTCGACGAGAAACCAATCGGGGTCGCTTTGACCTGTGAAATGAACCTCCAGCAACCCATCGGGCAATTGGCGAGGTAGGACCACCTCGGGTGGTGCCGCGCGGCAGCTGGCAATCTCCATCACGCCAGCGAGTCGCAAGAGCACGGCTCCGAAGTGCTCGACCAACCACTTGCTGCTGCGGTCGTAGTCGTCGTGCATGATCGGCCTCTACCCGTCCACATCTCGCGTGTCGAGGCGCCCCTCCGCGTGCAGTTTCCGGAAGAGGTCGTACGTCTGCCGCACGCCCTCGACCAGCGGCGTGCAGGGCACTGGCCCGAGGTCGCGCTGAAGGGCGGCGTCGTCCAGGTCGAAGGCGATGGCAATCTGGCTCTTGCCGAAGGTTATGAGGTCCTTCGCCGCCGGATCGACCGCGCACAGGGCCGCGTGCATGGTCGCCAGGTCCACGACGTTGCCGCGCAGGTTGTACGACTTGGCGCCTTGATAGCGGGCTTCCAGGCAGCGCACGAACGTCTTCGCCACATCGTCCACGTGCTGCAGGTCTTGCCAGCCGCCGTAGGTGATGTGGCACTTGCGGCCCAGCGCCAGGCACTTGATCGCACGCGTCGGCTCGCTGGTCATGCCGAAGTCGCGGCCGACGCCAAAGACCGTCCACGGCCGCAGTCCCACGCTCGACAGGCCGTGATCCTGGTAGTAGATCCGCGCGTTGCCCTCGTTGCAGCACTTGAAGACGCCGTAGTGCGTCGAGGGCGTCAGGTGCACGTCATCGCCGACGCGGCCGGCGGGATAGTGCTCTGGCGGTCCAAACACCGCGGCGCTGCTGGCATAGACGAGGCGCTCGACCTTCGTTTGCGCTTGCCGGATCGCCTCGAAGACGGCGATTGTGCCCAGGACGTTGACCTTGGCGCCGAGCATTGGATCGGCTCGACAGACGGGCACCTGCAAGCCGGCGAGGTGAACGACGTGCGTGATCTTGTTCTCATCCAGCGCCTGACGCAGGCGCGGCAAGTCGGTGACGTCGCCTTGGACGAAGTGAACGGCCCGCATCTGCTCGGGCGTCAGGATCAGGTCGAGGCGGTGCGGGTCTTCCTTCAAGTCGTAGATCCAGACGTCGTCGCCGCGCTGGAGGAGGTTGCGAACGATCCAGGTGCCGATGCACCCATAGCCGCCGGTCAGCAGAACACGCATGGTGAGCTACTCGTGGATCTTTCGAGAGACGATGTCAATCAAGAGCTCCGAACGCGAGCGGGCCGCTCCGCGCGGCAGGTGATTGCCAGTGCCTTTGTATGAAATCATCCAACGTGCGGAATCGCAGGCTGTCCCGGTGCAGCATCGCCCGGAGCGCGCCCGGCAGGGCCCATCGACTCACGCAAATGTCACCGCGCAAGCCAACGCTTTTTTCAACCGTTTCAGGTACGCCGCCCGCGGAATCTCGATGGCGCCCAGACCGCGCGTGTGATCGGTCACGAACTGCGTGTCGAACAGCTGGAATCCTCGCTGGCGCAGCCGCTCCACAAGATGCACCAGCGCCACCTTCGAAGCATCGCGCACGCGGGTGAACATGGACTCGCCGGCGAAGAAGCCGCCGATGGCGACCCCATAGATGCCGCCGGCCAGTGTGTCGCCGTGCCAGACTTCCAGGCTATGGGCATGGCCGCGGCGATGCATTTCTTCGTAGGCGTCGATCATTTCCGGCGTGATCCAGGTGCCTTCGCCGGGACGAAACCCGCAGCCGCGGATGACTCCCGCGAAGTCGCGGTTGACCGTGATTCCAAACGTGCCCGAACGCACCGTGCGGGCCAGGCGCCGGGAGACACGCAGGCCATCCAGCTCGAAGATGGCGCGGGGGTCCGGCGACCACCAGCAGATGGGATCGCCCTCGTCGTACCAGGGAAAGATGCCGCGGCGATAGGCCTTGAGGAGATGATCGGGTTTCAGATCGCCGCCAATGGCGACCAGGCCATACTCGTTGGCCAGCTGCGGAAAAAAGAGAGAGCCGAACAGCATGGACGCCTCCTGTCCCGAGGAGACAAAGGGCCGCGAGCGGATGAATCATCCCCTCGCGGCCCGCAAGATGTCCGGCCCCATCCGGGCGCGGCCCGTGGGTAGGCGAAATCAATCCTTCGGATCGCCGCGTTCCTTGTCACCCTTGGTGAGCAGCAGGGTGCCGTCGTCTTCCTTCTTCTTGAAAGCCTTGTATTTGCTCTTGGCGTCCTGCTTGCCCAGGATGACGTAGCCGAGGTTGTACTTCTTGCAGAGCTCCTCCAGGACGTCGGCGACCGGCTTGTCCTTGACGGTGAGGCTCACCTTCATGTTCTGGGTCAGGCCGGTGACGATGCTGTCCACGCGGACGCGAGCACCCTTGACCTTGCCGGTCTCTTCGAGCTTTTCGGCGAGTTCCTTGGCCACGTCCTGCATCAAGGCGTCCTTCCAGTCGACGCTGATCTTGGTGGCCTTGACCGCCTTGCGCATGTTGGCCTGGGAGTCAGTGTCGTCAGCTGCGGCGATGCCGCAGGCCACCACGAGGGTGAGGGCAGCGATAAGACGGCGCACGTGTGAGTCCTCCTGCTTCGGATAGTGAGAAAAATCGGGTGCAGAGCGGCCCTGGAACCGCTGCTCATCCTACTGAGCTTTAGTGGTAAAGCAAAGAAAAATGGTTCCGCAACCCGCTGCCGCGCTCTGGAGAAAATGACCCATTTTTCGTATCATATCGAGATACGAAACGAGTGAACCGGGTGCCGCCGACGGGAGCGTCGGCGCTGTCATTTCCGCCAGTCAGAGGGCTCGAATCTTGTCGGACCAACTGCCGCCCAATCCACCGCCGCCCGCTGTTCCAGACGCCGGCAATGGCAACGGCCATCCGCCTCTCAACATCGCCGACGAGCTCAAGGACAGCTACCTGACCTACGCGATGAGCGTCATCATCAGCCGCGCGCTGCCGGACGTGCGCGATGGCCTGAAACCGTCGCAGCGGCGCATCCTGCTGGCGATGAACGACCTGAACCTTGGCCCCGCATCGTCCACCAGCAAGTGCGCCGGCATCGTCGGCGAAACGATGAAGCGTTACCACCCGCACGGCGATGCCTCCATCTATCCCACGCTGGTGCGCATGGCCCAGGACTGGGCCATGCGCCATCGCCTGATCCACGGGCAGGGCAACTTCGGCTCGATCGCCGGTCTGCCGCCTGCCGCGATGCGCTACACGGAAGCAAGACTCTCCAACGTCGCCGCCGAGATGCTGGCTGACCTGGAGCACGACACCGTCGATTTCATCGACAACTACGATGGCAAGTATCGCGAGCCGCTGGTGCTGCCCAGCAAGTTCCCCAACCTGCTGGTCAACGGCAGCGACGGTATTGCTGTCGGCATGGCGACCGAAATTCCCCCGCACAACCTGCGTGAAGTCTGCGACGGGCTCATCGCGCTGATCGACAACTCCGAGATAACGCTCGACGAGCTGATGGGGATCATTCCGGGACCGGACTTCCCGACGGGCGGCATCATCTGCGGCCGGCAAGGCATCCTCGAAGGCTACAGCACCGGCCGCGGCAGGGTCACCCTGCGCGCCCGGGCCGACATCCGCGAAGAAGGCAACAAGGCGCAGATCATCATTCAAGAGGTGCCGTTCCAGCAGACGCGCAACCGACTGCACGAGGCGATTGGCGAACTGATCAAGGACGAGCGCATCAAGGGCGTCAGCGCCGTCCGGGACGAATCCAGCGCTCGCAGCGGCGAGCCCGTCCGCCTGGTGCTCGACATCAAGCGCGACGGCGACCCGCATCTGATCCTCAATCAGCTGTACCAGTATTCACCCTTGCAGCGGACGGTCAGCATCATCCTCCTGGCCCTGGTGGACGGTCGGCCACGCACGCTGACGCTCAAGCAGATGCTGGAGGAATTCCTGAAGCACCGGATCCGCGTCATCCGGCGCCGCACCGAGTTCCTGCTGCGTGAGGCCAAGCGGCGTGGACATATCCTCGAAGGCCAGCTGATCGCCATCTCGTCGCTGGATGAAGTGATTGCCATCTGCCGCGGCTCGTCCAGCCGGTCGCTGGCCAAGGAACGGCTGGTCGCGCTCGAAGTGGCTGCCACGGTGCTCCAGCGTGCCCTGGGCGACGAGCATTTCACCGCCTTGCAGCGCGAGATCGGTACCCAGGCGAGCTATCACATGAGCGAGGCGCAAGCGGAAGCGGTCGTCCGCCTCCAGCTCGGCCAGCTGGCGGCCCTGGAACGCGATGAGATCTTCAAGGAGTACAACGAGCTGCGCCGCCAGATCACCGGTTACGAGGAGCTCCTTTCCAGCGAGCGCAACATCCTTGCCGTCATCCGCACCGACCTGACGACGCTGCGCGAGAAGTTCGGCGACGAACGCAAGACGCAGATCATCGATGCGCCCGCCAACCGGATGACGCTGGAAGACCTGATTGCG
Organism: Gemmataceae bacterium; assembly: GCA_019752375.1. Classification (GTDB taxonomy): domain Bacteria; phylum Planctomycetota; class Planctomycetia; order Gemmatales; family Gemmataceae; genus JAIEMG01. Next base: position 29,368 of record JAIEMG010000004.1, on the reverse strand, counting down.
GAAGAGGACAACGCCGTCACCATCAGCCACAACGGCTATATCAAGCGGCTGCCGCTCAACACGTATCGCAGCCAGCACCGCGGCGGCAAGGGCGTCTCCGGCGGCGGTACCCGCGAAGACGACTTCATCGAGCACTTCTACGTCGCCTCAACCCATGCTTACCTGTTGATATTCACCAACCGCGGCCAGCTGTACTGGCTCAAGGTCTACGACATTCCGCAGCAAAGCCGCACCGCCATCGGGCGAGCCATCGCCAACGTGCTGTCGCTCAAGCCCGAAGAGAAGATCACCAGCGTCATCCCGGTGCGCCGCTTCGATTCGACGCACTACCTGCTGATGGCAACGCGGCGCGGCATCGTCAAGAAGACGGCACTGGATGACTACAGCCGGCCGAAAAGCGGCGGCATCATCGGCATCAGCCTGGACGAAGGCGACACACTCATCGACGTGGCGATGACCAAGGCCGGCGACGAGGTGGTCCTGAGCACCCGCAACGGCATGGCCATCCGCTTCGACGAGGCCGACGCGCGGGCCATGGGCCGCAACACCCGCGGCGTCAAGGGCATCAACCTGGCGGAAGGCGACGAAGTGATCGGCATGGTCGTGGCCGACCCGCAGGGCTACCTGCTGACAGTGTGCGAGAACGGCTACGGCAAGCGAACGCCCTTCGGGGCCAACATCGCCGGCGTCGAGGTGGCGGAGACCGAAGAAGTGGTCGAGGAACCCCCGGAAGAGCCGGTCGAGGAAGCGGCCGCCGAGGGGGAAGCCCAGGTCTATCGCGGCAACACGCGCTACCGCAAGCAACGGCGCGGCGGCAAGGGCCTCCGCGACATCCGGATCAGCGAGCGCAACGGCATGGTCGTCCGCGTCGTCTCGGTCCGCGACGGCGACGACATCATGCTCATGACCGCGCAGGGCATGGTCAACCGCACCCACGTCGACGAGGTGCGTGTCACGGGCCGCAACGCCCAGGGCGTCCGCGTCATGGGTTTGAAGGAGGGCGACAAGATCGTGTCGATCGCCAAGGTGGCGCGCGAAGATGAGGATGTTCCACCCGGAGCCAATGTGGCAGACGCTCCCGTCGCCCCACCGGCGGAATAATTCGTGCTCGGGAGGCACGCCTCAATGAGCCGGCGCAGCCTTTCCACTTTCAACAAGCGGCATCCATTCCGTTATTTCTTCCGCCGTGGCTTGCGCGGTGTGGATGGTTGGCCAGCGGTCAACTGGTCCAGATACTGACGGATTTGCTCGGGGGACAAGCCCGCCAGGCGATTCGCCAGCGGCAGCGACTCGAGCATTTCCTGCTGCTTCTCCGGCGGCAGCGACTCCACGAAATCCCGTGTCTCCGCTGGTGATAACTCGAGGACTTGCTTCTTGAGCAAGTCGCGCTTGAAATCTTCCATCGTGTACGACATGGCGAAACCCTCCCCTCGAAAATGCTCGAACAATTGCCCCAGCAGCAGGCTGGTGTTTTCCGATCGCTGCCGGTAAGCACTCTGACCGAAGCCGATCAGCTCCGGCGATGCGCTGAACAAGTGCAGCGGCGCATTGTGCGGCTCCCGCGACAGCTGTCCCGCCACGACGACGCGCACCTCGTCCGTCCCCCACTGACAATGATACACGCCCGCCTGCCGCTGGTGCCACGGAACCCGCGCCGACAGAGTCTCCGGGAAGCGTGCACACACGGCGTACAGCCGGAAGCGATCCTCGGGCAATAGTTCCGACGGCGATGGGCTGACCAGCTTGCGATACCCAACGTAGTGGCCGATCAGTTCCTTCATCGCCCAGTTGTCCAGCGATTCGCGGTGCGATTTGAACGTGATGAGGTTGTGTGTCCGCAGGTCGTTCAGCCCATCGGGCAGGCGGATGGCCATTCGCCCGCGTCCACGGCGCAAGACCACGACGTCGAGGAATTGTTGCTGCTGCGACAGGTCGCGCTCGACCTCGACGAGGAACGGCGAGTCGGTGAAGAAGTCGGTCAGGAGCAGGCCGAAAAGACGGTGCCAGTCGCGGAGAATGTGCCGTTCGTCGGGCATTGGAACGAGTCCTCACTGGCAGGACCTGCAAGCGCTACACAAACCGGTGAGACCTTGAACTAGAAATCGCTGACTGGGATTTCAGTTTGGTGAAGCCTGATTGGCTATGTCAATCTACCACAGATCGAGAGGGTCGGGAGGGCGGCTCACTCGAAACAGAACTTGGTTGAATTCGACAGGGTCGCCATTGGACACGAGAACCTCAGTCACAACCCCATGGACGCCGGCCGTGATCTCGTTGAAAATACTCATACTCTCGATCAGACATACAACGGTTTCAGGGGCAACGTATTCTCCCGCTGTAGCGAAGGGTGCGGCATTCGGCACTGGATTCATGTAGCATCGGCCCACAAGTGGCGACCGAATCCGGAGTGGAGAAACGATATCCAGCCACTCAGCACTAAGGCAGCCAGCTGCAAATGATCTACCACGGATTGGTCCCATGTGGTAGGAGACGTTGCTTGGGCAGGATGCGTACCCTTTGTGTCTCAGGGACGAGACCATGCTGGCTGAGTTATCTGAATCGGTGATGGACACCATCAAGTTGGCGGCGTGTAAGCTGACGGGATTTCGCCGGCGGCAGTTTCAGGCCGAGATGGCGCTCAAGTATTGTGCAGGGAGTCCGCGGCGTGCCGAGGTACTGTTCGGCTGGGGGCGCGATGCTGTCCGCACCGGCTTGAACGAACTTCGCACCGGTATTCGCTGTGTGGATGGGTTTTCCGCGCGTGGGCGTCACAAGACCGAGGAAGAGCATCCGGAACTGATCGACGCGATCCACGCCCTCGTGGAACCGGCGAGTCAGGCCGACCCCAAGTTCCAGACACCGCTGGCTTATACGCGCATGACCGCAAGGGCGGTGCACCGGCAACTCGCGGCCAACGCCCAGGGGACCGATCGCCACGTGCCCGCGGAACGCACGGTGCATACCATCTTGAATCGCTTGGGCTATCGACTGCGGCGCGTGTGCAAGACCAAGCCCCAAAAAAATCCCCGAAACCGACGCCATCTTCGACCACTTGAAGCAGGTGCATAGCCAAGCGGCTCAAGACCCGGAAACGCTCCGCATTTCGCTCGACACCAAGGCCAAGGTAAAGATCGGCGCGTTCTCCCGGGGCGGTGAGGCACGCGGCCAAGAAGCGGTAGCGGCGGCCGATCACGACATGCATCCCGACGCGGTGCTGGTGCCCGCCGGTATCCTGGAAGTCGAACGCGGGCAACTCAATGTGGTGTTCGGCACGTCACGGGACACCAGCGAGCGTCTGGTCTCATCACGGCGCGACCGCATCCGCGCAAAAAATGCTCGTCGCGCAGCCCCTCAATACTTGGGACTGCGCGACGAGCTTCAGCTCCGCTTCAATTCTACTACGCCAGCTCTTTGATCTTCTCCGGATCTTCGAGCAGATGGATCGGCCGCCCCATGTGATCGGGCAGGGCTGTCTGGCTGGCGTCGATGCCGAGGACGCCGTAGAGGGTGGCCAGGACGTTTTGCGGGGTGTAGCCGTGGCCCTTGGGGCGTTCACCGCGGGGGTCGGTGGCGCCGATGACCTGGCCCATGGGCAGGCCGCCGCCGATCATCAGGGCGAAGCCGGATTGCGGCCAGTGGTCGCGGCCGCCGCTGGTGCCTTGTTGCGTGCCGACACGCGGCGTGCGGCCCATCTCGCCCCAGATCACCACGGCCACGTCCTTGTCCAGGCCGCGTTCGTACAGGTCGGTCACCAGGGCATACACGGACTGATCGAGCTGCGGCAGGACCATGCGCAGGCACTTGAAGATGTGATCGTGATGGTCCCACTGGCCGTTGCACTTGGACTTCTCGTCGATGCCGTGGTTCTGCGGCGTCAATGTCACCACGGGGACGCCGGCTTCCACCAGGCGGCGGGCCAGCAGGTACTCGGTCTGCTTGCCGTACTTCTCGCGGGCACGGAGCGGCTCGCGTGTCAGGTCGAAGGCGTCGCGCGCCTTCGTCGTCGTGATCATTTCCATCGCCTGGGTGGTGAAGGCGTCCATGCCCTTCAGGCTGCCGTGGCCGTCGTCCATGTCGCGGTGCAGCGTGTCGAATGAGCTCAGCAGCGTCTTGCGGTCGCCGATGCGGTCCATCGTGAAGCCAGCCCGCATGCCCATGCTGGCGGCCGACTGCGAACCGGGCAGGAACGGCTGATAGGCGGTGCCGAGGAAGCCGGGGCTGCCGACGTGGTTGGCGTCGCCCAGTGCCACGTAAGGTGGCAGCGTGCCCAGGACGCCGGCATCGCCGCGCAGCTTGCTGACGACCGAGCCGATGGACGGCCGATTGCCGTTCAGGAAGCCGGTGTAAAGTTCCGGCGACGTGTGGCCCTGCTGCTGGAACTTCATGTTGCGAATGATCGCCATCTTGTCGGCAATCTTCGCCTGCAGGGGAAACAGCTCGCAGATGTCCATGCCGGGCACATTGGTGTGGATCGGCTTGAACTCGCCGCGGTACTCGACCGGCGCTTCGGGCTTCAGGTCGTACATGTCCATGTGGCTGGGGCCGCCGTTCAGGTAGACCATGATGATGGCCTTGCTGGACGACTCCGGCCGGACAGCGCCTTGCGCCTTGAGCTGGAGCAAGTTCGCCAGGGAGAAGCCGCCGACGCCGAGGGCGCCGACCTTGAGGAAATCGCGGCGCGACAGACCGTTGCAGAGCCGTTGCTTCGTTCCGCTGATGTTCAACATGACTCGACTACCCCCGAAACAAAGGTGGGTGAGGGTTCAAGCGGTGGGACGTTACTCGTTTAGCTTCCCTCGCCCCGCAAAAGGCAAGGGAAGAACTGAACCACGGATCACACGGATAAGTCAAAAGACCAGGCAGTGCGTGTGATTTTGCCGTGAACACCGTGGCATTGTTGGAAAACTCTGAATTCCTTTTATCCGTGTGATCCGTGTGATCCGTGTGATCCGTGGTTCAGTTCTTCAGTCTGCCGACGCTGAAGGTCCGCTCGATGCGCGACCAGTTGCCCTGTTTATCCTTGACCGAAACCGTCAACTTCCCTTTGGCCAGCGAGTCGAGCGGCGACGCGAGTTTCAGCTCCAGGACGCCGTTGCTCTTCGGTTTGAACTTCGCGGCCAGGTTCTGCCCAGCCGGCACGCCGTCGACGGCGAAGTCGGCGACCACTTGCAGGCTGCTCTCGTCGAGGCCGGCATAATCGTACATGCCGAGGAGGATCCGCGATAGAGTCTCGTTGCCGCCGGCTTTCGGTTCGGTCAGCGTCAGCGTCGGGCGTTGATCGTCCAGCATCCAGCCATAGCCTGCTGCTTGCGGCTTTGCGCTGGCAAAATCCAGGTCGATCGGGCAGCCCAGGTCGATCCAGCGGATGATGGTGCGCTTGTCCTCGTCGGAAAGCGGCTCGACCTTGATCTTCGCGCCATCTGGTCCGACGTAGGTGCCGGCGACGGCTTCTGCGGGCGGCATCGGGTTGCCGTTGTAGATCAGGTGCGAACGGTTCTGGTTGGCGTGCGTGTTGGCGACCGGCTGGCCGTTCTGCTGTAGGCTGTTGGCGTCGCCGGGAATCGTCTCGTGCGGGAAGTCCTCGTTCTGCCAGCCATCGGTGCGCCGGCCAAGGATCTTCCACGTCAGCAGGCTGCGGCGCGACTGGAACATGCGGATGTAGCGTGACGCGTTGGTCTGCCGCCAGTGCCCGTTGTGGATCACTGGCTTGTAACCGAACTTCGCCTGCTGGTCGGCTGCCAGACGAAAGTAGGTGCCGGAGACCTTGCCAACGTAGCTGATGTTCGTTTCCTTGTCGTCGTCGAGCACCAGGTTGCCGGCCGGCTTGTCGGACTTCTGCGTGTGGCAGGCGACGCAGCTGCGATCCAGGATCGGCTTGACGTCGCGATAGAATTCGACGTTCTTGACGCCCTTCTCGAAGCGCAGGCCCGTCTCGTCCTTGGCATCCCACTTCTTGCCGGACTGGTCGGCCTTCTTCGTCGTCAACAGCGGCGTCTGCCTGGACAGGTCGAGCACCGGATAGTCCGCCTTGGCGGCCGCGGTGTCCTTGAAGAGCGCCGGCTTCTGGCTGTGGGCATGGCAACCGCCGCAATCGTTGCGGATCTCGCCGGGACGGAGCTGATGCCAGGTCTGTGCCATGTTCAGCACCATGCCGTCCTTGTCCAGCGTCTGGAACGTGAAGGCCACGTCGGCCGGCATCTTGAGGAGGAAGCTGGTGTCGGGATTGCCGTCGGTGTCAATCGGCTGCTTGTCGCTCTGGAACTTACGGACCGGAACCTCACCCAGGATGCGCAGGCGTTCGTGGGCGTGGTTGTAGAAGAGGCGTCCTGCCTTGGGTCCACCCCGGCGATCGGTGGCGCCTTCCATGACGAGAATGCGAATGGCGTGAATCTCGTCGTTGCTGTAGAGCCCTGCATCGCTGCCCTGATTGACCCAGTTGAGCGAGGCGCCGTTCTCCGACGTGTTGAACGGATCCAGTCCGCGGAAGCCGCGCGAATCGGCGCCGCCAGCGTAGGTCGACGACACCTTGCCTTCGGGCACCACGCCATTGGGATAGCTCTCGCGCTTGTACAGGCTCGACGTGCCGACCAGGCCGAAGGGCGTGCCTTCGGGAAGGTGCGGCGACAGGCTGCCGTCGTTCTTGACCGGTGCAATCGTCTTCGGCTCGGCCGTGCCGTAGATGCGCTTGTAAGCGACCAGGGCACGCGGCCACATCTCGTTGTAATTCGGATCATTCTTGATGAGCAGCATCTCGCCGGGCTCGTCGATTGGCTTGCCGTCCTTGATGAGGTAGATGCCGCCATCGACCATCGGGAAGTGGTTGTACTGGTGGTTGGCCGGGCCGGGCGAATAGCAGGTCAGCAGGTGGTTATCGGGCGCTCCGGATGGATGCGTGAACTTGCCGACCGCCGGCGAGTCTTTCTTGTTGCGAATCGACGTTCCCGAAGGACGGTCGTCGGCCGGCGCGAAACGCGTCAGGGCTTCGATGCCATACGGGCTGAAGGGCAGCCGCCGATACTGGCCGAGTCCATTGTCGAAACGGCCATTCCGCAGCGGCGGATTACGCGGATCGTTCATGTAGCCCGGTCCGAAGGGAGCGTAACCATCCGCGGGCGTGGGCGGCAGCTTCAGGTAGGTGCCGAAGCCGCTGTTGTTCTGGTTGTAGTATTCCTCCGCGACGATCGAGCCGTCGCTCAGCTGCGTCTGGAAGTGGAAGGCGTTCGGCGCCCCTTCGCCGGGCAGCAGTGCGGAGATCATCGGCCCCCAGTTGGTGCCGTCCGGATGGATGGACCACAGTCCCCAGAGAATTCCGCTGCGCAGTCCTTGCGATTCGAGCGAGCTGAACATGATGCGGCCATCGGTCAGCACGACGGGGTGCAGCGCCATGCCGAGGTTCAGGTGGCCGATGCACTCGACATTGCTGCCGTCGTCGTCCATCACGAACAGCTGCAAGCACGGCGAAGGGTGCTTCGGCGCCCGGAAGCCGTTGCGGTTCGAGACAAAGACCAGCCTGCCGCCGGGCAGCGGGCACGGCCCCATGTTCAGGACGCCGTAGGTGAAGTGGTTGCGATCCTTCTCCGGCGTGCGGAAGTCGCTGGACCAGTGGGCTGCACCCGTGTTTGGCGTCCATTCCTGGTTGGTCAGCCGCACCAGCTTCTTCGTCTTCACGTGCAGCTTGTAGATGTCGGCGCCCTTGAACGGCGACTGACCATGCTGGCTGGTGCCCTTGAGCCCCTGGATGTGCGAGTAGAAGACCCATTCGCCGTCGAGGCTGACGAACGGGTCGACGATGGCGCCATCCTCGCCGCCCTTGACCAGCACTTCTTCGGTCCCGTCGGGCTTGAGCAGCATCAGGTCGGCGTTCGGTTCGGTCAGTGCCGGGTGGGCGATATCGGCCCAAGTGGTGCGGCCCTTGTCGCCCTTGCGCGGGGCGCGGACGTAGACGATGTCGTAATTGTATTTCACCGCCTTGTCCTTGGAGATATGCGGCGGCTCGACGTTGATGGGTTCGAGAAACTGCTTCTTGGTATCGACTTTCTCGGCCGCGGGGGCCTGGTAGCTCAGCACGGTGGCGGAGACGACGGCGACCGCGAGGAGGGAGAGGGCGGCGAGCAGTCTGCGAGTGGTGGGTTGCATGGGAGTGGCTCCCGGAGAAGGAGGGTTTGCGGGCTTTCGACCTTATAGTGCAGATGGCAAAACGGGCAAATGCCGAATCGGCGCGAAAAGTCGCGCCGATTAGTGTACAAAAGGCCATGAGCGGAAGGTGGTCCGAGGGGCGGAAGGAACATTTCTGTCCGACTATACTTCGCGCGGTAGAGAATGGCTGTGTTGGGTGGGCCAGACACTCTTGTCTGGCCGGCCAGACAAGAGTGTCTGGCCCACCTTACGAGGTCTCAATATGGCCTGCGTGCAGTATAGCATCGCGCACAGACAGAAATGTCCGTGCCACAGTAGTGAGCGTTGACGGCGGGCATGTGGACCGGACATTTCTGTCTGGCCAGGTTCGCGCATGGACAAAAGCTCCGCCTTGAGGCGGTCTTCTGCCAGAAGACCGCCTCAAGGCGGAGCTACGAACGAACAATCAGCGGCAGATTTCAGTACGGCTTCGGATCGAACTCGCCCTTGTGGGCGTCGCTGGAGCGGAATTCCATCGTATCAATGGAAGGCTCCATCGGCAGGGACTCGCCCTTGGTGCGATCGTATTCCTCGGGGTTGACCAGGCTCGGTTGGATTTCCTGCGCCTCTTCGTAGTGGACCGGCTTGATCGGCTGTTCCATGGCGGATTTCGGAACGACCTTGACCTTCTTTTTCTTCACCTTGGGAGTTTCTTCCGCGGGCGTCGCCGGAACGACGGGGCAGGAACGGGGGCAGCCACCCATGTACGGGCAACCCTGGTACTCGTGATGGTGGTGCGGGTTTTCGTGGCAATCGGGCGGCATGCCCGCCTGGTCCTGGGACTCTTCGACGGGCGCTTCCGTCGGCATCGGCACTTCTTCCGGCGTGACGACCTTCTCGCATTCGTCCGAACCGCCGAAGAACGCATTCCACCAGCTGCAGCCTTCCTTGCACTCCGTTTCGGTCGACTCCTGGATGAGGTCTTCCATGGTCGGCACGTCGTCCACACACTCGGACGGGGCCGGAATCTCCTCCGGTTCGTCGGCCGGCGGCATCGATGCAGGCACGTCCTCGCTCTCCTCGAAGTCGCCCGGCGGCACCGTCACCGGCATGCCGCGATAGTACTCGGGAGCACTCTCTTCGCCCTCGTGGGCGTTCAGGTCGCCGACAGATTCCCACTTCGATTCAACCATGGACAGATCAATGATCTCCACCGGCGCCCGGCTGGGGATGTCGTGCTTCTGAGGCACGGGGCAGCTGCGGGACGCGTGTTGCGTCTCGCTCTTGGAGGCAACCGCATCGCTGACCGCGTGGCAAGCGCGCACGCAGACCTTCGGGCAGACGCCGAAGATGGGGTTGCAGTCTTCCACCATCGAGTAGGCGGCGTAGAAGCAGCGTCCCGGCATGGAGTCGGGATACTGTTCCGCGTAGTCCGCCGCCATGTAGACGACGGCCGCTGCGGTGATCGCCGTCAGAGAGCCAAACCAGAACAGCTTTTGCATGGTCTCACCCTGCTCCGAAAAATGGGAGAGTTGACGGATGACCATCCATCAACGACCGCATGCGGACGGGGCGATGCTCGGCACCGTCGTCCAGCGGGCGGGGACTATAGCGGCGGAGTTATTGCGGTGCCAGAGCAGTTGAGCCGGCTCAACCACGCGTTTTTCCCGCAGTTTTCCCGTTTCGCACCGTTGTGCCCCTTCACCGGCGCATAGAATGCAGATGAAAGCTTCGGTGTCACCCGATGTCATGGAGAACCTCAAAGGCATTCTCCGTGTCTGCACTTCGGCCGGGTAAATGGCGACGTATCGGTCGGCGGGGCGGGAAACGACGCGTTCGGAAATCTGGACGCTTGACCGCTCCGGGTCGCGGGAGGATGATACGAAGTGGAAGAGGGCTTTGGCCCCCAAGGGGTTGAAGCGGCACAGGGTTGAAACGTAAACACTGGCGTCACGGGGCTGGCAGCGACCCGGCCCGGAGGTGGTTCCCACGGCAATTCATCTCGCTACGTTTGCCGCGTGCCGAACGACCTCCCCGCCTGGTTTCCAACCGCAAAAGGAGGTCTCTTGAGAATCGCAACAGCGAGAGGCGAGCCAACGCTGCGCATGGAGAGCGGGCTCGAGCGAGCGTTCCTGTGTGCCCGCGTGGCCGCGGAGAACAAAGGGCGCGACATCGTCGTGCTCGACATGCGCAAAGTGACCGTGCTCTACGACTTCTTCGTGCTGGCCACCGGCAGCAGCCGGCGCCAGATTCACACCATCGCTGAGGAAATTGATGCCGCCCTTCACGCCGAAGGGGACACCCGCCTGGGCATCGAAGGTTACGAAGCGAGCAAATGGGTCGTGCAGGACTACGGCGACGTGGTGGTCCACGTCTTCAATGAGGAGGCGCGCGCCTTCTACGCCCTGGAAGACCTCTGGGCCGACGCCCCGAAGCTCGACTGGGAACGCGGCTAGGATCGAATGGAGTGAATGGAACCAAGCCCACGGGCGACTGCCCGCGGGTCAGGGACGGCGCTTTTTTTCAAGGACCCATGAACCTCCTCCATATCTTGCAGCAGCGTTTCCAGACGGCCCTGGCCGGCCTGGTCGATGACCCGACGCCCTACGTGGCGATGATCAAACCGGCGCAGGACGCGCGCTTCGGCGACTACCAGGCCAATTGCGCCATGGCGCTGGGCAAGGCGCTCGGCAAGAAGCCGCGCGACATCGCGCAGGACCTTGTGCAACGCTTGCCACTGGACGATGTTCTGGACCCGCCGGAAATCGCCGGACCGGGGTTCATCAACCTGCGCTTTCGCAGCGATTGGCTGGCGAAACAGGTGCAGGAACTGGGCCGTGATCCCCGCCTGGGCGTGGAGTCGCCGAAGACGCCGCGTACGTTCGTCATCGACTTCAGTTCGCCGAATGTCGCCAAACCGATGCACGTCGGGCATCTGCGCAGCACGATCATCGGCGATGCGCTGGCGAGATTGCTCCGCTTTCAGGGGCACAAGGTCATCACGGACAATCACCTGGGCGACTGGGGCACGCAGTTTGGCATCCTGCTGTACGGCTACAAGAACTTTCTCGACGAAGCGGCGCTGAAGGCCGATCCCGTGCGCGAGATGCTGCGGATCTACGTGCACGTCCGCCAGCTGATGAGCGTGCGCGATGATGAGGACGCAGAAGATGCCGTCAATCCTGTCGCGGAAGCATGCCGGCAGGAGACCGCCAAGCTCCACGCGGGCGATGCGGAGAACGTGCGCCTCTGGCAGATGATGATGCCCTGGTGTCAGGCCGAGATCGACACGGTCTACAAACGTCTTGATATCCACTTCGATCACACGCACGGCGAGAGCTTCTACAATCCGCAGCTGCCGAGCGTCGTGGCGGACCTGGAGAAACGGGGTATCGCGCGGAATAGCGAAGGCGCGGTCGTCATCTTCCTCAAGGAAGGCGAGCCGCCGGCGCTGGTCCGCAAACGCGATGGCGCCTTCACCTACACGACCACTGACCTGGCGACGATTCGCTACCGTGCGGAAACATGGCAGCCGCAGACCGTGCTCTATGTCGTCGATTTTCGGCAGGGATTGCACTTCAAGAACCTGTTCGAGATCGCGCGTCGCTGGGGCTACCAGGACGTTGCCCTGGAGCACGTTTCGTTCGGCTCGGTGCTTGGCAACGATCGCAAGCCGATCAAGACGCGCGAGGGCGGTGCCATCGAGTTAAGCGAGTTACTCGATGAAGGCGTGCGAGAAGCGGCTCGTCGCTACGAATTGACCCGAAAGGAACGCCAGGAACGCGGCGAAGACGTGCCCGCGCTGGCCGCCGAGGAACTGACCCAAATCTATGAGGCGGTTGGACTCGGTGCAGTCAAATATGCCGACCTGTCGCAGAACCGTGACTCGGACTACATCTTCAGCTGGGACAAGATGCTCGCCACCGAGGGCAACACTGCGACCTACATGCAGTACGCTTACGTCCGAACTCGCGGTATCTTCCGTAAAGGCGACGAGGATGTCGAACCGCTTCGCGCACGGCCCCCTCTCCCGTCCCTGGAGAGTCCACACGAGCGTGCACTTGCGATTCAACTGCTGCGGTTTCCCGAAGCCCTGGAAGCGGCGGCGACGGACTATCGGCCCCACGTCATCACCGGGTACCTCTGGGACCTGGCGAAGACGTATAGCGGCTTTTTCCAGAACTGTCCGGTGCTCAAGGCCGAATCGCCCGCGCTGCGCCAGAGTCGCTTACTCCTGTGCGACCTGACGGCACGCATCATCCAGAAGAGCCTCGATCTGCTTGGCATTCGCACGGTCGAGCGGATGTGAGCAGGCGCCGGGAGTCCTTCGTGTTGCGATCGTTGCTCGTCATCGCGTACTTGGCGAACTTCACGCTTGCCGCACGCGCGGACGAGCCGGCCCGTCCAGAACCGCCAGCCCTGCCGCCGGAGTTGGTCGATGTGCTCAAGAAAGGCGCTGCGGCCTGGGACCACGCGACACCGGAGCAACGGCAACAGATTGCCCAGCAGTTCCGCGAGCACTTGCCGGAAATCCGCGGTGCAGTCGAAACGCCGGTCTACAACAAGCTGAAGGCACGCCACGCGGTGGCCTGGCAGCCGATCGAGGATGCGGTGGTCGGCCTGATCTGCGCCGGTCCGTTGCTCCTCTTCACGCCGTTGCTCTTCTTCAGGCGCTATCCCGGTAAATTCCATGTCCTGTGTGCTTACAGCTTGCTGGCCGCGGGGCTCTTCTCGCTGACGGTCGCGCTCTTCTACGGGCCGCTCTACGCGCTGTCGTCGCTGTGGGAGGAGCTGGCGATGGGCGTCGATCCGCGGCTGCGCACCATGGACGCTGCCTTCGACCTGATGGACCAGAACGCGGAGGAATTCCTGAGCCGCGACTTGCCGCTGGGCTCGACGCTGGAGCAGGTCGCCGGCGGCCGCGCGGACTCGTTCGTCACGGTCCTGTTGCAAAATCTGTCGCAGATCAGCGATCAGTTCGCCGTCCTCGAGCCACTCGTCACGTTCTACCGTCGGCTGGATTGGCTGTTTGGCTCGTTGCCCAAGATCCAGTGCCTGCTTTTTGCCCTGCTATTTGTGATTCCGCTCTATCCGATCTTCAAGGCGATCGTCCAGCTGCCCCTGCATGCCTGCGAGGGCGAGCCGCGCGAAGGGCGCCGTGTGGCCAAGCTCGCGCTGCGTAACTGGTGGCGCGAGGTACTGGCACTCTTCGGCTTCTTGCTCATCTGGATCCTGATCGTGATCGGCAATGACATGGTCCTGACCTCGGTGGCCGAGCCCGGCACCGAATCGATGCTCAACCTGCTGTTCGTTGCCCTCGATTACCTCGGCCACGAGCCGGCACCATCGTACCTTCTGCTGTATTCGTCACTGGCCGCCGTGGGGCTCTTCTACCTGTTCAACATCGTGGTGATGACCCTGGCAGTCATGCTATACCTAAACTGGGCGCTGCGCATCCTGCGCCTGCGCTTTCATCAGAAGCAGGCGCTATGGAGCCATGCCCCGTTCTGGAAATGGGGCACGCTGTCGATGATCTGGGTGCAGCTGTTGCCGTTGCTGTTCATCTACCTGGCGTGGCCCGGCATCCAGGCCGCCGTGCGCGGTTTTGCTCACGACAATCCGCCGAACTACCTGGGCGCGCTGGTGGCGGGCGGGGCGGCGATGTTCCTCGGCATCCTGGTTGTCTTCTGGCTGGCGCGCGGCTTTCGGGCGCTAGGGTTCTTGATTCGCTACCGAGTGCCGATGGCGAAAATCGCCTTGCAATAGAGTAAGATAAGCCGCATGACGATTGCCTCGCTTGCCAGCTTTATCGAAACGCTCGGCCACACCAGGCTGCTCGATCCGTCTCAGCACGAGGAGCTGGTGCGGACGCTGCGGTCGCGCTTCCACGATCCGCAACCACTTGCCAAGGAGCTCATCCAGCGCGGCTGGCTGACCCCGTATCAGGTCAATCAACTCTTCCAGGGCCGCGGTAACGACCTGGTGCTGGGCTCCTACATCCTGCTCGAACGGCTGGGCGAAGGCGGCATGGGGCAGGTCTACAAGGCGCGCCATCGGCGGCTAGGTCGCGTGGTCGCCTTGAAGCTGATCCGCAAGGAGCGCCTCGCCAATCCGGCCGCGGTGATGCGCTTTCACCGCGAAATCCAGCTGGCCGCGTCGCTCTCGCATCCCAACGTCGTCATGGCGTACGATGCCGACGCAGTGGACGGCGTTCACTTCTACACCATGGAATTTGTGGAAGGCTCGACGTTTGCACGCCTGGTGCGTTCCTCCGGCCCGATGCTGGTGCCGCTGGCCTGCGAGTGTATCCGCCAGGCGGCCGTCGGCTTGCAGTACGCCCACGAGCACGGCTTGGTGCATCGCGACATCAACCCGTCCAACATCCTGCTGACCTGGACCTCGGCGCCTGGCGGGCCGTTGCCTTCCGGCTCGGTGCAGCAGCAAGCCAAGGCAATGTGGGGCGGACACAATCCGCTCGTGAAGATCCTCGATTTGGGCCTGGCACGGGCCAATCTGCCGGGCGAGGAAGCACGCGTTAAATCGATCACGCAGTTCGGCGTCATCATGGGCACGCCGGACTTCATGTCCCCCGAGCAGGCCCGCGACGCCCACCAGGCCGACACGCGCTCCGATCTCTACAGCCTGGGCTGCACCTTCTACTTCCTCCTGACCAACGTGGTGCCCTACCCCGGCGGCACGAAGATGGAGAAAGTCATCCGCCACCAGTTCGAGGTCGCCCGGCCGCTGGAACAACTGCGACCCGACGTCCCGCCCGCCGTGGGGGCTGTGGTGCGACGCCTGATGGCAAAGCGACCCGAAGACCGCTACCCGACACCGGGCGAGCTGGTTGCGGCACTGAACGCGGTGAATGCGTGACAAGGTGACCTTGTTACGAACTACCTGAGCTGCTCCAGCAGCCACGCTGCCGCGGAGGAACGCGACTCGGCCAGGCTCAGTGCCTGCGGCTTGGCCGAGTAGCTTTGCACCGCCGCATCGTAGGCATTCTTCATGGCATCTGCGGTCACCGGTTGATTCCGATGATCGACCAAGGCCTCCAGACGCAGCGGCCGCGGCGCCAGACTCCCTGCCAGATCGCACAGGTCGCCCGTCGTCAGTGCTCCAGGCACCGATGCGCTGTGCGGGATCAGCACCGCGAAGTGCGTCAACACGCCATGGTGGCTGCTCAGGCCGCCCGCCAGGTAGACGGCGCGGATGTCATCATCGAAAAGACCTCCGAGCAGCGCCAGTTGCCCGCCCAGCGGTTCCGGACCGCGCGGCCAGCCCTCGACGCCGCGCGGCACCTTGAAATTGGTGTCGGCCGGATTGGTCGGCGCGAACGCGTCGCCCCAGAGAGCGACGCGCTTCGTATCGACGTCCTTCCGCTCGCGCACGTAGGTCAGGACCGAGCGCAGATCGCGAAGCCGCTGGCCAAGCAGCGTCTCACCGAAGAGCTGCAGGTTGGTGGATAGATCGGTATCGCCGGCACGCGTGTCGCCCGTGCCGCGAAGGTCGGGCAGGACGACGATCGTGCCACCCTTGACGAGCTTCTCCAACTCGCCGGCCCGCTCCTTCAGGAACCCGGCCTTGCCGGACTGGGCCAGGCCGACGACGACCGGCGCCCGACCGGTCATCTTGGCCGGTGTGAGAACGAGGACCGGCACCACGATGCCCGGCTCCACTTCCAGGACGATGCGTTCGACCTTGGCGCCGGCAGCGGGCTGTTCGTCCGTCGCGCTCGCCTTGACGACCGGCGGCTTGGCCGGCGTCACCGGGCCGAGCAGCTTGCTCCAGTCGTCGCGGTGGAGCTGACGGCGCTCGTCCGGCGTCTTGCCCGCCAGCCGCTTGCGCGCCGCATCGATTCGCTCCTGGCCCACGGCACTCATCAGCTCGTTCAGGCCTTTCGGCTTCAGCTCTTCGCGGGCCTTGTCGGTCAAGCAAACCAGTTCCGTGGGTTTGCGCGGCGCACTGTATTCGTCCTTCTCCGCGACCTTGATGTCGAACCAGCGCTCGAAGAGCGGATGGATCAGCCGGCGATGGATCTTGCCGATGTTGTTGCAGTGCGATGCTTCCGGCGGCCTGCCTTTCAGCGTGCCGGTGCCGTGCGCGAAACCGAGACTGTCCATGTCCTTGTAAAACTCGCCCCAGATCTTCTGGTAGCGCTTCCAGACCGGATCGTGCTCCTGGTCCCAGGAAAATTCATGCGCGTGGATGAGGCGGCGCGGCGCCGTGCTGGCCACGATGACCCAGTGAAGAAAATCGTCGCGCCCGCCCAGGCGAAGGCCGCGCGTCGAGTCCCAGTAGGAGCCGCCCAGGTAGTTGAAGCTGGTCTCGGAATCGTCGGGAAGGGGATAGCGCGATTCCGGCTGGGGACCGCCGAAGTTGAACGGCACGCAGCAAGCGATGCGACGATCGAGAGCAGCCGTCACTCCCGCCGGATCGCCGCCGCCGGCGACCGCTCCCAGGATGGCAATGCGCTTCGGGTCGATGCCGTCGCGTGCCAGCAGCAGATCGACGCCGCGCATCAGGTCCCAGACCATCCAGCCCATCAGGCTGTCGCCCATCAGCTGGAGCTGCACTCCGGTGTCCTGGCGGAAAAAGTAATCCTGCCGGCCGGTCCGGTACTGCTTGGCATAGTCCTCGGCACTGTTGAAGGGATGCGACCGGCGCTCGCCGTAGCCGACCTGGTCAATGACCAGGACCAGGCAGCCGGCCCGCGCCCAGGTCATGCCCATGTCTTGCAGTTCGCTGTCGCGCTTGCCGCCGTGATGGGCATGGGCGATCAGGATGCCCGGCATCGACTTGCTTGGCTTGGCCGGCACGTACAGGTTCCCCGCCACCCATTGCCCGGGCCGGCTCTCGAAGACCGTGTTTTCGATCTTGAACCCGTCGCCGTCCACGGTTCCCGTCGTCCGCACATTCAGCTTGACCGGCGCCGCGGGAAAGTCGCCGAGCGAACGCCGCAGCGCGGCCACACGCTCATCGCGGAACTTCTCCCACTGCTCGCGGGTGGTAATCTTGGCCCATTCGTCGCGGTTGCGAGCATTGACCGCGGTCGACCGGCGGTTGATGTCGCGGTCGATCATGCCGCTCGCTTCCTTGCGCTGCTCCGGCGTGAGGACTTCAGGCACGACCTTGCCGAGATCCGCGGCATCGTCGGCCGCGGTCAGCGGCGCGAGGCCGAACACCAGAATCACGAGGCCTAGCACCCAGACGAACGGTCGGCCGAATGCGCGTCGTTGGTAGCTCATGATTTCACTCCTGAGTGTTGCCGCGGACAGGGGCAGTTTGTTGTTCGGCTCGGAAACTCTGGTACAATTCACGTATGAGCACCATCAGCATGCAAGAGATTGAGTTCGATCCCCTGAGCTTTCTCCGACGACTCGAGGCGGGAGAATCGTTCCTTGTCGTCCGCGGCGAGCATCCACTCGCCGAAGTCCGGCCCGTCCAGGCACCCTCGACTCAGCTCCGTCCCTTTGGTCTTTGCGCTAACCGATTCACGGTTCCCGCTGACTTTGACCGACCTCTTCCCGAGGAAATCCTGCAGGAGTTTGAGGGGCAATGAGGCTGCTGCTGGATACTCACATATTCCTCTGGTACATCACCGCCGATCCCCAGTTGCCAGTCGCTTTTCGGGACGCGATTCGCGATCCGGTCAACGAGGTGTACCTCAGCGTTGCATCCGAATGGGAGTCGGTCATCAAGTACGCGCTGGGGAAACTGCCCCTGCCAGAGGCGCCGGCGGAATATCTTCCACGGCAGCGCGAAGCACACCGCATTACCAGCTTGCCGATCGAGGAAGCAGCCCTTACGCATCTCGCTGGCCTCGCCCCGTTACACCGTGACCCGTTCGACCGCGTCCTCGTTGCGCAGGCACTTCAGCATGGCCTGACCCTGGTGACGGTGGATGATGCGGTACGAGGTTACCCAGTTACACTCCTGCCGCTCGCCTAGGTCTCGACGTTCACACTGCAGAAGCATCGGGGCTCAGAAGCGCCGCGTCGATCTTGTCCCAGCGCGATTTGAACTCATCTGAGTTAATTGCGCCGTAATTCAGGATCCCGCGATAGCCGCCCTTTGAGTCGTATTCCTTGACTTTGTCTCTAATTTCATCGGCGCGAGCGATAAAGTAGGTTGGAGGTGTATTTTCGTCGTTCAAACAGACCATTACGTACACAATGCGATCGAAGATCTTGGCCTTCAGCATTGGCCAGCCAACATTCTTCCGGAATGATATCGCCTTCACTTGCACATTAACTGTTCGGAGCCCTTTTTCGGCGAACAAGTCAATCGCCTTGGCATTGCCCAGTGTCATGGCAACTGAATACCCTCGCTTATATAGCTCCGCTGCAACAAAATACTCTCCTGCAAGGTGGGAATTGTTCGACTGAGGCTTGGCCGAATTTTTGGGCTTGAGCATGAGCGTCCCCGTTTGCCGCCTACTGTAACGTGCAACTCCCGCGTCGAGCGCGGAGTGTAACGGAGCACAATTTCGGATGCAAGGAATCACTCACGCCAGGACTTCTTTCATCAGCGGCGCATCGTCCGCCACGATCTTGATCGGCCGTCCGTTGGTCGTGTACAACTCCTTGTCGGCGTCGATGCCGAGCAGATGGTACAGGGTCCGCCCGTAGCTGATTGGCGAATAGGCGTTTTCGACCACTTGCAGCGAGGTCTTGTCGGTCTTGCCCAGGACCATGCCGTTCTTGAAGCCGCCGCCGGCGACGATGACGAACTGGCAGGTGCCATGATGATTGCGGCCGGGCGGTCCGGAGTAGGCCGAGTCTTTCCAGATCTTGTTGCGCCCCATCTCGCCCAGGGCGGTGACGATCGTCGTCTCCAGCAGGCCGCGGTCGTGCAGGTCTTCCAGCAGGCTTGCCAGCAGGGCATCGAAGGATGGCAGCACTCGCTTGCAGGAGTCGGTGACGCTGCCGTGCATGTCCCAGCCCGGCCAGGGCACGCCGACGAACGGCACGCCCGCTTCGATCAGCCGGCGGGCGTAGAGCATGTTGCGGCCATTCTCGTTCTTGCCATAGCGCTCGACGTCCTTGGGATCGAGCTTGGCCGGATCGATGGCAGCGCGCAGCTTGGGAGAGCGAAGCACGTCGAACGCGCTCTGCTGGAACTGATCGAGCCCCTGCACCAGCGGCTCCGCGGCATCCAGGCGGCGGAATTGCTTGTCGAGCACCTTGAGCAGGTTTTCACGGCGTTCCTGGGCCGGGATGTCGAGCTGGGCCGGCGGCGCGAGCATGGCGCCGACTTCATCCTTGGCGTCGCCCGGCTTGAACGTCAACGGATCGTACGCAGGCCCCAGGAAGTTGGTCTGGATGTCGCCGGCATCGCCATAGGGGCCGAAGGTGACGTAACTTGGCAAGCCGCGCACGGGCGGCCGCTCCTTGGCGAACACGCTGCCATAGGCGGGATGCTTGACCGTGTCCTTGGTGCGCGGGTTGCCGCTGAGCCAGTAGAGGCCGCCGGAGTGCTCCCACTTCTCGGTGCCGATGCCGACGGAACGCAGGATCGTGAACTTGTCCGCATTCTGGGCGAGCCGAGGCATGAGGTCGCAGAAGTCCATGCCGGGGACCTTGGTTTGTCCCTGCTTCAGCTCGCTGCCAAAGGGCGGCGGCGTCTCCGGCTTCATGTCGAACATGTCCTGGTGCGGCGGCCCGCCCGACATCCAGAGCAGGATCATCTGCTTGGCCTTGCCGGCCGGCTTGGCTGCGGCCCGCGCCTGGAAGAAGTCGGCGAGCGTCACGCCGAACAGTCCGGCGCCGCCGACGCGGAGGAAATCGCGACGGTTCAATTGCCGATAATCCCTGCAACCGTTCATGGGTTACTCCCGGTCAGTAGTTCAGCAAGAATTCCTTGGTATTCAACAGGCTCCACAGCAGGTCCTGCATCCCTTGCTTGGTGGAACTGCTTTCCTTCAACAAGGTCGAGCACGCTTGTCGTTCCTCGTCGGTGGGCAGTCGGCTCAACGTCCACAGGAACAACTCCTCGATACGCTTGCCGTCGTCGGCCAGGTCCTTGGTGATCTGGGCGAGCCGTCCCTGTTGACTGTTAATCTTCTCAAGCACGCGCGGATGGTTGGCGAGGTAGAGCGTCTGCACAACGGTCGGCGTGCTGTCGCGTTCGCAGTCGCACTGGACGTCCCCGGCACGAAGCGGCCGGCCAAAGATGCGGAAAGCGTAGGCCAGCGACGCCCGTTCCTTGCCGGCCTCGACACTGCCGGCGACCTCGATCGCGCGGGCATCGGCCGGCAACCGCAACTCGGCGGGATAGGTCTCCTTGCCGCCCGTCGCGTGGTTGAGCGCATCGACCAGGACCTCGGCGGGCAGCCGGCGGGGGTAGAACGACGCGTAGTTCCGCGTGTCGGTCTTGCTGGTCGCGTTGGTCCGCGCGCTCTGCTGATAGGTCCGGCTATGGAGGATGGTGCGGTGCAGCCATTTCAGGTCGTACTTGTTGGCAATGAATCCCGTCGTCAACTCCGCCAGCAGCTCCGGATGCGAGGGCGGGTTCAAGGGCGACAAATGGTCGGGCGGATCGACGATGCCGCGGCCGAAGTAGTGGGCCCAGACGCGGTTGACGATCGCCTTGGCGAAGAACGGATTGTCGGGCTGTCGAAGCCAGGCCATCACCGGCAGCCGTGGATCCTCGTCGGCCGACACCGTTTCGGGCTGTTTGCTGCCCAGCAGGCGATACTGCTTCGACTCCTGCTTGCCCAGCGGACTGGTGACGCTGGCAAAACCGCCCTTGGCCGCGGTGTGGATCTCGGTCGCTTTCAGGCGCTTGCCCATGTCTTCCAGCATCTTGACCCGGTCGCTCAGGCCCTTGGCTTCCTGCTGAAGCTTGACCATGTCCTCCTTGGGGAGCGATTTGTCCTTCGCCTTGTCGGTGAGCTTCTTCAGCTCGTCCTTCAGGTCCTTGACTTCGCCCGTTAGCTTGTCGGCCTGTTTGATGACGCCGGGACTGGAGGCGTTGCCCCCGCCGGCCGATACGCGCATGAAGAAGTTGGCGAAGCTGAGCAGGTCGTCCTGTTGCCAGACGTCGTTGGGATGCCGATGGCACTGGGCACACTCCATGCGCAGCCCCAGGAACGCGTGCGTGATTTGCAGCGTGCCCTTCACCCCTGCCGCATTGGTCCGTTGCCAGTAGAGATCGAGCGTGCGACGGCCAGAGTAGGCAGCCATGCCGGGGCCGGGCTTGGCTTCCTCTTCCGCCAGCGCCTGGATTTCCTTGACCCAGTCCTCTTCGGACCGGCCATCGCGACTGGTGGCCAGCAGGATTCGTTCCGTCAGCTCGTCGTAGGGCGTGTTTTCCTGCAGGCGGGCACGCAGCCATTCGTAGAACCGGCGACTGCTCGGCAACTCCTGCAGTCCGGCGTTGGCGAAGTAGTTGCCCGGCTTCAGCAGGTCGGAGAACCTGGTGGCCCAGAGGGCCGCGTGCCCGGAGCGGCCGAGTAGCTCGTCAATCTTCTTGGTCCGCTTGCCGGCGTCCTTGTCCGCCTGGAACGCGCGGATCTCTTCGGGCGTCGGCAAGCTCCCCGTCACGTCCAGGGAGAGCCGGCGAAGGAAGGTGATATCGTCGCAAAGCGGTGCAGGATGAATCTGGAGGAGGCGAAGCTTGTCGAGCACGTGCTTGTCGACAAAGTTGTGCTCCTTGACCTCCGGGAAGTTGCCCCTCGCCTCGCCGGGCACCAGGACCATCGTCATCACCGGCTCGGCGCGGTAGCGAATTACCAGGGCGGTGTCCCCGACGCCGGTCGCCTTGGCTCTCCCGCTGGCGTCCACCGAAGCGACCGCCGGATCGCGCGCCTCGAAGGTACACAGGTCGGTCACATCTTCCTTACTGCCGTCGGCAAAGGTCGCCTCGACCTTCAAGGCGAAGCCTTCGCCGTTCTTGAGCGTCTGCTGGGCCGGCGTCACGGTCAGTCGCGTCAGGTTCGACCGGCTGGCGTCATCGAGTCGGGCTCCGCCGGCAATCCAGTTTCGCAGCGTCTGATATTCCGGGCTGCCAACGTCCATTCGCTTGCCGCCGCCATGAGAAACCTTGCCGGCGGCCTTCGTCAGGAAGAGGCTGTTGTCGGGATGGACAACGTCGAAGCGGCGTCCCATTTCCTCGCGGACGATTCGGTGGTGATCCACGGCGGGGTCAACGCCAAATAGCGAAAGGCGAAAGCCATTTTGCCCCTTGACCGAGCCGTGACAGACGCCCGCGTTGCAGCCCAACCGGCTCAGCAGAGGCACGACATGCCGGCTGAAGAGCGGCATTCGCTCGCCGTCCGTCGCCCGTGCCGCTTCGGGAAATAGAAACACCATCAGGGTGAAGGTGACAATCCGTTTCATGACTGACTCGCGGCAGGTGGGATCGGAGGCAGGAGCCGTGAAGGCAGGGAGGCCATCGCCTCTAAAGAAATAGGATACCGATATCGATCGCTTGCTGTCACTTGAATAGGTGAAATCACACAATAAATGTATAAGTGTTAATAGACTGCGAAGACAGAGCCGATGGACGGATGACTGTCGAAGGTTTCATCCTGCCCAGGGCCTGGCGTTTTCGCGAGAAAAATTGGGCTGGAAGCTGAAAACTCGCCTTTGGCTTTGAACGCCCCGACCCGCGATTCAGCCGCCCTGTTGTGGGGTCATGAACTGTTTTGCGCCCGTCCCCCGCGTTAGGAAACGGCCTGTCGAACTTCTCCAGCGGACTCTAGCAAATCAACTTGGCATTGCAAAGCAGTTCATGACCTCGATGACCATGCGATAAATCACTTCTCTTGACCGCTACTGTCCTGGCCACCACATCTTTTTAGGACAACGCCAACCCGCACTGCGACTCCCCCGACAAGTTGACTAAATGCTGGGGTTCCACCACATCCTCGCAAACGCCGGACGATGTTCATAATTGTATATTTATGTCAATTTTAGCAACTCAATTAAGTTTAATAAATGTCATTAATAATTAAATAAATTAATTTAGTATTAATTTAATAACAAAAAGAACGATAAACCGATTGACACGGATAATGTACGCATGTATATTATCTATGCGGTCAGTGAAAGCGCCCGACTAGCATCTCGAGAACTGTGGCCGCAAAGGAGACCGATCATGGAAAGCTGGCGCAAAGTGTGGCGCGATGGACTGGCCCCCCAGCTCTCGATTGCCGCTCTGACGGCGTTGCAACGGGCCCTACAGGGCGATGACGCGCGGTTGATCCAGGGAGCGACGACATCCCCCCCGCCGCTGGAGTGCGTGCGCGATTGGCCGGTCGAGGCGGCGTGCGTGCTGGGTTACTGCGGCTGGCAGGGGGAAGGGTTGGAAACGGTATCCGACGTGGAAGACTTCTTCGCTCGCGCCTGTTTCGAGGCGGATCAGCGGCTGGGCGAGCCCGCCGCATGTCGCTGGTTCCTGAACTGGTTCGACGACACGCCGCGGGCCGAAGCACGCACGCAACTCTTGCCGGAAGTCAATCGCACGCTGGCCCAGCGGATTTGCGAAAGCGATAAGGCCGACAACGCAGCCGACGACGGAAACGCGGCTGCCTGAGCAGTTTCTAGAGGGGAAGAGGCACGAGAGCAACGAATTCAGACGCATTCACGAGTGCATACAAGTCCCAGGAGGTGTGTCATGTTGTGTCGGCACTGCAATCAGGTTCGCAGCAATCGTCCCCGTGGCCTGTGCTGGTCGTGCTACTACACGCCGGGCGTCCGCGACCTCTACCCGTCCACCAGCAAGTTTGCCCGTCGCGGCGTGAGCGATTTCAACGGCAAGGCGCACACCGCGGCGCCGACGATCGCCCTGCCCGGCTCGCCCGAGAAGGTCGCCATCCTGGAAGAGCGGGCCCGGCTCCAGCAGGAACTGTGGCACCCCGCCGATGCGCCCATGGACCGCGAAAGCCGGAAACTGGGAATCCGCTAGTACGACAACGCTACGTCCACTGGAAGGATTGGCGTCTGTGTCTGTAGCCGCAGGCTTCAGCCTGCGGAGTGGCGTCTGCCGGCCCCCTCGACGCACTTCCGCAGGCTGAAGCCTGCGGCTACGGACGTTCATGACGAATCCTGCTTTCAACCTAGCGTTGTAGAACTAAGTTGCGGCGTGGATTCCTTGCTTAACGGGGCAAGAAACCGCGGGATGGGTCTATGTCCGCGTGGGCGCCCCGTCCCGTGGCTGCGTGAGGGCGATCGACGTCGCGGGGTTGGGAGCACACTCCGCGTGAGAAGCGGGGCGAGCCCCCGTGCCCTGGAGTTCGGTGTACGCCTTCGTTATTTCAACGCCGAAGAACAAGATAAGCGATGAGTAGTAGACCCAGAGGAGCAGCGCCACCAGTGACCCCGCGGCGCCGTAGCTTGACGCCACGCCGCTCTGGCCCAGGTAAAGTCCGATGAAGTACTTGCCGACGGCGAAGAGGATTGCCGTGACCGTGGCCCCGAACCAGACGTCCCGCCAGCGGATCTCGACGTCGGGCAGAAACTTGAAGATCATTGCGAACAGGACGATGAACAACATCGTCGAGAATCCCAGCGTCGCCAGGTTCCACATCGGACCAGTAGTGGGCAACACCAGCGCGATTCCGGCGCTGAGGACGAGCGAGACCAGCATCAGGAAGAGCACCGACAGCAACATGCCAATGGACAACAGTCGCGAGCGGACCCAGTTCCAGTAGCCGGCAACCCCTTCCTTGGGCTTGACGTGCCAGATGCGGTTCAGCGTGGACTGCAACTGCGCGAAGATGCCGCTGGCCGAGAACACGATCGTCACAATGCCGACGATGGCGGAGATCGTGCCGGACTCCGGTTTCTCTTGAGCGTTGCGCACCACCAAGTCGACGCCCTCCGCCGCCTGCCCGCCAATCAGGGACCGCACCTGCTCGATCAGCGCCTGCGACGTGCCCTCGCCAAAGAAGGCGCTGATCGACAGGCACAACAAGACGAGCGGGGCCAACCCCAGAGCGGTATAAAACGCCAGAGCGGCGCCGTGATCGATCGCGTCGTCCTCGGAAAAGTCCTTCACCGCTTCCTTCAGGATCCTCCAGACCTCACCCAATAACATCACAACATCCTCGCCAGGGGGTGCGGATCAACTCTGGTTGCGGATGGATGCAAACGCCGTGCCCGTTGGGCTGGTGAAATGCTCGTTTGGCCGGATAGCCCACCAGAGCCGGGTTCATTGCCTGCCCTTCTCACCCCATGGGGCGACGCAAGCCCGACCGTCGGCCCGGGGGCTGCTCTGGTGCGCGATTGGGCGCCGACTGACTTCTGAAATGAGCCCTTCGCTACGCCTCGCTCAAGACCTGTTGATAGCTGCTGTCTTTGCGGCCTAATTCAAAATTTTGCGGTGGGAGTGCAACTGCACAAAGAATCTGGTCGATCGGTCCCAGTCCTCGATTGACACGCGCGTTCGGCGCGCTTAACCATTGACTAATCGATTGATGCGACTCATAAAATCCTCTACATATGACAATCCCTCGCACCCTCGTCGTCCCCGAAGCAGCCATGGGCGCCCAGGCACCTCTGGAACCATCCGTGGCTGCGCTCCTGGGTTCGGCCTTGCAGGCACATCAGGCCGGCGACCGGCAGCGTGCGGAGCAAGGCTACCGGCAGGTGTTGCAGGCGGCGCCGGCCAACGCGGACGCGCTGCACATGCTGGGCGTCCTGGCTTCGCAGCGCGGGCAACCATTCATCGCGGCGGGCTACATTCAGGAAGCACTGCGACTCGATCCCCACCAATCGTTCTTTCACTCGAATCTGGGGATCGCGCTGCGGGACCAAGGGAAGATGGAGGAGGCGGCGACCCACTTTCGCGAAGCGGTGCGGCTCAAGCCCGACTATGCCGAGGCGCACCTCAACCTGGGCAACGTGCTGCGGGAACTGGGCAAACCGGCCGAAGCGGCGGACCATCATCGCAGCGCCCTCCGCTTCCGGCCCGGCTACGTCAAGGCGCACTACAACCTGGGCAACGCCCTTCTCGAGTTGGGTAAACCGGAGGAGGCACTGACCCATCATCAGGAGGCGCTCCGGCTCCAGCCCGATCATGCGAAGGCGCACTTCCTCAAAGGATTGGCCGCCGAGAGTCAGCGCCATCGGGAAGAAGCGGTCGCTCTCTACCAGCAAGCCGTCCGGCTCAGCCCCGACCTGGACGAAGCGCACATTCGCCTGGGATATCTGCTCCGGGAGCAGGGGAGGCTGGACGAAGCGGCGGCCCACTACCAGCAGGTGCTGCGCCGCCAGCCGAACCATGCCAGCACACACTTCCATCTGGGTCTGGCGTTTCAGGCCCTCGGCAACATTCGGGCTGCGGTAGGCCACTTTCGGGAAGCGGTGCGCTTGCGGCCCGACCTGCCCGAGGCCCACCTTAACCTGGGGAACTCGCTGGCGAAGCTGGAAGCGCTGACCGATGCCGTGGTTCACTTCCAGCAAGCCCTGAGCCTGCATCCCGGTTATGCGAAGGCGCACAACAACCTGGGAGCTGCCCTGCACAGCCTCGGGCAAACGGACGAGGCTGCCTCTCATTTGCAGGAGGCCCTGCGCCTCAGCCCCGATTATGCCGCGGCGCACAGCAACCTGGGATCGGTGCTGGTCGAGCAGGGGCAAATCGAGCGGGCCGAGCAGCATTTTCGTTCGGCGCTCCGCCACGAACCGGGCCATTTGAATGCCCACGCCCAGCTGGCAACCTTGCTGCGGGGCCGACTGCCCGATGCCGACCGGGCCGCTCTCGAGCGCGTCATCGAGGGCTGCCAGTCCGCCGACCCGGAGCGGAGCGGGTTGCTCTTTGCCCTGGCGCAAGTGTGCGATGCCAACCAGGACTACAAGGCGGCCGCCCGGCACTTGGTGCAGGCCAACGCCTTGGCCCTGGAGGAGGCGCGCAAGAACGGCCTGAACTATGATCCCGGCCAGTACTCCAATTTCATCGATGACGTGATCGCGGCCTGCACGCCAGTCTGGTTCGCCCGGACGCGGGGCATGGGCGTGGCCACGGAATTGCCCATCTTCATCGTGGGACTCCCGCGCTCCGGCACCACGCTCGTGGAACAGATCCTCGCCTCGCATCCGCAGGTCCATGGCGCCGGTGAACTGCCCCTCGCCCACGCGGCGATCGAGTCGCTGCCGGCCTTGCTGGGCGTGCAGGGCAAGCCCTGGGCGTGCGCGGACCGGCTCGACCATGCGGCAGTCCAGCAAATGGTCGGCAACTACCTGGACCGATTGCAATCGCTGGGGGGCACGGCCGCGCGGGTCGTGGACAAGATGCCCGACAACTACTCGGCCCTGGGATTGCTCACGGTGCTGTTCCCCAGCGCTCGCGTCATCCACTGCCGTCGCGACCTGCGCGACGTGGCCGTCTCGTGCTGGATGACCAACTTTCGCAAGGTCCGCTGGGCCAATGACCCAGGGCACATCGCCGCCCGCTTCGCCGACTACCGGCGGATGATGGAGCACTGGGGGCAGACGCTGCCGACGTTGCTGCTCGAAATCGACTATCAGGAAACGGTGGACAACCTGGAAGGGGTGGCCCGCCGGCTGGTGTCCTGGTGCGGTCTGGAGTGGGATCCGGCGTGCCTCGCCTTCCACAAAACGGCCCGGTCGGTCCGCACGGCCAGCGCCGCGCAGGTGCGCCAGCCCATCTACCGCCGCTCGCTGGCGCGCTGGCGGCATTACGAGCACGATTTGGCCGCCCTGTTCGCACAGTTGCCGACTGCTTGAAGGCGATCCGTCGCCCGTTAAAGGAATTCTCCGTCATGGCACGTGCTTGGATCCTCTCCCTCCTCGGTCGCCGCAGGCCAACGTCCCCTGCCGCCAACAAGATCTTCCGCGGAGCAAAACAGGCCCCAGCGTTCCGGCCGATCCTGGAGGTGTTGGAAGACCGCATCGCGCCGGCCAACTATTCGGTGACCAACACCTCGGACAATCCGGCCGACCCGAACAGCATTCGCTATGCCATTAACGCGATCAACAGCGGCGGACAGACAAGTGACTCCATCACCATCTCCGCAACGGGCATCATTCAACTGATCGGCGGTGAATTGAACATCACGGCCCCGAACGACGCTATCACCGTCACGGGGCCGGGAGCATCCAGCCTGACAATCAGCGGCAGCCACGCCAGTCGTGTTTTCGAAATCCATGTGTCGAGCACAAGCATCACCATCCAGAACTTGTCGATCAAGGATGGCAAGGCCCAGGACGGCGGCGCGCTGGGCGGCAGCGCCGCTCTGGGCGGCGGCGTGCTGATCGATGGTGGACAGGTGACCCTCAGCAACGTCGCCGTGCAGAGCAACAGCGCCGTCGGCGCGAACGGGGCCAACGGCATCGCGGGCGGAGCCGGTGGTAATGGAGGCGCGGCCTACGGTGGCGGCATTTACGTGGCGAGCGGCAGCCTGAATCTGAACAGCTCAACCGTCACCACCAACCGAGCGCTGGGAGGCAACGGCGGCAATGGCGCGGCCGGATCGAGCGGCTTTGCGGGAAGCAACGGCACCACCGGCGCGGACGGAGACAGTGGATCGGACGGCGGACCAGGTGCACCGGGAGGTTCCGGCGGCCCTGGCCACCCTGGCGGCATCGGTGGCAAGGGCGGGAACGCAGCGGGCGGCGGAATCTACATGGCCCAGGGCCAGCTCACGATCACGCTGGGCTCCGTCGGTGGCAACATGGCTACGGGGGGCAACGGCGGCCAGGGCGGGATCGGCGGCAAGGGTGGCAAGGCCGGCGCGGGCGGCAGCGGTGGATCCGGCGGCAGCGCCAGCGACGGCACCGGCGGTAACGGCGGTGCGGGGGGCAATGCAGTCGGCTTCGCTGGACGGGGCGGTAATGGCGGTGCTGGCGGCAGTGGCGGCAGTGCCGCGGGCGGCGGCATCTATGTCGTGACGGGTACGGTCAATTTCCAGACGGTCGCGTTTACAACCAATCAAGCGCAGGGCGGCGCAGGCGGCATCGGCGGCTCGGGCGGTCCGGGCGGGACCGGCGGCGCGGGCGGTAAGGGCGGCAGGGGCGGCACCGGCACCGGCACGGGTTCCGGTGGCCGAGGCGGGCATGGAGGCAATGGCTTCGACGGAAGCCAGGCAGGCACCGGGGGAGCAGGCGGCAGCGGCGGCGCCAGCGCGGGGGGCAGCATCTATGTGGCCGCCGGCGTGGTGGACATCGTCGGTGGTTCTCTCTCCGGCGGCAGCGTGATTGGTGGCCACGGCGGACAGGCGGGCGCGGGCGGGGCGGGTGGCGCGGGAGGGAAAGGGGGCGACGGCGGCAAGGGCGGCACCGGCGGTTCC
>JAIEMG010000060.1 GCA_019752375.1 Gemmataceae bacterium | reverse complement strand
CTGACCTGACCAACCGCGCTGCGGTTCGCCTTCCTGCTCAGATTGCGCGCTGACCCAGGGTTATTGAGAAGTTACCTATCGCGCCTGTCTTTCTCACGCCGATCATTGCCGGGTGCCGGTTTCCCGGCTTGCGGCGTACTGGCAGCTGGCAATACAGGCTTCGCCACCGCTGAACTGGTTTTCACCTGAGGCTTCGCCGACATCGGCGCCTGCGCCGGTTGGGGCTTGCCCTCCGGCTTGTTCGGTTCCGGCTTGGGCTTGTTCGCCGGCTGCTGCTTGGGCTCGGGCCGGGTCGGTGCAGTCGTCGGCCGATTTGGCCCTCGCTGATTCGGCTGCACCTGCGGCATCGGTTGTGGCGTGGCCACTCCCGGCTGGACCTGAGGCGGTTTGACGGTTGGCTGTGGCGCGGGCGCCACAGTCGTCGGCTGCGTCTGGGGGGCTTTGATCGTCGGCTGAGTCGAAGGAACAACCGGCATGGGTTGAACCGGCTTCACCGTCGGATTGGTCTCCGGCTTGTTTGGCCTCGGCTCCGGCCGTCCTTCGGGTTTGACGGGGTTTGCGCTCGGCTTCAACTCCGGCTTGACCGGGCTGGCCACGGGCTTGAGGTCGGGATGGACGGGGTTCGGCGTAGGCTTCAACTCGGGCTTCACCAGGTTCGGTGCCGGCTTCGTCTCCGTATGTGTCGGGTGTGGCGGCGGCGCTTTCGCTGTCTGCGGGTTGACCGTCGGCTGTTTGGGCAAGTCCAGCTTGGCGACGCGCGGTGCGTCGGTCGGCTTGCTCGGCGGCGGCCCCTTGGCCAACAGTTGCGTTTCCGTCTGGCCGCGCTGCTTGCTCGCTTGCACGAGTTGCTGGGCCGCCTTGCGTTCTTCCTGGCGCCGCTCAGGCGCCACCGGCTGCAGCTTGACCACGTTCTTGTCGACCTGGTTCAGCGAGCCGATCATCGTCACGTTCTTGACGTTGTTCACGTTGTTGACCGTGGTGTTATTCACGTTGACGTTGTTGACGGTCGTGTTGTTGTTGATCGTGATGTTCTTCACGACCGTGTTTTGCTGCACCAACGTCCGCGGCGGCCGTGCCACCTCGCCGTTGTACCGGCCGACGTAGGTCGCACGCAGGCTGACTTCCCAACGCGTGTCATTGCGATTGTTCCAGCGGTAGTAGCTAAACAGTGGGTCGCCGCAACCCACGCGCACGTCGCACCAGGCAACATAGCCGCAACGACGGTGGACCGGCTCGTAGTAGTCGCCGAAGTAGTAGCAGCGGAAACCCGGCCGCACGAACAAGGCGCCAACCAGACACTCATCGTGGACCACGTACGTCGGGCAGTAGACAAATCCCGGACGACGGTAGACTGCCACGTCGATGCAGACCGGCGCGAACAGCAACCCGCGCTCGCGGAGCGTGTAGTCCCAGTAGCCATCCACGAACACGTAGCCGCACGGCGACCACACATAGTGTGCCGGCACCCAGACCCAGTTCGGCCGAGAGACGCACCAGAAGCCAGGACGCCACACGTAGCGGGTTTCGCGGTAGACCCACGAACCCGGAACGTAGAAGTGATCGGTACTCGGCGCCGGCACGGATGCGGCGACCTCTATCGGCGCCGGCGGCGGCGGCAAGTACGTCACTTCCGGTCTCGCCACGGGAGCCCAGAAGCCGGCGATCCACTGGAAGCCGCTGTCCGCTTGCTTCCAGTGCCCCGGCGTCCACTGGCGGCCCGGAGGGGGCACGCGCCAAAAGCCGCTGATCCAGAGGTGGTCGCCCCTATCCTCGTCGAAGGCCCAATAACCAGGGATCCACTGCACGTTGTCGCCTTCGGGCTTCTGATCGGGCGGCAACTCCTCGATTGGCTCCGGGGGCTGTTTTGGCACAACGGGGGATGCTTCTGGCTGGCCATTGACCGAGGATGCGTACGCTTCATGAACGGGACCGCGTGCCAGGACCTCGACGCCTTCTGGCGGTGCCTGGGCCTGGGCCAGCGGGGCGATCCACAGCAGGGCCGCCACGCCGAATGCGGTCGGCAGTGCGCTGAGGCAAGATGAGTGAAACATGGCTCTTCCTGTTCGGTTAGTGAAATCGCGGGCCGACCTGTTCCGCGGCGGCCGCGCCTGCACGAGCAACACGTCCAGCCTGGGGAAACTTGCGCAGGTCAAACGCGGGTCTTTACAGCGTCAGCGCTTGCGTTACAACACGAACCCGATGCATGCTTCGCTCAGTCGTCTCAGGTTCTCCAGATTCATGGACTGCTCGATTCCTCTTGTGGCAAACAAGTCATCCGGTTATCTCATCGCCCCGCGCTGGAGACTCTGCGGATTGCGCCGCGGGTCGGCGCCAGGCCGCTTCGCTCGTCGACGACCTTGTCACGAGTCGATCGGCGAACGGTCCGATCTAGTGAAGGTGGCGAATCGGCGCCCAACATCACACTCCGCTCGGCCAACAAGGATTCATGAAGTCCACGCTGCCCCTCATCCTGTTCGCAAGCCTGACGACCGCGTTGCCCGTGTCGGCGCAAGGGGTGCTGCTCGACCCCACACGCATCAACGAGCCGCCTGTATTGCCGCGGGGATTGGTGAGTTGGAGCCCAACGCCTGACGATACTCGCCCTCAACGCGGTCCCAGGCTCTTCCGTATGCCGTCGCGCTTCGTGGACAGCACGCTGCTACAGGACGACGATGACGAGCCGGACGACGGCCGTGTGCAGCTTGCGATGGGCGCCGACAACCCGTACTTCGATTTTCGCCGGCCCGGCGATGCAGGGGGCGTCGGCTATCACAAGATCAGCACGCAGATGCTTCTGTCCGACGATGGTGCGGCCTGCTGGAAACTCAATTTTCAGGCGGTGACGCCCGCCGGACTTGAGAGTGACGGCTTGGCCCAAGGACGCAGCATGATCTTCCCGGCCTTGACCTACACGCGGGACCTGGGTGAGGGAACGGGACTGACCGGTTTCGTGGGCAAGAGCGCGCGAGCGCAGCTCCAGCAAGCGCTGGAGCACCTCGACCAGAACGTGCGCTACGGTGTCGCGGTGCACCGCCCACTACCCCTGACGGGGCTGGACCCCGGCGAGCAGATGTACTTCTTCGTGGAAGCGATTGGGAATCGACGTAATGGCGGTGAAGGGCATGCGCCCGCCGGTGCGTGGGAGCTGGTGCCCGGCATTCACTGGCAGACCAATGAGCGCTGCTGGCTGTCCGGAGGCGTCATGGTTCCCTTCGGCGCGCCGCGTCCGGAGACAGGCATCTGGCAATTGACGTGTTCCTGGCAGTTCTGACACGCCGCTCGCGGCTTCGCGTTTTTTTGGGCGCGCAGCCGCGAGCGGCGGATCCGTCACGGCTTTTCGAACAATTTCTCGTCAAGCTTTTCCTGCGGCTTCGCCTCGGTCATTTCGGCGTCCGCGTAGGGCTTGCCGTCGCGCTTGGAGTTGAACTTCATCGCGATCTTCAATCCGTCCACTTCCTTGTAATCGGAGAAGATCACCTCCTCGGTGACTTCCTTCTTGGCCTCGGCGTCGCGTACCTTGCGCTCCGCCTTTACCAGCAATCCGCTCTCCTTGTCGAAGTAGAGCTTGACGTCCTTCTGTCCCTTTTGCGACACGCTGATGCCGACGGCTGGCTTGTCGTTGACCTTGATGTCCGCCAGCGGCGCAACCTTGAACTCCTTGCCCTTGAGGGGTACCAGCGTGGTCACGTAGTTGAAGTAAAGGTCGGCCTTCTCGTCCGCCAGGGCAACATTGTCCATCGGCTTGGTGTCTTCGCCAAACTCCTTGATCCAGCCCTTGTCGCCATTCACCACGCGAGTCTCGATGGACTTCACGGTCTTGATCTCGACCGTCGTCGTGGTCCGTGCCTTGTTCAGTCCTTGGGTGTACCAGACTCCGCTGAAGGGCGTCTTCATGTCCTTCTCGTAGAAGACTCCCTTGCCCTTCATCGCCATGGCGGGGAACTTGGTGACGGTGCCCTCGCCTCCCAGTGCCTTGATACCCTTGTCGAGAATGGCCCGGACCGTGTCGGCGTCGTCGCCGCGGCCCAGCGCGGCTATCGCCAGGAGCATGACAAGCGTACACATGCCGGACAAGATGCTTCGCATGACCCATTCCCTCCAAACGCCTGAAAGCGGTTGCGTTCGCCCGGCGACCAGCATACCAGGCGGGACGCCGTAAGTGCAGTATGTTGCCCCTTTGACGTGGCTGGAGGAACCCGGTTCCCGAAAAGCGCTTCGGACGAGCAATCCTTCGGGTACTTGCATCGTCTTAACTCTGGAGCCGTTTCCCTGGGAGTAGGCGCGCATGGCCACCGGCAAGCTGAGTGGGTTCCTCCGTCACCTTCGACACATCGTCCGAGCGCCCCAAACCGCTCCGCCGAGCGATGGACAACTCCTGGAGCAATTCGCCGCCAATCGCGACGAGGCCGCATTTGCGACGCTGGTGCAACGGCACGGTCCGCTGGTACTGGGAGTCTGCCGCCGCCTGCTGTCCAATCCGCGCGATGCGGAAGACGCGTTTCAGGCCACGTTTGTGGTGCTGGCGCGACAGGCGAAATCCCTGCGTCGCCAATCCGCCCTCGCCAGCTGGCTGTACCGTGTCGCCTACCAGACCGCAATGCGTGCGCGAACGAATTCGCAGCACGTCGCCTGACCTGTCGGATGCTTGTGGCGTCGCCATTGCCCTACCGCCTCGTCGAAAAATCTCTTTCCCGTCCTGTCCTTTGCGGATAAGGTATCAGCCAAACCTGGCCATCCGCGACGCAGCTCTGTCACGAAGGGGAACGGCCGTTGCCTGCTTCCCACTTCCGTCCCTTAATTCTCGCAGAGCGGATCGCGCCCCCGACGATAACCCGTTGGCGCCCGGCCAAGCCGGCCGACGAAGGAGACGCTCTGTGGAAGCCGCCGTGTCCGTGGAAAGCCTCTGCAACTTGTTGGTCCGAAGCCGGCTTCTGCCGCCCAGCAACATTCGCACCATGCACCAGCGCTGGAAGACGGAGGCGAAGGACAGCTCCGCCAACGTGCAGGTGTTCGGCAAGTGGCTCATCGCCAACAAATACATCACCGATTATCAGTGGTCGCTCCTGCTCCGCGGCAAGGTCGACAACTTCTTCCTTCACGACTACAAGATCCTCGATCGCCTCGGCCAGGGCCGATTCGCCGGCATTTACGAGTGCGTCCACTCCAGCGGCCAGCGCGTCGCCATCAAAGTGCTGCCGCCCTCGAAGGTCAAGGACGCCGAGGTGTTCGGCCGCTTCCAGCGCGAGGCACGCCTGGCCGTCAAGTTCAAGCATCCGAACATCGTCCGCACCTTCCAGTGGGGCCAGACCGGCGGCCTGCACTACATCGTGATGGAATATCTCGACGGCGACACGCTCGAAGAGATCCTCCAGCGCCGCAAGCTCCTCGCGCCCGCCGAGTCCGCTCGACTCGTCCATCAGGCGCTGCTGGGGCTCCAGCACATTCACGAGCAGGGCATGGTCCACCGCGACATGAAGCCGGCCAACCTGATGCTCGTGCCTTCGGTGAGCAAGGGCAAGCCCGACACCACGAGCGACAAGACGCTAAAAATCCTCGACATCGGCCTGGGCCGGGCGCTGTTCGACGAGGGCACGATGGGTACGCCGGCCGACAACGACCTGACCGGCACCGGCGCCATGCTGGGCACGCCGGAATACCTGGCGCCCGAGCAAGCGCGCAACGCGCACACGGCCGACATCCGCGCCGACATCTACAGCCTGGGTTGCACCCTCTACCACTGCCTGACGGGCCGGCCGCCCTTCACCGAGAACAACCCGGTGCTGATGATGGTGAAGCACGCGACCGAAGCGCCCCGGCCGCTGCGCGATCTCAACCCCAACGTCCCCGATGGCCTGCAGCCAATCCTGAACTCCATGCTGGCCAAGGATCCGGCCCAGCGCTATCCCACTCCCGACCGCGCCGCGCAAGCGCTGCAGGTCTTCCTCCAGGCCGGCCAGGACTCCGCACCGCAAGTGCCCGAGCCCCAGATGCAAGCCTATCTGAAGTGGCTGGAAGCCAACCCCGGCGAAGCCGCATTCGGCGTCGGCGTCCCTGGTGTGGTGGCGGTGCCGGCAACTCCGATTTCCGGCATACCGATGCCTGTGGCCCCCGCGATTCCCGCTCCGCAAAGGGCGGCTGCTCCCGCAGCCGTGCTGCAACCGACCCCCGTCCCGATTGCCGAGGCGAATCCCTTTGGCGACGTGGAACTGGTTGCCGTCGGCCCCGCTCAGAAGGCGGCGCCGCCGGCCCCTGTGCCGCCGCCAGCGCCAGCGCCTGCTCCGGCCGCAACGCCGCGGCTTGGTAAACGCGAAATGATCATGCTTGGCTTTGGGCTGGGGCTGGGGCTGGGAGCTGTGGTCTTGGTCGTGTTGCTTGGATGGCTAATGGTGCGCTGGGTGCTTAAGTAAGACTTGCCACAGGCCACAGGGCGAGGTGAAGGCTCGCGCTCATGCTTATCTACCTCAACTTATGCTGTCTGAACCGCCCGTTTGACGATCAGACCCAGCCTCGCATCAAGCTGGAAGCTGAGGCAGTCCATTTTATCCTGCAATCGACATCAGCCCTTCAGCCGGCCCATCAGCTCTGCGGATCACATGCGCTCGAAATTGAGAATGGCCAAACGCCGAACGAGTTCCGGAGGAACTCGGTAGCAGCGGTCTTGAAGCAGGTCAGCGTGCGCGTTCCACATGACGACAGTTTGGATCAACGTGCCGTCGAACTGAATAGACTCGGCTTCCAGTCGTTCGACGCGTACCATCTGGCTGCAGCCGAGGCCGGAGGTTGCGATCGTCTTGCAACTTGTGATGACCAATTCCTCAAGGCAGCGAAGCGGAACTCTGCTAAGCTCAAAGTGATTGTTTTAAACCCGATTGATCTTGTGGATGAGGCGGGATTCTGATGGCCCAACGAGCGAGCAAGAAGCCTCGAACCGCCGTCCAGCTGGCAGCAGACGGCTTCGCGGCCCTGGTAGAGAAGCTGGGTATCGCTGACGCAATCCGTTACGTGCAGCTCTACCATCAGGGGGAGGGAGACTACACGCGCGAGCGGCATCAATGGCTCGACCCGCTTAGCCTCGCGGATGTAGCGAAGTTGATGGGGCCATCCCCCCGCAAGCGAGGTGAGCGGCGAAAGTTGTCGTAAGTGCTGAATCGGCAAAAGTTGAACAAACCATTTCGCGCCGCAGGACGGGAAGTAGGAGTGACTTCCCGGCCCCAATGAATGGTTCTCACTGTCTGGTCCAAATCCGCGCAGGAGAAGACTCGATGTGCAGCGTTCGCATCTTCCAGGTGCTGGCAGTGTTCTGCCTGGCAGCCGGCCAGTGGTCCGTCGGCGCAACCGACCCCGTGAAACCCCTGCACGCGACGAAGGATGCGTCCGGACCAATCATCGTGGAATTGCCGGCCACGGGCCGTTCCTCATACGATGTCGAGCTGCGCATCAATGAAAAGGGCGAGTTGCTCGACAAGGCCAAAGTCGCCTTGAAGACGACTGCCGATATCAGCAGGTACCTGCAGTCCCTCCATGAGGAGGCCAAGAAACAAGCGGCAAAGGTGAAGGGAAAAGAATCCGCCGTCGAGGTGA
The DNA here is from genome assembly GCA_019752375.1 of Gemmataceae bacterium. Lineage (GTDB taxonomy): Bacteria > Planctomycetota > Planctomycetia > Gemmatales > Gemmataceae > JAIEMG01. The sequence goes on along the minus strand of JAIEMG010000060.1, from coordinate 66,131 downwards.
TCCTCCGCGGTCCCAGGGGGGACCACTTGAAACCGGCGATCAAGGAGATCACTCAGTTGGCGGAGAAGGTGGGTTTTGCGTCGGTACGCATCGTCCGCGAGCCGGAGCTTCCTGTGGAAGTGACGTTGCTCATGAAATCGACCAAGGACGGGGCGCTCGAGCAAGTCGTCGTCACGCGCGTGGGTCAGAAACCTGTTACGCTTTCGGCCGAGAAGTGGGAAGAGGCACTCGGCAAGCACCTACAGACGCTTCGCAAGAACATGAAAAACAAAGAGGAAATTCAGAGTACGGTCGAGAGCCAGCTGAAATACCTCTTCGTCGTTGGCGTTGTCGACGTGTGCCTCAAGGCTGGCTTCGAAGCCTTCAGTTTCACTCCGCCGCCGGATACTTCGAAGTAGTGATCAGACCGCGCGAGGCCGTCCGAAGTCCGCGTGACTACGGCCAGAGTGCGCCTTCACGCCGGCGTTCGCGGCACCCAGTCGGCCGTCGCGCCTGGGCATCCTGCTCCGACTGCGCCTCAGCAAAGGCGCCGGTTCAATCCGCTACTGATTGATGCCATCCGGCTTGATCCTGACCCACAGTCGCTACAGCGAACTGCGGGCGAAGGTTCCGCGGTTCGACATGCCGTCGACCGACCAGGGGTCGGCTGTTCCAAATCGAACCGTGCGAGCGCTGCTTGCGCGTCTCTCGCCTCGCTAAACTCCCGATCGGCGCCAGGAAGCGGGGCGTCGTCTTCCAGCGCGAGCGACGCTAGGGAGTGGAGCAGGCCGGTACGCTCCGCTTCCAGGCTGGTTGTGGGCAGCCGATTCAACCGAGCCAGGCGGATCTCGGCGTCGAGAATGGCTATCCGAGCTCCGAGGGATCCGTCGTCGATCCCGGCGCGAAACATGCGCTCGCCGAGCGCCAGTCGGGCTTGTTGCCAGGCCCGATCAAGGCGCCGGCGCCGCCAGCTCGTGACTGCGTCGACGACCAGTTGCAAGGGCTGGTTCCAGAAATGCGCTCGCTCGCCGTTGCGACCGGATGCAACGCCCTCGCGTTGCGTGTGAGGATGGGAGGCAGTCGTCGCCGCCAGGTTTGCTTCTTGGAGCATGAGTATTAGCACCTGACCTGGGAAACCATGATGGATCACTGGCAAGCCAGCACTCACCTTGAGGAAGCTCATTTCCCGTTTGTTACCCCGGAGCGATGAGCACAGGCTGGTTGGTAGGGAGAAAGCAAAAGCCGTGCCACTCTGCCTGGAACACCGACAACCCTTGCAGCGCGTCGATTCCCGCCGACGCGATCCGGATTAGACCGCGGCTCGCGTCTATGATGAACGTCAGGGCCGAAGTCAAAGTCCTCCCGCGAACCAGTTCCATGAAAGAAACCGCTCAAGACCAACATTCCAAGGGATTCGTTCGCGTGCGCGGCGCGCGGGAGCACAACCTCAAGAATGTGGACCTCGACTTGCCCCGAGATTCCCTCGTGCTCTTCACCGGCGTATCCGGGTCCGGCAAATCGTCGCTGGCGTTCGGTACGCTCTATGCCGAAGCGCAACGACGTTACCTCGAATCCGTCGCGCCCTACGCCCGACGACTGTTCCACCAGATCGGCATTCCTGACGTCGATGCCATCGATGGCTTACCGCCCGCCGTCGCATTGCAGCAGCAGCGGGGCGCGCCCACCACGCGGTCGTCGGTCGGGAGCGTCACCACGCTTTCGAACTCGCTTCGCATGCTGTATTCACGCGCCGGGAAGTATCCGCCGGGCCAGCGGCACCTGGATGCGGAATCCTTCTCGACGAATACTCCCGAAGGCGCTTGTCCGCGGTGCCACGGCCTGGGGCGCATCTATGAAGTCACCGAACGATCGATGGTGCCGGACGAATCACTCACCATTCGGGAACGGGCGGTCGCGGCTTGGCCGCCCGCCTGGCACGGGCAGAATTTGCGCGACATGCTCGTCACGCTCGGCTACGACATCGACCGTCCGTGGCGCGACCTTCCCAAGAAGGAACGCGACTGGATCCTCTTCACCGACGAGCAGCCCGTCGTCCCCGTCTACCCCGGCTATACCCCCGACGAGGTGCGGAGCGCGATGAAGCGCAAGGAACCGCCCAATTACCTGGGCAATTTCTCGAGCGCGCGGCGGTACGTGCTGCACACCTTCGCGACCACCCAGAGCCCGCTGATGAAGAAGCGGGTGGCTCGCTACCTGGTAAGCACCGAATGCCCGACGTGTCACGGCAAGCGCCTTCGCCCCGAGGCCTTGGCAGTGACCTTTGCCGGCTTCGACATCGCCGACGTTTCGCGCCTGCCGCTCAAACGCCTGGCCGGAGTCTTGCGTCCCTTTGCCGATGGAAGCGCCAGGTCCCTGGCGAGGGCGGCGGTCGAGCATCCGGAGAAAGCGGTTGTGGCTCGACGCATTGCGGAGGACCTGCTGAAGCGGATCACGGTGCTGCTCGACCTGGGACTTGGCTATCTGACCCTCGAACGCAGCACCCCAACGCTCTCCCCGGGTGAGCTCCAGCGTTTGCGGCTCGCCACCCAGGTTCGCTCCAACTTGTTTGGTGTGGTGTATGTCCTCGACGAGCCGTCCGCGGGACTCCACCCGGCGGACACGGAGGCACTCCTGATGGCGCTCAACCAGTTGAAGACCTCCGGCAATTCACTGTTCGTCGTCGAGCACGAACTGGATGTGATCCGGCACGCCGACTGGATTGTCGATGTCGGACCGGGAGCCGGCCAACACGGCGGCATCATACTCTACAGCGGTCCCCTGCAAGGGCTGAAGGATGTGGAAGAGTCCCAGACGCGGCGGTATCTCTTCGGCACCACTGCCGCTCCCCGCCGAATGCCGCGCCCTCCGCGGAGCTGGCTTCGTTTGCGAGACGTGACGCGCAACAACTTGAACAAGCTCGATGTGGACATTCCGCTTGGGGTGTTCACCACCGTGACGGGCATATCCGGCTCGGGTAAGTCGAGCCTCGTCAGCCAGGTCCTGGTGGACCTGGTCGCGGAACAACTCGGCCATGTAATCGTGGAAGGCGAGGAGGAAGTCGACGAATTGGAACGCGCGGCGGTCGTCACACTGGGCGGCCACATCGCCGATGGCCTGCAGGGGATCAAGCGCCTGGTGCGAGTCGATCAAAAGCCGATTGGACGAACGCCACGATCAAACCTGGCCACCTACACGGGGCTTTTCGATCATGTGCGCAAGCTCTTTGCCGCAACCAAGATGGCCCGTGCCCGCCACTACGACCCCGGACGGTTCTCCTTCAACGTCGCCAAGGGCCGATGCCAGACCTGCGAGGGCGAAGGTTTCGTCATGGTCGAGCTGCTGTTTCTTCCCAGCGTCTACGCTCCTTGCCCAAACTGCCACGGGGCTCGATACAACGCAAAAACGCTGGAGATCAAGTATCGGGCTCGGTCCATCGCCGATGTGCTCGGCATGACGGTCGATGACGCGTACGGATTCTTCGCTGATGAAGGGCCATTGCGTCACGCCCTTCACGTCCTGCGCGAGGTCGGCCTGGGCTATCTTCGGCTCGGTCAGCCAGCAACCGAACTCTCCGGCGGCGAGGCGCAGCGGATCAAGCTGGCGTCCGAGCTGCAACGCGCCCAGCGCGGCAACTCGCTGTACATCCTGGACGAACCGACGACCGGTCTGCACCCCGCGGACGTGGAGAAACTCCTGGCGCAACTGGATGGACTGGTCGATGGGGGCAACACCGTGATCGTGGTGGAACACGACATGCGCGTCGTCGCTGGGAGCGATTGGATGCTCGATATGGGGCCGGGTGCGGGCGACGAAGGCGGCCGCGTGGTCGCCTCGGGCGCGCCCGGGGACGTGGCGAGGAATGCGGCGAGCCCGACCGCAAAGTATCTGGCACGGTTTTTGGAAACAGTTCAGGGATGACTGCTTGGCGCGCCGAGTTTTTGTGGGGCACGTTTGTAACTTGCCACCAGTCGCAGTCGGCACGTCACAAACGTGCCCCACAAATGGAGAGAATGTCACAGGTTTCAGGTGACGTGTCATGCAACTAGACGAAGCTGCTCGTGCGTTTCAACAATTCGTGGCCGTCGTCCGCGCACTGCGCACGCCCGGCACCGGCTGCCCCTGGGATTTGGAACAGGACCATCAGTCGCTCCAGCCTTACCTCCTCGAAGAGGCCAATGAGGTGCTGGACGCCATCCAACGAGGCGACGACCGGTCGCTCCAGGAGGAACTCGGCGACCTCCTGCTGCAGGTGGTGCTGCATGCGCAGCTGGCCACCGACCGCAAGGCGTTCTCGATTACGGAGGTGGTCCAGGGCATCACCGCAAAGATGGTCCGCCGACATTCCCATGTTTTCGGCTCGACGAAGGTCAGCAGTGTGGAAGAGGTGAAACGCAATTGGGAACGGATCAAGGCAGCCGAAAAGCAAGCTGCAGCCGCCGAACTTCGTCAGCCTCCGGAAGTCGATGAGAATCCTCGAAACCCTCTGGTGCCGCCCGATTGACGCGGGGCGTGCGACCATGACAAGCCGCGTGGGCCCGCCGCGGCCAACCATAGCCGTTGCAATTCCCATTTCGGCTTTTCCCGACGGCACCAAGAAGCAGGCCGAACAAGAAACCCAGGTTACGCAAGCCTTCCCCAGCGCGATCCCAACCACCAGCCCGTCAAGTCGTGAACGGTATCCGACCGATCGGGAGCGGTCGAAGAGGAACCGCGCTCGTCAACACCACAGTATCAGGCGCCCAGGATGCCGCGCAAGTGCACATTCAGGGCCGCGCCATCCGCGGAAGCACTGCGGAAACCGATGTACTTGTCCGGCCGGACCAGGAACAGCGAGTCTCCGCCATAGGCCTTGTGAAATGCTCCATCCGCGTCGATGAGCACCGACCCCGACCAGGTGCCCGCCGGCTTCGTGCCCTGGGGAACGATGACATGGACGGTGACCTGCTGGCCGCGTCGCGCTTTCACGGCGGTCGCGAGCTCGCGGACACGGCGCGAGGCGTCCTTGTCGTCCGGATGGTTGAGAGTCAGTAACAGCGTGTGGGTGATGCCGCGAAAGACGTCGAACAGGCGGCGAGGCTGGCCGGTGACAGCGTCCGCGACCGTCGCGTCGGGAGCGCGGTCGCCGGGTTGGGGGTCGCCGCCGATGATGCTTGGGGGCACATTGGTGGAAGGGCCGACAATCGGGCTGCCGCGGTAGTTCAGGAGCAGCATTGAATTGACAACGGCGGCCTGCTCCTCCACGGCCGGGTCGGTCGGCGGATGCAAGTATTGCTCGGAGGCCTGTTGCGTTCGCTGGACCGTGGCGGCGCCGATGGGATGGCGCTCGGCATGATAGCTGTCGAGCAGGCCCGGCGGTGCCTTGCCGACGATGGCCAGGGCCAGCTTCCAGCCAAGGTTGTAAGCGTCCTGCAAGCCGGTGTTCATTCCCTGGCCACCCGTCGGCGGATGGATGTGAGCCGCATCGCCTGCGAGAAAAACTCGGCCGACGCGATACTGCGGGACCTGGCGCATGCTGATGTGGAAATAAGATGTCCAGTTGAGCCTGACCACACGTGCCTGCACCCGGCCCCGGCTGGCGATCAGCGCTTCGATCTCCACGCTCGTCGGCTCGGCCCGCTGCACGTCCCCTGCGGGAGATTCCTCTTCCACGACCAGTTCGCCGCCTTCGATGCGCATCTTGGCCACGGCCGTGGAAATGCGGTAGCGCTTCTCATCGCCCGGAATCATCACCGCGACCAGGAAGCCGTCCGGACCGTGAAAGCGGACAACGCCATCGTGCGGCACGTCCCAGTCGAGCACGACGTCGGCCAGGAGGAAGTCCACGGGAAACGCAGCACCCTCGAACGGCAGGCGAAGGCCCTTTCGCACCGCACTGTGCGCTCCATCGCACCCGACCAGATAGCGGCACGATGCGGATTCCATTCGTCCATCGCTCCAGCGCAGCGAGGCTTCCACGATTTCGTCGTTCTGCCGAAGGCCGACCAGTTCACAGCCGTGCTGGACTTGCACGCCCAGGCGGGCAAGTTCTTCGGCAAGGATGCGCTCGGTTTCCGGCTGAATCACGTGGAGCATGTAGGGATAGGGCGCCTCGAAGCGGTCGACGCGTGCCGCGAGGACCTCCTTGCCTTCCATGTAGATCCGGCTGAACTCCGCCCGCTGCCCCGCGGCCAGGGCGGCGTCGAGGACGCCGACGTCGGCAAAGATCTCCAAGCTGCGTGAGGCGACGCCGATCGCGCGGATCAGGGAAGAGGGCAAGGCTGCCTTGTCGATGATCCGAACCCCAACGCCGCGCCGGGCCAGTTCGCAGGCCATCAGAAGACCAACCGGGCCGGCGCCCGCCACCAGTACCTCACTTGCCTCGGACGCCATGCTGCGGCCCTCGCGGTGTTTCAGGTCGGTTTTGATTTTGTCACACGCTACCAGCACTTGCCACTCTGGAAAATGGAACACGAAGGGCCTGGCGCCCGCACGGTCTGGCAGTTGGGCCCGTTTGGCGGCGATCAGCTCGTCGCACTGAGCTAGTTGCGGATCGTGGAATTAGGCGCAAAGAGGACGCGTCTGGGTCAGGTCGGATTTTCTGTTGACGGGTTCGCCGACACGACTTTATCCTCTCCGTATGGCCAAGCGTACCCCATGCTCTCATGCCGGATATGTCTATCACCTCCTCAACCGGGCCGTGAGGCGACGGTGCCGTTGGGCTTGCGATCCATTCCACCCCGACACGGTAGGCCAACGAAAGGGCCCGAAGCAGCACCTAGCTAGATAGTTCCCCATGAAGTGTCATGCTTTCTGGACTCTTTTTCACAGACCGCCGGAGAGCCACGTGCGGCGCGGAGGCTAACCTGACCCATTTATTCTTACCCCCTGGTATGTGGGTTTTAGTAAGGAAATCCGCTCTTGTTCTTCCTCCCTTTATTCTTCGTTTATTCTTTTCAACGCACAGGTGAGGATGCACATGGAACTGCGTAATACTGCTCCGGCCGACAACGGCGGGAGAAGGAAAAAGTCCTGGGTTCGCGCTCTCGTCTTTCGCCTGGTGTCGCTTTCGCTTTCGCTGCTAGCATCATTTGTTGTGGTCGAAATCATATTTCGTCTGCTTGAACACGGTGAGCAATCCCAGACGTTTACCGAAGGACCAGGTGGCGCCTGGGTGGCTGATGCTCGCTGGGGGTGGAAACCGGCCAAGGGGACCTTTCGTGTCGGCACGCCTGAATTCGTCGCCTCTGGCACAATAAACGAATTGCACATGAACGACTTACCCCCGCAGCCTGGGGACGAAGCGAAGACCCGCGTTTTGGTTCTCGGCGATTCTCATACCTTTGCGGTGGGAGTTTCTCAGCACGAGGCTTGGCCAAAACGACTGGAACACAAGTTGAACGGCGACGATAATCTGCCTCGATACCGCACCTACAATGCCGCCTGCCCTGGATACAGCGTTCACCAGTATCTGCTGCGGCTGGCCGATCAGGGGCCGCTCTTAAAACCCCACTATGTGGTTGCGGGGTTCTCCTATGCGACAGACCTGTATGATCTCTTACCACCCGACCGTGGCGGTTGGATCTACGGCGACGACAAGGAGCGTGACTACTTTGATCTGGATGAGTCGGGCACGCTGGTGGAAAAGCACTCGGAGCCGACACGTGCAAGTGGGTCCGAGTCGCGCTCCCTACCGGCGGTGACCATTCGTCGGACATTGGGATCTTTCGCAACCTTTCGCTATCTGCGTCGCAGCAATACAGCGCTTTGGGTTGGCAGTCATGTTAAAGTTGGTGGCAACACGTTATGGCCGAACATGGACGTGGTGCTGGAACAGGAAATTGCCGAAAAGCACCGCTATCAGTGGGAGCTCTTGTACGCCCTTCTGCTTCGCCTTCAGAAGGAGACCCAAAAGCAGAACGCCCGTTTGGTGATCGTTGGTATTCCATATCTGCCGCAGGTTTACGATGAAATCTGGAATGTAACATTTGGCAACAACGAACGATACTCCCGAACCGCGGCGATCGAACGGCTTTCCGCCTGGTGTCAGAGTCATGATATTGTCTATGTCGATACTTGTGATGCTTTTCGGACGAAAGTCTCAGAACTCGGGCGCTGGCTGCACCATCGGAAGGACGCGCACCCGACTGCTGAGGGCCAGGATTTGATTGCGCAGGTACTTATTGACGCAACGGTACTTCCGCGTCGGCAATGAATCGCGCAGGATTCCCCGGAGCCCCCAATGAACGAGCCGGACAATGAACTGCAGAGGCTTGCTGCGACTGAATCTGATCGTGGCATTGTCAGCGAATTCTGGGAATTCCTGCGCGACAACAAGAAGTGGTGGCTCCTTCCCATCATCATTGTCCTCCTGCTGATGAGCCTGCTCATGCTTATGTCTGGGACCGCGGCAGCACCGTTTATCTACACGTTATTTTAATCCAGGCTGGTTCCTGACCGAATACATCTGATCGCAAAGCCTCTGCGGAGAACGGTGCGCGCTTTTGGCCCGGCTTCAGGCGTCCACGGGACAGGCCGTGACCGTCACGAAACGGTGAAATCGGACGCTTGCACCGTCACCAAACGGCGAATTTCCATTCGGTTCATTGTAACGGCGCGGCCTGCGGTGCAATCTCTGTCCCGCTCCGCCTCGTCTTAGGGGTGGAACCGATCCGCGCCCGTTCACGAAAGGGAAATGCTATGCGCCGCCTTTTGCCCATTCTCGCCATCCTCGCACTCTGGGCTCCCGCCGCGCACGCCCACGGGATCCTCATCCCGGACGACGTCAGCGTACCGCCGCTGGCAATGCTCCATCACAAGGTCGCCATCACCATCGACGACCAGGCCGCAACCACGCGCGTTGAACAGACGTTCCGTAATCACACGGATCGGCCTCTCGAAGCGACGTACGTCTTCCCGGCTCCGGAAGGCGCCAGTGTCAAAGAGTTCAGCATGTGGATCAACGGCAAGGAAGTCAAAGGCGAGCTGATCGAGGCCAAGAAGGCAGCAGCAATCTACACCGACGTCATTCGTCGGTCCCAGAACCCGGCGCTGCTGGAGTACATGAATCGCGGACTCTTCAAGCTGAAGGTCAGCGCTATTCCGGCCAAGGCCGATCAGAAGGTCATGCTGACTTACGCCTCCATCGCCGAGCGCAAGGGCGACACCATCGAGTACACCTACCCGCTCAAGACCGACGGCAAGGCGACTGCCACGCTGGAAGAACTTGCGTTCACCGGCACCGTCAAGTCCCAGCACAACGTCCAGAACCTCTATAGTCCGACGCACGCCATCGACGTCAAGCGCGCCAGCGACAAGGAAGTGACCTTCAGCTTCGCCCGCAACCAGGGCGTGCTGGACAAGGACTTCCAGGTCTTCTATTCGCTGGGCACCAAGGACATCGGCGTCACCACGCTGACCCATCGACCGATCAAGGACGAAGACGGCTTCTTCCTGATGCTGCTGTCACCGAAGGTCGAGTTGCCCAAGGACTTCCAGATCCCGCGCGACGTAGTCCTCGTCCTCGATACCTCGGGCAGCATGCGCGGCCCGAAGCTGGACCAGGCCAAGAAGGCGCTGAACTATTGCCTGGGTCAGCTGACGGACAAGGACCGCTTCGCCGTCATCGAGTTCTCGGCCAAGGTCAACAAATACCGCGCCGAATTGACGCCCGCCAAGGCCGACGAGTTGGATGCAGGCAAAAAGTGGGTCGATTCGCTCAAGGCGACCGGCGGCACCAACATCAACGATGCCCTGCTCGATGCCATGGACATGCGCTCCAATGATATGGGCCGCACGTTTACGATCATCTTCTTCACCGACGGCATGCCCAGCACCAGCGAAAAGGACCCGGAGAAGATCCTGAAGAACGTCGCCGCCAAGAATACCGCCAACACTCGCATTTTCAGCTTCGGCGTGGGCGACGACGTCAACGCCAGCTTCCTCGATCGCCTGTCCGAGAGTACGCGTGGCGTCAGCACCTACGTTCGCCCGGCCGAAGACATCGAGACCAAGACCGCGGCCCTGTACAGCAAGATCAGCCACCCGGTGCTGGCCAACCTGAAGCTGACGGTCGGCGGCGCCGACGTCACGCTTCAAGAGGTCTATCCGCCCCAACTTCCCGACCTGTACAAGGGCGGACAGGTGGTTGTCATGGGCCGCTACCAGGGCAAGGGAAAGGCCGAAGTCAAGCTGATCGGCCAGGCCGGCACCGAGGTGAAGGAATTCACCTACCCGGTCGAGTTCGTCGAGAAGACCAAGGAAGACCGCGAATTCGTCGAGCACCTGTGGGCGCGGCGCAAGGTCGGCTACCTGCTCGACCAGATCCGCGTCAACGGCGAGAAGAAGGAACTTGTCGACGAAGTGACGGCGCTGGCCAAGAAATACGGCATCGCCACGCCGTACACTAGCTACCTGGTCGTCACCGAGGGCCCTGTGGCAGCAGGCAACAAGCGTCCGGGCGGCGGAGCCGGCGCCCCGGCAGCGCTGCAACAAGCGCCCGGTGCGGCTCCGTTGAGGCTCGCCGACTTCGCCAAGCAGACGCAGGGCAAGGCGGGCGAGGGCGCGGCGAATCGCAACAACTACGAAGATCGCAAGCTCGATAGCGCGCCGATGGACGGCCTGAGCAAGGCGGAAGCCGAGGCGTTCAAGGACGCCAAGGAGAAGAAGGCGGCCTACGACCAGGCCCGGGCCGCGTTCTTCCGCCGTGACCAGAACAGCGTGCAGAACGGAAAACTGGGAGTCGATTTGTCGGTGCAGTCGAACAACCTTCGCAACCAGTGCCGCCTGGAGCAAACCGCTCTTCGCAAGGTCGCTGGCCGCACCTGCCTGGAAATCGGCGGCGTCTGGATCGACGAGGGCTTTGACTCCAAGACGACGACCCTGACCGTCAAGGCGATGAGCGAAGCTTATTTCCGCATCCTGGAACGGCATCCCGAAGTGAAGGAAGTCTTCCGCCTGGGCAATCACGTTGTCTGGGTCACGCCCAGCGGCATCGCACTGGTAGTCGATAGCAACGATGGCAAGGAAAAGCTCAGTGACGAGGAAGTCGACAAGCTCTTCAAGAAGTAAGTGCTTGGAATTACAAGTCTTAGCCACGGGCCTTTGCGAGCGACTGTTACGCTTGCCGAAGGCCCGTGGCATTTGCGTTTGATGGCCTGGTGTTTTTGACGATCTCGTCAAAATATTCTTGCCACACAAAAACGTGTTTGTAGACTATCTGCGACTAGGTACGTCAATATCTCCCTCCTTTGGGAGAGCCGCTCAGCATCGCCCACTGAGTGGCGTTTCTTACTCCGAATGGGCCGGTGGTCGCCACAATCCCCCCCTGTGGCTTTCCGGCTCTCTAGCCCCGCTGGGCGGTTCTCGGCTGACTGGACGGCACCGAGAGCAGGCAGCGGGGCATTTTTCGTTTTCAAGATGTGCGCAGCTTGAAGACCCCGGTCGTTGGGCCGACACGCAAGCGAGGCACAACTTATCCGTCGCTTGCGTGTCGGGCCAACGACCGCGCTCAAGCGTGCAGAAACAGGCTTCCGGGGTTTGCCAAAAACGAACTTTTTTTCTCCTCGAGCCAGATCGTGACCTACATTTTGGGCGAAAGGAGAATCGAGACACATGACACTCATCCCCACACCCGTCTCGCCGGCACCGCTCTTACGAAAGGGCCTTGAGCGACGCCTATCCGAGCGGCATCCTTGTGCGCTGGCTGCCTCGTGCCGGGCCGTCACCGGGCGCATCGGGCCATCCTGGAGCGCCACGGTCATCAACATTTCAACCGGTGGTATGGCACTGTCCGTCGGACAGCACTTTGCGCCGGGCACTCTCCTGGCCATCACGGTTCGGCGAAGCAACTCCGACACTCCAGCCATTATGCTGGTTCGCGTCGGACACATCTGCGAACAAGCCAAAGGCGAGTTCGTGCTCGGCGGACCGTTCGTCAAGACCCGAGCCGACGCGAACTGAACAGTGCCGATCCAGGCTTTGCGCCGAGCCATGCACGCCATCCGCACAGCGACCAACACCGACTGGCCAGCCATCTGGCAGATGTTTCGTCGTGTCGCGTTGGCCGGTGATGCTTTTGTTTACGATGCGGAAACGCCTGAAGAGGTGGCTCGCAAGTTGTGGGTCGAGCCCCCGGCCTTGGCGTACGTCGCTGAGATGAACGGACAAGAAGTGGTCGGCACTTATTACGTGCGTCCCAATCAGCTGGGCCGTGGCGCTCACGTTGCGAACGCGGGCTATATCGTGGCCGAGAGCGCTCGCGGCCAGGGCATCGCCCTGGCCATGTGCGAACATTCGCTGGAGATGGCGCGTCGGCTCGGGTTCACGGCCATGCAGTTCAACTTTGTGGTCTGTACCAATACCGCAGCGCTGCGTGTGTGGGAGAAGTGCGGCTTTGCCGTGGTTGGACGACTGCCAGGCGTGTTCCGGCACGCATCACGGGGTCCGGTCGATGCCCTGGTACTTCACCGACAACTCTGACCGACACTCCTTCCGGGAATCAAATCCATTTCCCAGCCAGCGGCACCGTGACGGCCGCTGGCTAGTCGTATCGGCCGCTGGCCTCAATGGGCCACAATGCTTCGATCTTCCCTTTCCGCACTCCCACACAGCTGCGGTGGAGGTTCATCGTGGCACAGCAGTGAGCGGGGATGATCTCAAACGTGTCGCCCACGCGCACGGACTCGTCGTTCGATTCGACCCGCGCGTGTTCTTCCGACAACTTCAAGACAGTGTCTTGCGGCCGGCCTTTGACGACGGGCGTGCCGAAGTCGCGTGAAATCGCCTTGCTGCCTGCGTCGAGGACATACTGTCCCGGCCGTTTGCTCACGACCGTAGCGCGAATGGACAATGCACAGCCGAACTCTGGCCGTACCGCGTGGTAAGCGCAGTCCATGATGACAAACGATCCGGGCTGGATTTCTGTCATACCCGGAAACGCGCTGACCCATTCCCAGGTGCCCGTGCCGCCACCAGTGACAACTTCGACTGGAATTCCCGCCTTTTCGATCAACCGTCGTGTTCCGACGAGTTGCTCCAGACCTTCGAGACACTTGCCGCGCCGTTCCGCCACGTTGGGCAGCATCTGTAAATGCCCGTCGTAACCCTGCAAGCCAACAAATCGCAGTCCGGGCGTCGAATGGATCTGCCGCGCCAGTGGTAGCGCCGACTCCCCTGGAGCGACGCCGCAGCGATTCATACCAATATCCACCTCGACCAGGACGCCGATGGTCGATCCGACCTTCTGGGCTGCCTGGCCCATCTGTGCGATGTTTTCGGCGTCGTCCACGCAGACGCGCACCGAGGCGCGCCCGGCCAGCGCGGCCAGGCGGGCCAGCTTCATCGCGCCAACCACCTGGTTGGCGATATAGACGTCAGTCAGACCCGCATTGACGAGTGCTTCGGCCTCGTTCAATTTCGCAGCCAGGAAGCCCTTCACGCCTGCCGATGCGAGGTATCTGGCCAGCCCGGTACACTTCAGCGACTTGAAGTGTACGCGCAGGTCCACGCCCCGCTGCCGGCAGGCGGCGAGAAGGCGATTCAGGTTCGCATCCACGACATCGAGATCGATAAGGAGTTGGGGCGAGTCGAGGATGTGCACCGGCTGACCGACGGGCGTGCCCATGAGACAATCCTTGGGACCGGGTGAAACGTCTTGTCGTTAGAAGAAGTAACAATGGTAGGTGTATCAGCGGGTACGCGCTGCCGCCACTGGCAGGCGGCATTTTGCGGATCTGCATTCCGCAAACGTGATTGTTCCCGAGCGCCATCGGCGGTACGATACTTCGCCGATGAAACAACTCACCATCGTTGTGAAACCCTTCCGTGCAGAGGCCGTTCTGCGCATCGTCGCGGAACTCGGCGTCAGCGCTTGCGTGGTGCGCGAAGCCAAGGGCTACAGCCGGCAAAAAGGCTATCTGGACCGCTATGTCGGCAGCGAGTACAGCCTGGCGTTTCTCCCCAAGGTTGAAATCAGCGTCTGTGTGAGCGATGACCGCGCCGAAGAAGTGGCCGATCGCATTGTGCGGGCAGCGCGCACCGGACGTATCGGCGACGGCAAGGTTTTCCAGGTCGCGATGGCCTGGCCGGAGCCGATGGAATTTTAACTCAGGACGCGAATCGTTCCACCTGCACGGCCAATGCAGCGGGAAGCAGAGTCACGTCAATCTGATGCACGTCGTCCGCGGCCTGACAAAGGAATTCACCGTCGAGATGAACCGTCAATGCCGTCGGCGATTCGACCTGCACCGTTCGACAGCGTCCTGTCCAGAGTTGTGGATGATCGGTCGGCAACCGACCGGTTACCATTTGCGGCAAATAGCGCAGCAGTTCCCAGCGGCGTAGTGCGCCCGCTTGAACGTAGTCGAACAGGCCATCGGTCAACAACGCGTCGGGAGCGAGTACGAACCCGCCTTCGCGCCGGCCCAGGGCCACGGTCAGGGCCAATGTCGGCACCTGACGCGTCTGATCGTCCAGTACCACCGTCATCTCGGGACACTCAAAGCGGTGCCGCAACGCACGGATCAGCGCCAGGGCGTAGAGCGGCACGCCGCGCAGCCAGCGAATTTTGCGCGATTCGAGCGTGACTGCACCGTTGAAGCCGAGCCCCAACCCGTTGACAAAGTAGCGATGCAGACCATCGCCACGCCGCGCCAGTCCGACGTCGACGCGGCGGACGGACGTACCGGGGCTTGCCGCTTGCTCGCGTTCGACGGCGTGTGCAAAGTCGTTGGCCGACCCGACGGGCAAGAGATGAAACACGACCTCGGGCCGCCCAGCGCGGAGGATGCCGTTGGCGACTTCATGAACGGTGCCGTCGCCGCCGGCCGCCGCGACGTGGTCAAAGCCCTCGCGAACTGCTTTGAAGGCGAGCTCGTCACCGTGACCAGCGGCGTCGGTCGGACGCAGGTCCACCGCACCGCCGAAGTGCTTGCGCAACCGTTCCAGCTGCCGGGTTGCCCGGCCGCGACCAGCCATCGGATTGAAGATGACGCATACCGCCGCGGCCGTCATGAACCGGTCCCTTCGCTTCAACCGCAAGGGCGCGAACCGATCGCCCCCGCCCTCCGTCTCTCCTTCGTGTGGGCAGATGCGTTATACTAGCCCCGCGGAAGGGCGGATAGGGTGCGTCGGTTCGCGTCAGCCGTGGAACAAGGTGCCTCATGGAATCTTCTTCGCTGCACGGCTTCCTGGTCGTGGACAAGCCCGGCGGCGTCACGTCGCGCGACGCGGTGGACCGAGCCCAGTCCTGGTTCCCGCGCGGCACGCGCCTGGGCCACACCGGCACGCTCGATCCGCTGGCTACCGGCGTCCTGGTCCTTGCCGTCGGCAGTGGCACGCGCCTGACGGAGTTCGTGCAGGACATGGACAAGACCTACCGCGCCGGCATCCGCCTCGGCGCCCGCAGCGACACGGAAGACGTCGACGGCACCATCACACCGATGGACGGAGCGACCGCGCCGGATCGTGAAGTCCTGGACGAATTGCTGCAATCGTTCGTCGGCGCGATCGACCAGGTACCGCCCGCGTACTCCGCGGCCAAGATCAGCGGCCGACGCGCTTACGACCTGGCGCGACGTGGCCATGAAGTGACGCTGGCGCCGCGACGTGTCCGGGTCTATCAAATCGACGTCATTTCATACGTCTATCCGAAACTTGACCTGGAAGTGCGCTGCGGCAAGGGGACGTACATCCGGTCGCTGGCGCGCGACCTGGGAGAGCGACTGGGCTGCGGTGGACTGATTGATTCACTGCGCCGGACACGCGTCGGACCGTTCGAGGCGTCAGCCGGGATTGGACTCGATGCGCTCGCAAGCGAAGCACAGCGACGTTTGCTCCCGCTCATCGCCGCGGTGGCGGAGTTGCCGAACATTGCCGTCACGGCCGCCGAAACGCAGCGCTTGCGGCACGGACAGTGTCTGTGTCCAGGTGCGAGTGCGAGCGACAAATCCGCGGAGGCGGTGGCGATGGTCCAGGGGAAGGAGACGCTGGTCGGGATCGGGGCATGGGATGCGGAGAAGCGCATCCTGACGCCGGTGAAAGTGATGCCGGTGATCGGATGACTCCGTGATCTGCTACTTGACGCGGTATTTCTCGACGATGCTCTCATGGAGATCGACACCCAGGCCAGGCTCCTCCGGTACGCCGATCTCGCCATCAACGACGGGAAAGCGCTGCTTCGTCAGCGTCTGCCGAAGGGCCCCTTGTTCGACGCAGTACTCGAAGTAGTGGCTGTTGGGCAGGGCGGCCACAAAGGCCAGCGACGCGGCGATATTCACGCCGGTTTTGTACGAGTGATTGACGCAGAGGCGATGGCGTTCGGCCGATTCCCAACCGACGCGCTTGGACCGCGCCAGTCCGCCCATGCGCGTGACGTCCACTTGAACGACGTCGATGCCGCCCACGTCCATCAAACGCTGAAATTCCTTGATATCGCAGACCTCCTCGCCCGCGGCGATCTTAATGGGGCTTTGCGCCACCAACCGGCCGTACCCTTCCACGTTGTCCGGATGCAGAGGCTCTTCCAGCCAGGTGGGGCGGAACTCCTCGAACTGCTTGGAGCGCCGGATTGCCGTGGCGGTATCCCAGCACAGGCCGGCGTCGATCATCAACTCCGCATCGGGGCCAATGCCGCGCCGAGCGGCGCGGACGTGAGCGATGTCGCTTTCCTCGCTCTGTCCCATTGGTCCCCAACCGAACTTCACCGCCTTGAAGCCGGCGCCGACCCAGCGCTTGCCGATCTCCTCGGTCTCCTTCGGCGTGTCGCCAAACAGGATGGAGGCGTAGGCGCGGAACTTCTTGCGGAAGCCGCCGCCCAGCAGCTGATAGACAGGCCGCTTGACCGCCTTGCCGAAGATGTCCCACAGCGCGATCTCGACGCCGCTCATGGCCTGGATGACCGCGCCCTGCCGGCCCATGAAGATCGTGCCTTCGTACATGCGATGCACCAGGCGATCGATCTCGATCGGGTCTTCGCCAAGGACGCACTCGGCCAGGCCGCGACAGATCTTGTGCGACATGGGCGCCTCGATGGCCGCCTTGGCGACCGCCGGCGACGAATCGACCTCGCCGACGCCGACGATTCCCGAATCCGTAGAGACGCGAACAACCAGCGTGTCCTGGCTGCCATCGCAGCGTTCATTGATGTCAGGAAGACGCAGGTAAATGGGCTCGACGCGGGTGATCTTCATGGTGCTTGGGGGAGAAGGGCTGCGGTGGGAATTGTCACTCTTCTTCGGCTTCCCGCTCGGTGTCGGCACGCATGCCTTCGACGGGAATGACCGTCTTGTCGCCGTCATCGATGAGGACGATGGCCTTGTGCTTCGGTTCGAAGCTCTGATCGTAGCCGCCGTCGGCGAGGAGCAGGGCCAGCTGAGCGTAATACTCGATGGCGGCGTGAATCTCGGGAACGAAGGTGTCGCCGCCTTCTTCGTCTGGCGGCGGTTCCTGGGTCAACAGCGACCAGTCCACGCCTTTCTGCAATTCCGGCCCTTGGCTCATGGCCATGAAGAAGCAAGCACCGGCGAGCGCCAGGAAGTCGTCCACCGATTCGACGCCGGCGATGGGGCGCCCCTTGTTCAAACAATCCAGCAGTTGCTCCATCCGCGCTTTGTCGAAATTAATTGCAATCGCCATCCGCGGCTCCCTGGCAAGAGGGGATCGAGACGTTACGCTCGACGCTCGGAGCGATCAGTGTAAGGATGCCAACGGAGCGAGTCAACGGTCAGCCACCCAGCAGTATGACGCGTGATGTTTTGATGTTTCTCCTTCCGGAGGGATGGCGATGGGAACTGGATGAACCCCATCCTACCCCGAGAGCGTATAGGAGCCAGCGGTTGGCCTATGGAATGGTGGGGCCGCAATTGGGTTTTTGCCTCTGGGGCAGCGGCGCTAACCGTGGTTGGAATGGCCCAACCATGTGTTTTTATGCGTAAATTCGTGGCGCAGGTGCGAAATAGTCGTTGACAAGCGCCGGATCGTGGTTTAGCATGGCAGGCCGGAGGGGGGACGTTGAACTCAGTGGAACTCTCGACACGATGGCTCCCTCGTCACTCGACAGCCTCACCCTCAGTGGACGCGATGGTGCCCCACTCGGCGTTGCGTTGGCGGTACGATTACGAGCAGGCAACCCTCTTTGTCAAGAAGGATTGCCTTTTTTTGTCGATCTTCTGAATATCCAACGCCCGTCTTCCGGCACGGTCGAATCGCTGCTGCCTTCCTGCTGAATGCCGCGGCAATCCCGTTTCGGGACTGTCCGCCGCGACCGAAAAGAGTCCTGCATCACTCCCTGGAAAGGAACTCCGGGAGCCTGGAACAACCACAAGGATGTTGTCCCTGGTTCTAACCATGTGCCTGTTGCGGACAGGTGCCGACGGAGTTGTCCCATGACGAAAGACCAGTTGGGGGCCTGTACCAGGAAGGTCTTGGCCGAGATGGCGCGGAAGAAGGGCATCAGCGGCTGGAAAACAATGGAAAAGGACGAGTTGGTCAAGGCGCTGACCCCCTCCAAGTCCAAGCCCGCCACAAAGAAAGCAACCAAGGTCAAGGTTCAGACCGCCGAGGCCAAGCCGGCTCCGGAAAAGAACGGCAAGGCGCGGCCCCGGCACCAAGCTGCGGCCGCGCGAAACACTTCCGGAAGCCCCTCGGCGGAAGAACAGGTCGAACGCAGCAAGTACGACGTGGGGGTGCCCACCCGCGACCTGTCCGCGAAGGTGCCCAAGCATCTGCCCCACGGTTACGGTAAGGACCGCATCGTTGTCATGGTCCGCGACCCGTTCTGGCTGCACGCCTATTGGGAACTGACCCGCAACGCTATTGCGCGGGCCGAATCGGCGCTGGGACAGGAATGGCATGGTGCTCGTCCGATCCTGCGTCTCCTCGACGTCAGCAGCCACGATACGACCAGCACGTCCGAGTCAATCCTCCGCGACATCGACATTCACGGCGGCTGCAACAACTGGTACATCGAAGTCGGCAGTCCGCCCAAGTCCTTCCGCGTGGACATCGGCTATCTCTCGAAGCGCGGCCGCTTCTACGTGATCGCTCGCTCCAACGTCGTCATGACGCCGCGGGCCAACGTGACCGACCTCATTGACGAAAACTGGTCCGACATCGACACCAAGCAGGCCGACCGTATCTACGCCATGTCCGGCGGCTTCGATCCCACCGCCAGCAGCCTCGAGCTCAAGCAGCTCTTCGAGGAACGGCTGCGCCGACCGATGGGCTCGCCGGCCGTCACCAGCTTCGGCTCCGGCGCCTATCCGCCCGGCAAGCAGCGCAAGTTCTGGTTCCAGCTCGATGCCGAGTTGATCGTGTACGGCGCGACCGAACCCACCGCGCGGGTAACGCTCCAGGGGGAGCCGGTCAAATTGCGGCCCGATGGCACCTTCACGATGCGGTTCAGTCTGCCGGACAGCCGGCAGATCATCCCGGCCGTTGCCGCGTCGGGCGATGGCGTCGAGGAACGCACCATCGTCCTGGCCGTCGAACGCAACACGAAGCAACTGGAGCCGATGATTCACGACGTGAACGAGTGACGCGCGCAATCCTCATTTTTGCTTAGCCGCGACTCGCGGGGGAGCGTCCACTCACGCTTTTCCGCGGATCGCGGCTAAGCCGTTTGATCCATGAACCGCCGCGATTTCCTCCCTGACCTGATCAATGTCGTCGGCGCCTTGCACGCCCCCGAACCCCCTCCGCGCGACACGCCCCAGGAACTGGCATTGCTCCGCTACTCGCGTGAAGCAATGGCGACACGCTTCGAAGTGGTGCTCCCGTTCGGCACGCCCGACGCCACATCCATTGCGGAATCAGCCCTGGACCAGATCGACCGGCTCGAGGATCAACTGACGGTCTACCGCGACAGCAGCGAAGTCAGCCGGTTGAACCGCGGCGCCGCGGAGGGTTGGGTGTCGCTCGAAGAGAACCTCTTCTTCCTGCTGCGTCGTTCGGCCCGCCTGTGCGAAGAAACGGGCGGCGCATTCGACGTCACCATGGGCGCGCTCATCAAGGCCTGGGGATTCTATCGCCGGGCGGGCCGCGTGCCTGCTCCCGAAGAGCGGGCCGAAGTACTCAAACGTGTCGGCAGCGCTCAACTGGAATTCGACGATCAGCGCCGGGCCGTGCGCTTCGGGCGGCGCGGCTTGGAAGTCAATCTGGGCAGCATCGGCAAGGGATATGCATTGGACCGTGTTGCCGATTCGCTGCGACGGAATCACAGCGCCTCGCCTGGCCTGTTGCACGGCGGCCATAGCAGCGTTTATGCTATCGGGACCGACCCAACCGATGACCGCGGCTGGCTGGTCGGCGTGGCGCACCCGTGGGAACCGCGACGGCTGGCGGTGGTGCGGCTGCGGAATCGGGCGCTGGGGACTTCCGCAGCCACCTTCCAGCATCTGGAATATAACGGTCGAAAGCTGGGCCATATCCTCGACCCGCGTATCGGCTGGCCGGCCGAGGGCATGGCAAGTGCAACGGTCATCGCCCCCAACGCCGCGGAAGCCGACGCCCTGGCAACGGCATTCTTCGTCCTCGGTGTCGATAAGGCTCGCGCCTACTGCGATTCGCATCCGCAAATTGGTGCACTGCTCCTGCCCGCCGGTGGTGCCGCCCGGCCCGTGCTCCTTGGACTCGCCCTCGACGTGGTCAATCTGTCGCCGCCAAACCTTTGATTAACCTCCTGTCCCGGCTCTCCCATGACGCGATTCACTCCTGTGTTCCTGGTGCTGCTGCGGCTGGCGATCGGCTGGCACTTCTTCTTCGAGGGACTGGAGAAGCTGAACAAGGAAAACTGGACGAGCGCCGGCTATCTACGCGAAGCCGTCGGCCCGCTGGCGCCGCAATTCCGCAACCTGGCCGGCGAACCGCTCATTGAACGCTTGACTCCGCTGCAATTGCCGCACGGCACCGACCTGTCGCAAATCCCGTTGAACCAACGCATGCCCGGTGCGCAAGTCGTGGAATGGGACGCCTATCTTCAGCGCTTCACCGACCACTATGGCCTCGATGCCACGCAGCGCACCCTCGCTGAAACAAAACTACAGCAGCAAAAAGACCAGTACGTCCGTTGGCTGCTTGGCACCGACGGCGGCAAGAAGGTCAAGCGCGAAGGCTACGGCGTCACGTTCGAGCAGGACATGACGTTGCCGCAACGCGTGGACGAGTATCGCACGAAAATCGCCAAGGTCCACGAGCTTCAGGACGTCTGGGTGCCGCTATTCACCCCCGGCGACAATGCCAAGGTTGCCTCGCGCAAGAAGGCGCGCGAGCTGCAAGACGAGGAACTTGCGACGTTCAGCCCGGACCTGAGCGCAAAACTAAGCACCGCCAAGGGCGACGCGAACCGTGTACTGGTCGACCTGCGTAAGGACATGGACAGTCGCACCAAGGATATGCAGAAGGAGTTGCAATCGGTCCTGACCGCGGAGCAGAAAGAACGTGCAGGACCGCTGGCGCCGAGCGCTCCACTGCACTGGCGGCAATGGACGGAGCGCGAATGGGCCGATGCCATCGTCCGCTACGGACTGACCGCAGTCGGCCTCTGTTTGTTGCTCGGCCTGTTCACGCGACTCGCCTGCGTCGGCGGTGCGGTCTTCCTGCTGATGTTCACGCTGGCATTGCCTGCACTGCCCGGTTTGCCGGCCAATCCTCGCGCGGAAGGGACGTACCTGTTCATCAACAAAAACATCATCGAGATGCTGGCGCTCCTGGCGTTGGCGACGACGTACAGCGGGTGCTGGGTCGGGCTCGATGGGCTTGTGCAGTTTCTCAATCCGTTTCGCTGGCGCAAGTCGCCGTCGCGTCCGGCCGTCATTCGCGATGCCGGCCGGTTGACGCCGCGTCCGGACCTGGCGCCGGAAAACGGCGCCGCGCCGCTGCCGGTCGGTGCCGAGCCGGCGGCCATCACCCCGCACTCTCCTACTCCAAGGGAATCCACCAATGGCGATTGACCTGACCTCCGAGCAGAAGGATATCGGCAAGGCGAACTTCGAGCGCGCCGTCGGCAGCCTGGCGGGCGGCGGCGACAAGGCCGTCACGCGCCGCGATTTCATGAAGGGCTTGGTCTCGGCCGCCGCGGTGACACCGGTCGCTGCCGCTGCTTACTTTGGCTACGAGTTTAGCAAGGTCCAGGGCAAGCCGGTCAAGGCGGCGCTCATCGGCGCCGGTGACGAGGGCGGCGTCCTGGTTGGTGAGCACAATCCCAACTACTTGGAGTTCGTCGCAATCTGCGATATCCGGCCGACCAATCAAAAGCGTATCTTCGAGGGCCAGCCCAATCACATTCGCAAGGGATTCCGGCGTATCTACGGCGAAGACGCCGAGAAAAAGATCCAGGTGTTCGACGACTACAAGAAGATGCTGGACGAGCGCAAGGACATCGAGGCCGTCGTAATTGCCCTGCCGTTGCACCTGCACGCGCCGGCGGCCATCGATTGCATGAAGGCCGGCAAGCACGTCCTGTGCGAGAAGCTGATGGCCTGGAACGTGACCCAGTGCAAGGACATGATCCAGACCGCGGAGGACACCGACCGCATCCTGGCAATTGGCCACCAGCGCCACTATAGCCTGCTCTACGCGCATGGCCTCGAAGTGCTCAAATCGGGCGTGCTGGGCGACATCAAGCACATCCGGGCCTTGTGGCACCGCAACAACAGCTGGCCGGCGGACGGCGGTGGCAAGGACCCGCAGACCGGACAGCCGATGCTGCGCGACAGCTGGCGGCCGCCTATCGCCGACAAGGATCGGGCCGCACTGGAAAGCCGCATCAGGCAACTCGGGTACAAGAACATGGAGGAATTGGTCCGCTGGCGGCTCTATAATCGCACCGGCGGCGGCCTGATGGCGGAACTTGGCAGCCATCAACTCGATGCCTGCTCGATCTTTCTTGGCAAGGTCCATCCGCTGGCAGTCACCGGGTATGGCGGCAAGATCTTCTATCACGACGACCGCGAGGTCGAGGACCACGTCTTCGTCACCTTCGAGTTTCCTGGCAAGAACTACTACGGCGATCCGGGCCGCAAGGAAATCAAGGACAAGAACGACGTCGTCATCGTCACCTACTCCTCGATCAACACCAACTCGTTCGAGCCCTACGGAGAGTGCGTGATGGGTACGCGCGGCACCCTGGTGGTGGAGGAGGAGCAGAAGGCAATGCTCTATCAAGAGCGGGGTGGTGGAGTCGTCGGCCGATCGACCGCGGTAACCGTAACGGCCGGCGGCGGCGGACAGCCCGTGCTTGACGCCTCGGCGACCAGCGGCGGCCCAGCCCGGCAAGCGCAGGCGGTCGGCCAGACCGCGATGGGCAGCGGGCCCGTTAGCCGGGGATATCGCGAGGAAATGGAGCACTTCGCCTACTGCATCCGCATGCACCAGCAGGCCGAATCGCCGGATGAAAAGACCAGGTGGCGTCTAGAACCGCGCTGCCACGGCAAGGTCGCGATGGCCGACGCCATCATCGCGTTGACCGCGAACCTGGCCATGAAGAACCACGAACGCATCGAGTTCAAGTCGGAGTGGTTCGAGCCGAAGTCCAACGCCGTGCCGGACCCGAAGATGATTCCCGAGGAAGTGAAAGCCTGACGTTACGGGTGTGTCACAAGCTCCCCGTTCCTCTCCGCGCCCGACTTGGGCTGCGGCACGGTCTGCTCGACAAACGTGCGCGCCATCGCGGCGGCAGCCTGGCATTCGCGCACCGAGTAATCGGCGCGGGCGAACTTGGCCAGGTCGCAGCGCTGCAGGAAGTCGCGAAGTTGCTCTTGCTGGGCCGCAGGCAACGCGGATGACCGTCGCAGCCCTTCGAGAAACTCGGGCGTCGTCTGCTCGGGAGCGCGGAGCCCAAAACGCAGCTCGATATAGCGACGCAGCACGTCGGACAGCAGCGTATGGAAGCGCTCGACCTCGCGCGAACCCGCCAGGTCGAGCGCTTCCATACGTTCGAACTCGCGCAACGCCCATTGATGTGGCGGCAATTCGACAACCGGCCGACTTCGCTTTCGACGCCGCAGCCAAACCGCAACCCCGAGTCCCATCACAGTGGCCCCACCACCCGCCGCGGCCCACTTCCACGTCTCTGCCCTTGGCTCTTCGGGCCAGGTCACAATCGGCGTGATGTCCTTGATTTCGTCCAACGACGCGACGGAAACGGCGCTCGTCACCTCGACGTTCATCGGCTTCCACGCCTGCCGGACCCACTCCCAGTTACCCTTGTCCGGCTTCGGACCGGCACGGAAGTAGACGTCGTTGATCGGCAGTTCCAGCTTTCCCTTCTGGAGCGGCTCGAGGCGAAACGTCTGACGCCAGCGCATGCGATTGTTCGACAGCTTGGAAAGTTCGGGATCGGCGACGGGACTTTCTTCCCACTCACGCGACGCCACCATCTCGCGGATTGCCTCGACTTCCAGCGGCGCGGGGCCTTCGATGTTGACCGTCAGGTGAAGGTGGCCCGACAGCGGCAACGTAACGCGGTCCAGATGGAGTTTGAGCACGACGTCGCCGGCACGCTCCTTGGTCTCCTCATAGCCCTGCGCATGAAGCAGCGGAGCAACGGCGAACCATGCGAGCAGGCCGCCACCGGCGCGAATCAGGAATGCACGGAAGGCCATGACGCTCACGTCCTCCTCTGCCGATGTTCGCGAACCTGGAAGAAGTGGACGAGCGCATCCAGGTGGCCGCCATCGGTGGAGACCTCGATCAGATCGACGCGCGACGAGCGCGAAAGCTGCTGCAACGCTTCGCGCCGCTTCCGGCCCGCCTGGGCGTAGACCTCGCGCACCTGGGGGCTGGTCGTGTCCAGCAGCAGTCGCCGTCCCGTCTCGGCATCTTCCAGTTCGAGCAGGCCCACGGGGGGCAACTCTTCCTCGCGCGGATCGGCGATGCGCACCGCCGTCATGTCGTGTCGGCGGCCGGTACGCTGAAAGTGGCGCTCATAGCCCTGATCGAGGAAATCGCTGAGCAGGAACACGATGGCCCGGCGGTGCTGGACGCGATTGAGGTAGTCGAGCCCTTGCTTGATCGAAGTTCCGTGATGCTCGGGTTGAAAGAAAAGCACGTCGCGGATCAGACGCAGGGCGTGGCGCGTGCCCTTGCGCGGCGGCACAAATCGTTCGACACGATCGGTGAACGCGATCAAGCCGACTTTGTCGTTGTTGCTGATGGCGCAAAACGCAAGCAGCGCAGCCAGTTCCGCGGCGACTTCTCGCTTCTGCTGGAGCTGCGTGCCGAACTGCTGACTGCCCGAGCAATCGACGACGAGCATGACGGTGAGCTCGCGTTCTTCGATGTAGCGCTTGATGAACGGATGGCCCATGCGTGCCGTAACGTTCCAGTCGATGGCGCGGATGTCGTCGCCGGGCTGATACTCGCGCACTTCCTCAAAGGCCATGCCCATGCCCTTGAAGACGCTGTGGTACTCACCGCCCAGCAGGTCCTCCACGGCCCGCCGGGCACGGAGTTGGAGACGTCGGATTTGTTGAACGACTTCGCGCGGGAGCATGGGACCCTGCGATGTGAAAGCGGGTTACCGGAGGCACGGATCGAACTTTTCGTTGACAGAGATCCGTGGCACGATTAGATCTCTCCGTAAGCCCATCCACTCCGGCTCATTCTAACCAGCCTGTAAGGTCTGTCCAACAAGTCGTGACCGCCCCACCATACGATCCGACGCTCAAAGCGCTGGTGGAAATCGAACCAGCGTCCTGGCCCGCCTTTTTGGGGCGGCCAACCGGGCCGACCCGGATCATTGATGCGGACATCGCCACGGTAAGCGGTGCCGCCGACAAGGTGCTGCGCGTCGCGGCCGATCCGCCCTACTTGTTGCACTTGGAATTCGTGACGGGGCACGATGCGTCGGTGCTACCGCGTAAGCTGTGTGTGCGCAACGGCCTCCTGGAGGAGCGTCATGATCTCGGCGTCCGCAGCGCTGTGCTGTTGCTGCGTCCGGAGTCCGATTCACCGCAGCTGACCGGCATGTACGAACGCAGCTTCCCTGGCGAGGTACCCTACCTGACCTTCCGTTATCAGGTCGTGCGTACCTGGCAGCTTCCACCAGGGCCGCTGTTGACCGGCAGCTTGGCCCTGCTGCCTCTGGCACTCATCAGCGCCGTGACAAAAGCCGATCTGCCGCGCATAATACAAAAGATGGGCCAGCGTCTGAGCGGCCGTCGGCGGCACGCGGAGCAGGTCTGGGCGGCGGCGTACATCCTGTCGGGGCTGCGCTATTCGCCGGCGTTGTCGGCGGAGTTGTTCCGAGGAGTGGTGTCCATGAAAGAGTCTTCGACATACCAGGCGATCCTTGCCGAAGGTCGAGCCGAAGGACGAGCCGAAGGAAAGGCCGAAGGCATCGCACGCGGCCGGGTGGCTGAGGCGAAAGCAATCTTGCGATTGCAGGGGGAAGACGCCTTCGGCTCTCCTGATGAGCACACCGTCGCGGTGATTGAGCGGTTGGAAGACCTGGCGCAGCTGGAAGCGCTGCTCAAACGCATTCGCGGCGCGGGAAGCTGGCAGGAACTGCTCGGCCCCGTCCGTCCACGTTCACGGAGTCGGCGCCGGCCGCCGTCGACATTGGAATGAGTGGTCTCCGGTTCGCCTGACTTTCACGGTGCGACCGGTGAAGTATAGAAGCCAATGACCGCCTGAACTGCCTTCCGCCAGAGCGTCAACCGCCGCGCCCGCTCATCGGCGGAGACTTCTGCGTCGAAACGTCGCGTCTCCTGTCCAAGCCGTCGCAAGCTTTCGAGGTCAGGCCACACGCCTACCTTTAATCCTGCCAGGAACGCAGCTCCCAGGGCCGTTGATTCACTCTGCGCTGCCTGCAGGACCGGCAAGCCAAGGATGTCGGACTGAAACTGCAGAAACCAGGCGTTGCGTGCCATGCCGCCATCGACGCGCAACTCGCGCAGCGGTTGGGCGGCATCGCGGTTGGCGGCTTCGATCAGGTCCGCTACTTGAAACGCGACGCCCTCAAGTACGCCGCGGGCCAGGTCCGCGCTGGTGGTTCCTCGCGTCAGGCCGAACACCACGCCGCGCGCTTCCGGGACCCAGTGGGGCGCTCCCAGGCCGACAAAGCCAGGGACGAAAATGATCGGCTGTTCCCGATCCGAACGGCTTGCCATCGCTTCCGACTGTTCGGCGGTGTTCATCAACTTCAAGCCGTCGCGCAGCCACTGCACCGCGGCGCCGGCGACAAAGACGCTGCCTTCCAGCGCGTACTGGGGTCGAGAATCCGTGGTCGCGGCCAGCGTCGTCAAGAGCCGGTGCTGGGAAAGCGTTGGCTGCTCACCTTGGTGCATCAGGAAGAAGGCGCCGGTGCCGTAGGTGCATTTCGCGTCTCCCGGCGCGAACGCGCACTGTCCGAACAAGGCGGCCTGTTGATCGCCGACAACACCTGTGATTGGCAAGCCGTCGGGCAAGAAACCGAGTCCGTGCGTGACGCCGAAGTCGCTGGAACTGGGGCGCACCTCGGGTAAGAGACGACTCGGCACGCCGAAGTACTTGCAGAGGTCTTCATCCCAGGCAACCGTACGCAAGTTAAGAAGAAGTGTGCGAGATGCGTTGCTCACGTCGGTCGCGTGCACCTTGCCGCCGGTCAAGCGCCAGATGAGGAAACTGTCGACGGTGCCGAACGCGAGTTTGCCCGCCGCCGCCGCCGTTCGCTGCCCGGCGTTCGCTTCCAGCAGCCAGCGAAGCTTGGTCGCCGAGAAATACGGATCGAGCACGAGGCCCGTTTTCTCGCGAAGCCACGGTTCATCCTTACGGCGCTGCCGGCAAAAATCGGTGGTTCGCCGATCCTGCCAAACCAGGGCACGGGCCGCCGGACGGCCGTTGCTTCGATCCCAGAGTACGGTCGTTTCGCGCTGGTTGGTCAGTCCGATGGCAGCAATTTCACTGCCCTGCACGCCAGCCTGCGTCAGAGCTTGCGGAACGACCTGAACCACCGATTTCCAGATATCCTCTGCGTCGTGTTCCACCCAGCCCGGCTGCGGAAAATGTTGCGGAAACTCCAAGGCGGCGCTGCCCACGCTCTGGCCCCTTGAGTCGTACACGACTGCTCGTGTGCTGGTGGTTCCCTGGTCGATGGAGAGGATGTGCGAGGCCATGATCGTTGACCTTTGGAGACCCATTTTCCGAAGGTCATTGTGCTCTGTGGACTCGGATTTCGCAACCGAGTCCTGCGATTCATGCGGGGAATCACTCTTCTACTCGCGGGGAAATGGTCTATAATTCAACCCGGGATCACCCAAGAAACTGCTTGGCTTGCGCGCTTCTTTCGCTTCCCGCCCTCCCAGCCGCTGGGATCCCGGCGAGAGACCACGCGTCGTAGGATGTACCTGGCCATGTCAATGGTCTGCCCCCGCTGCAACGCGACGTTCGATGACCGCCAGCATTGCCCCACATGTGGCATTCGGCTGGTGTCCACGGACCCTGCTGCAGAAGGTTCCGGCGTGCTCGTCAGCGGCAAGTGGCAACAAACGGCCTGGGGGCGTGGGGTCGTCGGACTGCTCCTCACACAGGGGCTCTACTACGGATTCTGGCAGCTGGGCACGGCCGTCGTAATGGCCAGCGTGGGACAGTCCGAGCATGGGGACTGGTGGTCGACGCCCACGGGCTGGATCGTCATGCAGTGCTTGCAAGCGATCAGCTTGCTGGCCGGGGGTATGCTGGCGGGGTCGGGGCAGCGCTACGGTACGCTCTATGGCGCGCTCCTGGGCCTGGTCAACGGTGTGCTCTTCGTCGTCGTGCAAGTCGGAATCGGACATCAGTTCGAAGCGATGGAACTGGCGGGCCAACCTCTGGGGCAGTTGGTGGTGGGGGCGATCGGCGGACTGATCGGCAGCCGAATCTGGCGGCCGATGATGCCGATTGCCGTGGTTCCTTCGACGAATACCTCGTCAATGTTTCAGCGTCCGCTTCCCGTTGGCAGTGCCAATCGTGGCGGCAACACGGGGTTTTCCGGGCCCATTGCCTGGATCCGCGTCGTGGGGGGCACCGTTCTGGCATTGGTGGGCAGTGCCTGGGCCAGCCTGATCCTTCGGCTGATGCTGGATTACGGTCAAGGCACTCTGAGCGTCGAAAGTACTCGACACGCCAAGTTCGTTACCTGGGAGATTTCAGCGCTCGCACTCATGCTTGGCGCAGCTGCCGCGGGGGCAACGACACGGAATGGGCTCAAGCAGGGACTGATCGTTGGCATTGGAACTGCATTGGGACTCCTCGCGATCCACATCCAGCTTGGAACTGAGGCCAGCCAGCCGGCGCAGACATTATGTTTTCAACTGCTTGGCGTAGCGCAAGACTCCTTGCCGTTGGGGAATACGATCCTCTACACGCTTGTGACGGTCATCCCGATCGGCGCACTTGGCGGCTGGTTCGGGGGACAACTCCTGCCGCCTCTGGCAAAGTCGCGCAGTGGTCGCGGTCTTTTCGCTGCCCGGGCGTAGCGAAAAATATGGTTCGCCCTGTCCGAGGCTCCGCTCGGCTGTTACAATCGTTGTAGGTGGGATAGATCGCACGGGGCGGGCTGCAAATCGAACCTTCCTGCGGCAAACCTTCCCTGTTCGTTCGTTGAATTCCGTTACGAAATGTTGCCGATTGCTTGCGATTGGGCAGCCGTTGTGGTATTTGGACGGACGGAAAAAGGTTCGACCTGTCTTCCGGACGAAGATGGGTGTCAGCGTTTGTTCGAAAAAGGGGTCAGGCACCGTTGTGCCGAGCACCCTTCGGACCGCTTCGGAAACGGTGTCTGACCCCTTTTCGGACAGACGCTGAGAGGGTGACAGTCTCGTGGTGTGCGTTTGTTAGGAGTCCCTATGCCTCTGCGGATGCGTGTTCACGATCGTGAACCGATCGGTTCGGCCTTGCGACGCTTCAAGAAACTGCTCGAACGAAGCGGCCTCCAGAAGGAACTGCGCAAGCGAAAGCACTACGAAAAGCCGTGTGAAGTACGCAGGCGCGCGAAGCTGCGCAAGCAAAGCGCGATTCGGAAAGCTAAGATCCGAACGCCGATGGCCTGATGTCGCCTCAATGGTCATCCGAAGCAGGTTCGCGGTCATTTTCGTGCAAGTCCGCCGTGGTTCTTGTCCGCCCAAGTTGCTACGATTGGCCACCCGTTCGGTACCACGGGTAGCACGGCTTTCCAAGCCGGCCGCAAAATGGGGCGCGGCATTTGAAACCGCCCCCTCACCGACCGACGACAGCGAACAGAGCCCAAGGAGCGTCACCATCAGTACGGCTTCCATCCCCGCTCCCCCACCAGCCAGCCGTGTTTCCCGAAGGAAACGCCGCAACATCTTGCCGTTCTGGCTGAGGAGCCTTCCGTTCGTTTCCGTGCATCTTGCCTGCCTGGCCATTTTCCTCACAGGCGTGGGCACCGTCGATTTGCTCCTCTGCGCCGGATTCTACTTCGTGCGCATGTTCGGCATCACCGCGGGCTACCACCGCTATTTCTCGCACCGGACCTATAAGACCAGCCGCGCGTTTCAGTTCGTTCTGGCCGCGCTGGGTTGCAGCGCCCTTCAGAAAGGACCGCTGTGGTGGTCCGCGCATCATCGCCATCATCACAAATACTCCGACACGGCCGAGGATGTCCATTCGCCGATTTCCGGTGGATTCTGGTGGTCGCATCTCGGCTGGATCCTATCCTCCGATTACGACGCGACCAATTACCGTGTTGTACGCGACTGGACTCGCTACCCCGAACTGCTCTGGCTGAATCGCAATCATTGGATCCCTGGCATTTTGCTGGCGGTCGTTTGCTGGCTCATCGGCGGTTGGAGCGGACTGGTCGTCGGGTTTTTTGTCAGCACGGTGTTGCTCTATCACGGGGTTTTCACCGTCAACTCGCTATGCCACGTGTTCGGCAAGCGTCGGTACGAGACTTCGGACAAGAGCCGAAATAACCTTTTCGTGGCCCTCATCACGCTCGGCGAAGGCTGGCACAACAATCATCATCACTATCAGAGTTCGGCCAATCAAGGCTTCTTCTGGTGGGAGATTGACGTCAGCTACTACATCATTCGCGGATTGGAATGCTGTGGCTTGGTCTGGGATGTTCGCACGCCGCCGGAAAACAAGCGCTCCCCCAAGGGCCAAATCGCCGTCGCGGTTCCCTCGCCTCCAGGGGAGCCAGTTCCTTGTCCGGAATCAGGGACGTAATTGTCTCGGCCTTGCATTCGTTGACATTCCCTTTCAACGATTTATAATCGCGTAGCGGTTAGTCTTGCACGTAATCGAGGGTCTATGAAAGCCCCTCCTCACACCGACAGTGTGGAGGGGCTTTTTTTGCGCGCCCGTATCCCGATGGACCACTGATTCCATCAACCGGACACGGACCACTTTTCACCTCGCCAGGCGACCGCAGGGAACCGTTCCGCGTTTCCAAAGATCTGACACCGACCGACGACCCGACCGGAGAATCAGCGATGTTGACCGCGCAGGAAACGAGCACCAACGGCGTGGACATGACTGTGCTTCTCAACGCGCTGATCGCTCTCAAGAAAGGTAACTTCTCAGTGCGGTTGCCCGTGGAGTGGACGGGCGTTGCCGGCAAGTTGGCGGACACCTTCAACGAAGTGATTGAGTTGAACGAGTCGATGGCGCGCGAGTTGGAGCGCCTCAGCCGGGTCGTCGGCAAGGAAGGGAAACTGAGCCAGCGTGCTTCGCTGGGCGATGTCAGCGGCGCCTGGCACGATGCGATCGCTTCCGTCAACGCGCTCATCGATGACCTGGTGCATCCGACCAGCGAGACTGCGCGCGTTATCGGCGCCGTCGCCCAGGGCGACCTGTCGCAGACCATGGCGCTGGAAGTAGACGACCGTCCGCTCCAGGGTGAGTTCCTGCGCACGGCCAAGACAATCAACAAGATGGTCGATCAGCTCAGTTCCTTTGCGTCTGAAGTGACGCGTGTGGCACGCGAAGTCGGCACCGAAGGCAAGCTTGGCGGCCAAGCCAAGGTCAAGGGCGTTGCCGGCACGTGGAAGGACCTGACTGACTCCGTGAACTCGATGGCCGGCAACCTCACCGCCCAGGTGCGCAACATCGCTGACGTGACCACGGCCGTCGCCAACGGCGACCTTTCCAAGAAGATCACGGTGGACGTGAAAGGCGAGTTCTTGGAACTGAAAAATACCATCAACACGATGGTCGATCAGCTGCGGTCGTTCGCATCCGAAGTAACGCGTGTGGCTCGCGAAGTCGGTACCGAAGGCAAACTCGGCGGCCAGGCGCAGGTCGAAGGCGTTTCCGGCACGTGGAAGGACTTGACCGATTCCGTGAATTCGATGGCCGGCAACTTGACGGCCCAGGTGCGCAACATCGCGCAAGTGACCACAGCGGTCGCCAATGGCGATCTTTCCAAGAAGATCACGGTGGACGTGAAGGGTGAAATCCTCGAGCTGAAGAACACCATCAACACCATGGTCGATCAGCTGAATTCGTTTGCCTCCGAAGTGACGCGTGTAGCCCGTGAAGTCGGTACCGAAGGCAAGCTGGGCGGCCAGGCCGACGTGAAGGGCGTCGCCGGTACGTGGAAAGATCTCACCGACTCCGTGAATTCGATGGCCGGTAACCTGACGGCCCAGGTGCGCAACATCGCGCAAGTGACCACCGCGGTCGCCAATGGCGATCTTTCCAAGAAGATCACGGTGGACGTGAAGGGTGAAATCCTGGAGCTGAAGAACACCATTAACACGATGGTGGACCAGCTCAACTCGTTCGCCGCGGAAGTGACGCGCGTGGCTCGTGAAGTCGGTACTGAAGGCAAGCTCGGCGGCCAGGCTGAAGTAAAGGGCGTGGCAGGAACCTGGAAGGACCTGACCGATTCCGTCAACTCGATGGCCGGCAACCTGACGGCTCAGGTGCGCAACATTGCCGATGTCACCAAGGCGGTGGCAAAGGGTGACCTCTCCAAGAAGATCACGGTGGACGTGAAGGGTGAAATCCTCGAGTTGAAGAACACCGTCAACACGATGGTGGATCAGCTGAGCTCGTTTGCCGCGGAAGTGACGCGCGTGGCGCGCGAGGTCGGCACCGAAGGCAAGCTCGGCGGCCAGGCCGACGTCCAGGGCGTCGCCGGTACGTGGAAAGACCTCACGGATTCCGTGAACTCCATGGCGCGTAATTTGACAGCTCAGGTGCGCAACATCGCCGACGTGACTACCGCTGTCGCCAACGGCGACCTTTCCAAGAAGATCACCGTCGACGTGAAGGGCGAAATCCTGGAGCTGAAGGACACCATCAACACGATGGTGGATCAGTTGCGCTCCTTCGCGGCGGAAGTAACGCGCGTGGCCCGCGAGGTCGGCACCGAAGGCCGTTTGGGTGGCCAGGCCGACGTGCGCGACGTGGCCGGCACCTGGAAGGACTTGACCGACTCCGTGAACTTCATGGCGTCCAACCTCACCGGGCAGGTGCGCAACATCGCCGAAGTCACCAAGGCCGTCGCCAACGGCGATCTCTCGCGCAAGATCACCGTCGACGTGAAAGGTGAAATCCTCGAGCTGAAGAACACCATCAACACCATGGTGGATCAGCTCAACTCGTTCGCGTCTGAAGTAACGCGCGTGGCTCGCGAAGTCGGTACCGAAGGCAAGCTGGGCGGCCAGGCCGAAGTGAAGGGCGTCGCCGGTACGTGGAAAGATCTCACCGATTCCGTGAACTCCATGGCCGGCAACCTGACCGGCCAGGTGCGCAACATCGCCGAAGTGACCAAGGCCGTCGCACGCGGCGACTTGTCAAAGAAGATCACGGTGGACGTGAAGGGCGAAATCCTCGAGCTGAAGAACACCATCAACACGATGGTGGATCAGCTCAACTCGTTCGCCTCCGAAGTCACGCGTGTCGCGCTCGAAGTCGGCACCGAAGGGAAGCTGGGCGGCCAGGCCGACGTCCAGGGCGTCGCCGGTACGTGGAAAGACCTCACCGACTCCGTCAACTCCATGGCGCGTAATTTGACAGCTCAGGTGCGCAACATCGCCGACGTGACCAAGGCCGTGGCCAACGGCGATCTTTCCAAGAAGATCACGGTGGATGTGCGCGGCGAAATCCTGGAGCTGAAGGACACCATCAACACGATGGTGGATCAGTTGCGCTCCTTCGCGGCGGAAGTAACGCGCGTGGCCCGCGAGGTCGGCACCGAAGGCCGTTTGGGTGGCCAGGCCGACGTGCGCGACGTGGCCGGCACCTGGAAGGACTTGACCGACTCCGTGAACTTCATGGCGTCCAACCTCACCGGGCAGGTGCGCAACATCGCCGAAGTCACCAAGGCCGTCGCCAACGGCGATCTCTCGCGCAAGATCACCGTCGACGTGAAGGGTGAAATCCTCGATTTGAAGAACACCATCAACACCATGGTGGATCAATTGCGTTCCTTCGCCGCCGAAGTGACGCGCGTGGCGCGCGAGGTGGGAACCGAAGGCAAATTGGGCGGCCAGGCCGACGTGAAGGGCGTCGCCGGCACCTGGAAGGACCTCACCGACTCCGTCAACTC
Source organism: Gemmataceae bacterium (assembly GCA_019752375.1). Classification (GTDB taxonomy): domain Bacteria; phylum Planctomycetota; class Planctomycetia; order Gemmatales; family Gemmataceae; genus JAIEMG01. The sequence goes on along the minus strand of JAIEMG010000060.1, from coordinate 31,699 downwards.
CATGGCCGGCAACTTGACAAGTCAGGTGCGCGGCATCGCCAAGGTCGTGACGTCAGTGGCCAACGGCGACCTCAAACAGAAGCTGACGGTGGAAGCCAAGGGCGAGATTGCCGCCCTCGCCGACACGATCAACGGCATGATCGACACGCTGGCCACGTTCGCGGAGCAGGTGACAACGGTGGCCCGCGAAGTGGGCGTCGACGGCAAGCTGGGCGGCCAGGCCAAGGTGCCCGGCGCCGCGGGCACCTGGAAGGGCCTGACGGAGAACGTCAACCAGCTGGCAGCCAACCTGACGACCCAGGTGCGTGCGATTGCCGAGGTCGCCACCGCCGTCACCAAGGGCGATCTTACCCGTTCCATCGCAGTCGAGGCGCAGGGCGAAGTCGCGGCCCTCAAGGACACGATCAATGAAATGATCCGCAACCTGAAGGACACGACGCAAAAAAACACCGAGCAGGATTGGCTCAAGACCAACCTGGCCAAGTTCAGCCGCATGCTCCAGGGGCAGCGCGATCTCACCACCGTCGGCCGGCTCATCCTTTCGGAATTGGCCCCGGTGGTTGCCGCCCAGCATGCCGTGTTCTACGTGCTCGATTCCGCCAGAGACCTCCCGCAGTTGACGCTGCTCGCCAGCTATGCGTCGCGCGGACAGGTGGCGCTGGGCAAGCAAGTCGGCCTGGGCGAAGGTTTGGTCGGCCAGTGTGCCCTTGAGAAGCAAAAGATCCTGCTCACCAACGTGCCGTCCGATTACATCCGAATCTCTTCCGGCCTTGGCGACGCGCCGCCCAAGAACATTTTGGTGATGCCGGTCGTCTTCGAAGGTGCCGTCAAGGGAGTCATGGAGTTGGCGTCCTTCGAGAGCTTCAACCCGACGCACCAGGCACTCCTCGATCAGCTCACCGAATCGATCGGCATCGTACTCAACACGATCGAGGCCAATATGCGCACCGAGGACTTGCTGAAGCAGTCCCAGTCGCTGGCCCAGGAGCTGCAGAGCCGGCAGGAAGAACTCCAGCAGACGAACGAAGAACTGCAAGAGAAGGCCCGCCTGCTGGCCCATCAGAATCAGGAAGTCGAGCGCAAGAACCAGGAAGTGGAACAGGCCCGTCAGGCTCTGGAGGAAAAGGCCAAGCAACTGCAATTGACTTCAAAGTACAAGTCCGAGTTCCTTGCCAATATGTCGCACGAGCTGCGCACGCCGCTCAACAGCCTTCTGATCCTCAGCGATCAGCTGTGCAAGAACCCTGATGGTAATTTGACGCTGAAGCAAACGGAGTTCGCCAAGACGATTCATTCGTCGGGAAATGACCTTCTCATGCTTATCAACGACATCCTCGACCTGTCGAAGATTGAGTCGGGTACGGTTGTTGTGGACGTCGGCGAGATTCGGCTGGATGAATTGCACAGTTACGTCGAGCGGACGTTCCGGCACGTGGCAGAGTCGAAGAGCGTCGATTTCATTCTCCGGCTCGATCCGCGCATGCCCAAATCGATGTTCACCGATGCCAAGCGCCTGCAACAGGTGCTCAAGAACCTGCTGTCCAATGCGTTCAAGTTCACGCACCACGGCCATGTTGCCCTGACCATCGAACCGGTGCAGGACGGCTGGAGCTACGATAATGAGGACCTCAATCGGGCTGCATCCGTGCTGGCCTTTTCGGTGACCGACACAGGTATCGGCATCTCCTCCGATAAGCAGCAGATCATCTTCGAGGCGTTTCAGCAAGCGGATGGCAGTACGAGCCGCAAGTACGGCGGCACGGGGCTGGGGTTGGCGATCAGCCGCGAACTCTCGCGATTGCTGGGCGGCGAAATCCGCCTGGTTTCGACTCCCGGCAAGGGCAGCACGTTTACGCTCTACTTGCCGCAGACGTATACACCGCAACAGCGCGGGCGGCGCGCCATCGTCACGGATTCGATCCTGCCGGCGACTGCACCGGCTCTCGCGTCCAGTGCGGTCGTCATCGAGCATGCGAGGATGAACGGCAGCAGCCGGATCGCTCCCTTGACGGAATTACAAGAGCCTGCGCCGTCGCCTGTTGTCAATGAAGCCGGTGACGACCGCGATACCATCCAGCCCGGCGATCATGTATTGTTGATCGTGGAGAATGACATCGGATTTGCACGCTTTCTCCTGGATGCCGCGCGGGAGAAGGGTTTCAAGGGACTGGTGACCTCGCTGGGGGCCGCGGCGCTCGCCATGACCCGCGAGTATAAACCCAGTGCTCTCACTCTCGATATCTTCCTGCCCGATATCGATGGCTGGCGCGTCCTCGACCGTCTCAAGAACGACATGCTTACTCGGCATATTCCTGTCTGTGTCATTTCCACCGACGATGCCCGCGAGCGAGCCATGACGTCGGGTGCGCTGACATTCGTTGCCAAGCCCATTCAGAGCAAAGACACCCTCGACACGCTGCTCGACAGCCTGACTGATTTCATCAGCCGTTCCATCAAGAGCCTGCTGGTGGTCGAGCCGGACAGCGAGCGCCGGGATCGCATCCTGAGCTACATCGACGGCGACAATGTCCAGGTAACCACCGTGCCGACCGCCACCGCGGCGCTGCAAATGCTTCGCGAACGACGTGTCGATTGCATGGTGCTCAATCCGCATCTTCCCGATCTGACGCCCGCGAGCCTGGCCGATGACATCCAAAATGAGCCATCGATCGGCTTGGTGCCGGTCATCGTTTTTGAAGATGCATCGGCCTCGCACGAGGGCGAAGTCCACTGGAAGCGCCTGGCGGATGCGTGCACGGTCCGTCGCGCGCATTCCCCGGAGCGCTTGCTCGATCAGGTCGCATACTTCTTGCATCAGAATATCGCCAAGCTGCCGGAAACGAGCCGCCAAGTGCTGGAAAATCTGCACGAATCGCACCGGGTGCTCGCCGGCAAGAAAGTCATGATCGTGGACGACGACATGCGTAACATTTTCGCTCTGTCCACGGTGCTTGAAGATCACGACATGAAGATCGTGTCGGCCGGCAACGGGCGCGACGCCATCCGTCAGTTGCAAGAAGCGCCCGACGTCGATATCGTGCTCATGGATATCATGATGCCGGGGATGGACGGCTTCGAGACCATGCGCGAGATCCGCAAGATTACCACGCTCAAGAACCTGCCGATCATCGCCGTGACCGCCAAGGCCATGAAGGGCGACCGCGAGAAGTGTATTGAAGCCGGAGCGTGGGATTACCTGTCGAAGCCCGTCGACACCGAGCAGATGCTCGCCGTGCTTCGCGCCTGGCTGCACCGCTGAGATACGGTTCCAAGCCGTCAGGCTGCCTGAGCCCGGAAACGGCGTGCCGTTTCCGGGATAGACGTGCGTGCCCTTTCGACAGACGCCAAGCCCATGGCTGTGCACGGCGCGAACGAAAACGGATGGGTGGTGCCAATGAAGTCCACCAGCGACAAGATGAACATTTTGGTCGTGGATGACCTCCCCGACAAGCTCATGACCATGGAGGTGATCCTGGCGGAGCTTGGCGAGAACGTCATCAGCGCCCGTTCTGGCACCGATGCATTGCGGCAGGTATTGGAAAATGACTTTGCGGTGATCCTCCTCGATGTCAACATGCCTGACATGGACGGTTTCGAGACCGCCACGCTCATCCGCAATCGCAAGAAGTCGGCCCACACTCCTATCATTTTCGTAACGGCCTTTGCGGACGAGATGCACACGGCCCAGGGCTACTCGCTCGGAGCCGTGGACTACATCCTATCGCCGGTTGTCCCCCAAATCCTTCGCACCAAGGTCCGCGTCTTCGTCGACCTGTTCCGCATGACGCAGCAGGTCAAACGCCACGCCGACGAGCACGTGTCGCTGGCACGGGAGCAGATGGCCCGAGCCGCCGCCGAAGAAGCCACGCGCCGTTCGGCGTTCCTCGCGGAGGCGAGCAAGGCACTGGCAACTTCGCTCGAACCGGCCGAGACGCTGCGCACGCTGGCTCGCCTGCCAGTGCCGTTCCTCGCCGACCTGGGGGCGGTAACATTGACGGAAGACTCGGGCCAGCTCTGGCGAAGCGAGTTGGCCTGGGTGCGTGCTGCCGATGGCACCATTCACAGCTTGAGCTTGACCGCCAGCGCGGCGCCGCACGATCCGTTGCGCGAAGCGGTGGAGCGTGTGCTGGCGCAGGGACGAAGCGAGGACCTGGCGGGCCTCGATATCCCGTGTCCGCCGCACCAGGATTCCGAAGACAAACCGCCGGAAGGAGCGACGAGGCTTCGCGCGGCGGTAATCCTGCCGCTGCAAGCACGCGGTCGAACGCTTGGCGCCTTGACGCTCGCCCTGGGACCATCCGATCGGCAGTTCGGGCCAGCCGACCGCTCACTCGCCCTGGAGTTCGCCAGCCGCGCCGCGATCTTCCTCGATAATGCCTTCTTGTATCAAAGCGTGCAGCAAGCCGATCGGCACAAGAACGAGTTCCTGTCCATGCTGGCGCACGAGTTGCGCAATCCGCTCGCGCCCATTCGTAACGCCCTGCACTTGCTTCGGCTGCGCGGCGGAGAGATGCCGGAATTGCACTGGGCGCGCGAGGTGATCGACCGCCAAGTAAACCACCTGGTCCGGCTTGTCGATGACTTGCTCGATGTTTCGCGCATCACTCAGGGCAAGATCCGTCTACAGATGGCCCCCGTCGAAGTAGACGCTGTCGTGACCCAGGCGATCGAGACGAGCCGGCCGCTGATCGACACCCGCAAGCATCAGCTGAATGTCAACCTGCCGTCGCAGAAGCTTCATGTGCGCGGTGATGCGACGCGGTTGGCACAGATCCTCGCCAATCTGCTGAACAACGCCGCCAAATACACCGATGAAGGGGGACGGATCTGGTTAACGGCCCAGCGCGAGGGAGATGACGTTGTTCTGAGTGTCCGCGATACCGGCGTGGGCATCCCCGCCGGCATGCTGTCGAGCATCTTTGAGCTTTTCACGCAGGTAGACCGGTCGCTGGACCGCTCTCAAGGCGGCCTCGGCATCGGTTTGACCCTGGTCCATCGCCTGGTTGAAATGCATGGCGGCAGCGTCCGCGCGAACAGCGCCGGACCCAATCAAGGCAGCGAATTCAGCGTGCGACTGCCTTTACTCCAGGAATCAGCCGCGGTGCCCGTCCACCCGAACGGGCGGGTGGTCAATGGTACGGACACGGTCCGCGGACGGATCTTGGTTGTGGACGACAATGTGGACGCCGCCGACAGCCTGGCGATGCTCCTCCAGATGGCCGGACACGAGGTGCGCACGGCGCACGACGGCTCCGCTGCTATTGAAACTGCCTGCGAGTTTTTCCCCGATGTGGTGCTGCTGGACATCGGTCTGCCTGGCATGACAGGCTATGAGGTCGCCCGACAACTGCGCAGCCGATCGCAGCAGAGGGAGCTGCTGTTGGTCGCTCTGACTGGTTACGGTCAAGATGAGGATCGCCAGCGCTCACACGATGCCGGATTTGACCATCATCTGACCAAGCCGGTCGATCCCAACGAGTTGCTTCGCGTACTTGGCTCGGTGGCTCTGCAATAGCCTGTCCGCTGTCTTGCAGACGTCGATCGAGAACCTCTGAGGTTCGTCTGTCAAACGTGCCCATCGCGTTGACGGTTCCCTCAAAGGAGCGTAAAGTACATCTACCCCACACATCAACCGCCCTTCCCTTCTTACTCAGCGCGGAGAAAGCATCAGTGCAAAAGAAAGGCAAAGAGCGCGGCACGCCGTGGTTCAGCAATAGCACGTTCCTCGTCATTCTCACATTTCTCTCATTCGCCGGCTACTACTTCTTCAATCGCGACGCGGCCAGCGTTTCACTCAAGTACGGCGAACTGAAGCAGTTGCTGCGGTCGCCGGGTTCCACCTTCCAAAACGTCAAAGTCGATCCCACGGAGATTCGCGGCGAAGTGGTTACCCGCGATGCCGTCTCCGGAATGGACACTCCTGAACGGGTGCAAACGATCCAGTGGCGCACGTCGCGCCTTGGTCTCCAGTCCGACCCCACGCTGTATCAGTTGCTGCAAGAACACGTGGGGCCAGGCTACCAAGGCGGCGACGACGACTCGACCGTCAAGGGGATCTCTTCGCTCTTCGTCACCACCCTCTTCATCCTCTCGTTTGGCATCCTGGCGTTTATGGTGGTCCGCTGGATGTCCGGTGGACAGTCACCACTGACGTTTGGCCGGAGCAAGCACAAGCTGTATGCACAGAAGGACCTCAAAATCACCTTTGCAGACGTCGCCGGTATTGACGAGGCCGTTGCCGAGTTGCGTGAAGTGGTTGACTTTCTCCAGCGGCCAGACCGCTATCAGGCGCTGGGCGGCCGCATCCCCAAGGGCGTTCTCTTGGTGGGGCCGCCTGGCACCGGCAAGACGCTACTGGCCAAAGCGGTGGCAGGTGAAGCTGATGTGGCGTTTTTCAGCCTCAGCGGCTCCGACTTCGTCGAGATGTTCGTTGGCGTCGGTGCCGCGCGGGTGCGCGACCTCTTCCAACAGGCCGAACGGGCCGCGCCATGCATCATTTTCATCGATGAGCTGGATGCGCTCGGAAAAACGCGTGGCAACGGTGCGATGGGAAGTCACGACGAGCGCGAGCAAACGCTCAATCAACTCCTCGTCGAGATGGACGGCTTCGAGTCGAACCGCGGCGTCATCATCATGGCCGCGACCAACCGGCCCGAAACGCTCGACTCGGCCCTGCTGCGTCCGGGCCGATTTGATCGCACGGTCGTTGTCGATCGCCCGGACATTACGGGACGGGAGGCGATCCTCAAGGTCCACATCCGGAACGTCAAGCTTGGGTCTGACGTGGATTTGCGTCATGTCGCCAGCCTGACGCCGGGTTCCGTCGGAGCTGACCTGGCCAACCTGGTCAATGAAGCTGCCCTGATGGCGGCGCGCAGCAGCAAGGAGGTGGTCAGCATGGCCGAGTTCAACGAGGCGGTCGAGCGCCTTGCCGTCGGCCTGGAGCGCAAGAGCCGGATCATGCACGAGGAGGAGAAGCAACGCGTCGCCTATCACGAGGCGGGCCACGCCTTGATTTCTTGTGCGTTGCCCAACACGCATCCCGTCCACAAGGTCTCTATCATACCGCGCGGCGTCGGTGCCCTCGGCTATGTGCTCAGCCGGCCGGACGATGACCGACACTTGATGACGCAGTCGGAACTGGAGAGCCACATCAAGGTCGCACTGGGCGGCACGATGGCAGAGGAGCTCATTTATCGCGAAGTTTCTAACGGCGCTACCAGCGACCTGGAGAAGGCCAGCACGATCGCACGGCGCATGGTCAAGGAATTCGGCATGAGCCGGCTGGGCCGCGTTTATTTCCGCGAGCACGAAGGGCCGGCCTTCCTGGCGGGCGCCGGCCTGGAGGGGCAGCGCGATTATAGCGAACACACGGCTTGTGCCATCGATCAGGAAGTGCGCAAGATCATCGACGACGCGACGGAGGAAGTCCGGGAAATCCTTCGCTCCCGGCGTGCGGCCCTGGAAGCGGTCGCCCAGCATCTCATGCAAAAAGAAGTGATGGACGGTGCCGAGCTTCGCGGGTTCATCACCCAGCACGATCCGGGGCCGAAATTGGTTCCCGGCTCCCTCCCTGTGGAGGACCGCCAGCATCCACCCCATCTTGCCGATCCGGCACTACCGGAACGCCGAACCGAGGCAGATGCTTGAACTTCGGCTGAAATCGGCGGATAATACTTCTCTGCCGGGGAATAATTCAGGGAACCTGCGGATCATACCCGTGGGTTCTTTTTCCATGCCCGCCCGACCGAGGAAGCCGCCGATGGCGCCACTGCTGCACACGCCGCCGCTGAATCCCTGCCATGAGATTTTCCACGTCGAGCGCATCCTCGTTCCGGAAGGCGAGCCCACGGTTCAGCGCCAGCACAAGATCATGGCTGTGCTGCCCGCCTACAACGCCGAACGCACCCTGGCGGCCACCCTGGCGGACGTGCCCGTTGGCTCCATCGACGAAGTGCTGCTTGTAGATGATGGCAGCACCGATCGCACCGTGCAGGTGGCTCGCGACATGGGCTTGACGGTCATCGAGCATCCGCAAAACCGCGGCTACGGCGGCAACCAGAAGACCTGCTACCGCTATGCCCTGGAGCGCGGCGCCGACGTGGTCGTGATGATCCATCCGGATTACCAGTACGATAGCCGGGTGATTCCCCACGCCGTCGGCATCATCGAGCTCGGCATCTGCGACATCGTGCTTGGCAGCCGCATTCGCTCGCGCGAGGAAGCGTTGCACGGCGGCATGCCGGTCTACAAATACATCAGTAACCGCTTCTTGACGGCAGCCGAAAACCTGGCGTTGGGCCAGAACCTGGGCGACTTCCACAGCGGTTTCCGCGTGTATCGCCGGGCCGTGCTGGAAAAGGTGGCCTTCGAACGCAACTCCGATGACTTCGTGTTCGACACCCAGTTCCTGGTGCAAGCCATCCACCTCGGTTTCCGCTTGGGCGACATCCCAGTGCCTGTCCGCTACTTCGACGAGGCGAGCAGCATCAATTTCAAGCGCAGCCTGCGCTACGGCGTCAGTACGTTGGGCGTCGTCGGCAGCTACTGGCTGAATCGCCTTGGCCTGCGCCATTCACCACTCTTTGAGCCGAACCTGTTGCCGCCGGTCAAGGCGACGCCGATGCGAGCCGAGATCAGGGAGCGGGCGTACGAACCGCCGCCCTCGCCATTTCCACCGCTTTGAGATTTGGTTCAGGAGCCCGTCAGCCGCTTGCGAGCACATGCTTCGGCATACGTTGCTTCGAAGTCGACAGGAATCACCAGATCCGCTCGCAGTCCAAGCGGCAACGTGGGTAAGGGCTGGCCCAGTGCAAGGGGCGAGCGCCAGACGTCAATCTCGTCCCTCACGCCACGCTTCATCGGCTGATACGCGACCGCATACAAGCTCAGTTCCGGCGGCAGCGTGAGTACTGCGGCAGACTCCATGATCCGAAGCATCTCATTGTGCAGGTTAGCACGCCGGTTCGTCACGATGTCGACGATGATGACGCTGATTCCCTGGTACAAGTAGCTGGCGCACTTGGTGGCGAACGCCCTCCGTTCAGCCGGCCGATCTTTGTTGCCGGGGCTGATCAACTCGATCGCCGCGACGAGCTTGGGTCCAGTGTCCGTAGACAGCACCCGCACTTCGAAGGTGTCGGGGAATACCGAAGGAAGCGCACCATCAGCGGCGGGCGGCGACCACACCTTCGTCGCCGCGACGGCCGCTCCGGCCTCGGCAGTTGTTGGTGGATCTCTCTCGAAAGTAGCCACATCAATCTCGACCGTTGAGCCAAGGTGAGCATGTTCTTCGGCGATGTAATTGGGGGGAAGCCAGCGGTCGGTCAGGGCATCCGCAAGTCGCGTGGCCCAGCTGGAGTGGAACGACTCCCAGCGTCGTTCAGCACTCAATGGCGGATGAAAGTGATCGAGCAACGGCATGAGTGCACTCCCAAAGTCGTTGAACGTCAGCCCGGTTACGCCTGCTGGAACACAGCCGAAGCCACATCTATTTCAACCTTTGACAGAGTGAAGCCCGCAGCCTGAACCTGCGTGACGGCAGAGCGAATGGCCACTTCCAGCGATGTCGCTTGGCGGTCGAAATGAATCCAGGCGGTACCGTTGCACGAAGCCGGCGTGCCATCGTCGCAGCCAGCCGCGAAAAGCGCATCGGCTTGGTCGTCCGTCACCTCGCGGACGTCCATGAGCAGCAGATCAAATTCATACATTCTCATCGGCCCGATCCGCCTTGATGCGACACGTGATTCAACCGGCATGATTTTTCCGGTTCATGAGGTATCGTTGCCAACTTTTGGCCGTCAATTGTTCACGCCGTTTTGTTCCTCCTCGCGGTTGCCCTCTTCGCCGTGGGTGGCGTGGCGGTCGGCGGCGCTGGTCGCGTGTTCTGCACGTCTTCGGTGGATAACACGAGTCGTTTGCCGACGGCTGCGGCATAGCGCCAGAGCGTATCCAAAGTCGGGTTCTGGGTGTGGCCATTTTCCAGCCGCGACAGCGCCGGCTGGTCAATGCCGCAGCGTGCCGACAAGTCCGCCAAGGTCAACCCCGCTGCCTCGCGGGATGCTTTCAGCTGCCGGAACAGTTCTTCGGCAGGCGCGTGCACAACGTCGAGGCCGAGCTGCGCCGCCGCGCCGCTAGCGATCAGTTCCTCGGGCCCCGGGTGCCAATCGCGAAATGCGTTCCGGATGGCCTGGTGCTGGGCCCGCTGTTCCGGAGTCCGTTCGATGGTTTTGTGCTTCTTATCGTTCATCGCTTCCTTCTTCCTCGTTTGGGTGCGGCGGGCGGGGGCGCCTCGTACGCGGTCACGATATACACTTGCGGCAAATCCGCATCCACGATCTCGAACGCCACCGCCAGATATTTGCCGGTAGTGGTCCAGCCAAACACCGTCGGTCGTCCGCTGCTTCGGCTGGCGACAGCGGCTTCGTAGCAGTCTCGGACGACTTCTTCTGCCTCCTCGACCGTGATACCATGCTCGGCAATGTGCTGGAAATTGCCTTCCGGGTCGTCTGCGAGATCCCAGATACACTCGACGCTCGGCACCGCCCCATCCTCCTAGTCTTGTATTATTCTACAAGAAACGGCCACCGGCGATACGAAAAGATCGATTCACTCTTGGCCGACGAGTCATGCAGTGCAGATGGCGCTCCGAAGGATGGGATCGCAACGCGATTGCTTGGCAAGCAACCCCGTCCGCGCGTAAGATGTGGCTATATGAATGGCACGCTCAAGCCCTTACTCGATTGTCCGTCATCCGAACTGCTCGGCTGGCTCGAATCGCGCAGTCAGAAGCGCATGCGCGCTCGTCAGATCGAGCGCTGGATCGTTGCTGGCCGCGCCGAATCATTTGAGCAGATGACGGACCTGCCATTGGCGTTGCGTCAGGATCTTGCCGCTGAGTTTGTTCCGCTGGGTACGCGCATCGAACGCCACCAGACATCGAGCGATCAGACGCACAAGCTGCTGATTCGGCTGGCCGACGATCGCTTCGTCGAATGCGTCTTGATCCAAGAACGCGATCGTCGTACCGCATGCATCAGCACGCAGGTTGGCTGCGGCATGGGATGCGTGTTTTGCGCCAGTGGCATTGACGGCGTCTTTCGCAACTTGACGTCTGGTGAAATTCTGGAGCAGCTGATTCGGCTACGCAACCTGTTGCCAGCGGACGAACGACTGACCAACATTGTCGTCATGGGCATGGGCGAGCCGCTGGCGAACCTGGACAACCTGATTGCAGCGCTCGACGTCGCCGGTGCGCGCGATGGGCTTGGCATCGGTGCCCGACACGTCACCGTGTCAACCGTGGGCTTGCCGGCCAAGGTCCGCCGGTTGGCCGACCTGGGCAAGCAGTATCACCTGGCCGTGTCGCTTCACGCTCCGAACGACGCACTGCGCACGCAAATCGTGCCGACGAATCCGAAGACAGGCATCGGCGCCATCCTCGACGCGGCCGACTACTTCTTCGAGCGCAACGGCCGGCGCGTGACCTTTGAGTATGTGCTCCTCGGCGGCGTCAACGACGCGCCGGAGCACGCACGGGAGCTTGTTTCGCTGCTTGGCCCGCGCTGCGCCCACGTGAACTTGATTCCGTTCAATGAAGTTGATGGGCTACCTTACCAGCGGCCGACGACGAAGGCGTTGACCGCATTCGTCGATTGCTTGCGCATGGCCGGCGTTAGCGTCAAGGTCCGCAAGCGCAAAGGATCCGAGATCGACGCCGCCTGCGGACAGTTGCGAAGACGTGTGGAGGCGGTTTCAACCTCGGGACTGACAGCCGCAACGACCGGAACTCCGCGTGTGGAACTGGGTTTAATCTAGCAAGACGGACGAATCCTCCCCGGGGGCTTCCGTGACATTGATCGGCGAGACCAGCGCACAGATGGCGCTCCGGGATCCGGACATTCGCCTGATGCTGCGCGTCCGCGCCGACGAACCGGGCGCCTTCCAGGAACTGGTCGATGCCTTTCAGCATCGGTTGGTCGCCGTCATGCACCACCTCGTCGGCAGCGCCGAGGAAGCCGAGGACCTGGCGCAAGAAGTGTTTCTCCGAGTGTACCGTGCCCGCAAGAAGTATCGGCCGCGTTCCAAGTTTTCGACGTGGCTGTTCACCATCGCGAATAACCTGGCGTTAAACGCGCTGCGCACACGGCAGCGCAAGCCGTCGGTGCCGTTGAACGTCAGCGACTCGGGCGCGCTGGGACCGCGTCCGGCGGAACAGCTGGTGCGCGACCGCGCCAGCCAGCCAGGTCAGCGCCTGCAGCAGCAGGAACTGGTCGGAGTCATTCAACGTGCCCTGGAAAACCTGAACGAACGCCAGCGCGTCGCCGTCGTGCTCAACAAGTTCGAGGACATGAACTACGCGGAGATTGCGGAAGTCATGGACCTGACGACCCAGGCAGTCAAGTCGCTGTTGAGCCGGGCACGCACCAATCTGCGTCTGGAATTACAGAATTACATCTACATGGATGGCGAGCCAATTCCTGGCCCGTCCAACGAGGACGCTTGAGAGCACTGCCATGGCGGATCCAAAACCGCTCGATGATGATGAACGCGAAGAACTGATCTCTTACCTCGACGGCGAGGCCGACGCGGCCACGGCCCGCGAGGTCGAGGCCAAGCTCAACCGCGACCCGCGCGTGCGCGCCGAGGCCGATGCCCTGCGCCGCACCTTCGACCTCTTGGATTTCCTTCCCAAGCCGGAACCGTCCGCGAACTTTACCGAGCGCACCGTGACGCGTGTTGCAGCCATCCCGCCGGGGTTACTCAGCGTGACGCGAACCCGGTGGCGACGGTGGGCGCTGGGGATTGGTTGGGCGGCGGCGTTGCTGGTGGCAAGTGTCGCCGGATACGCGGCAGCGCCGATGTTTCACAAGTCGCCGCCAAGCACCGAACCTGTCTTAGACGTGGATCAGTTGCTGGCACGCGACCTGCGCGTGATCGAGCAGCTTCGGCTGTATCAACCGGCCAACGACATCTATCTACTTCACGAGTTGGATCGCCCTGAACTGTTCGGCGACGAACACGCCGGCCATTGATGCGACAGGAGTGCGTGGCTCATGCATCGCAATTTTCGATCCTTGCGACTCTTGGCGCTACTAGCGCTCGCCACGTTTCCTCTGTGGGGCATCGCGGAGCCCGCAGGCGATGTGTCCGACGAAAACCGCCAACTCCTCGAGAAATGGCGCGAGGATCCGCAGCACTACGCGCGCCTCAAGCGCGACCTGGGCAGCTTCCGCAAGATGTCGCCCGAACAGCAGGAACGACTGCGCAAGCTCGACCGCGATCTGCAAGCCGAGCAGCCCGCCATGCGCGGCCGGCTCAAGGGCGTCATGGAGCGCTACGCTGACTGGATGGACAAGCTGTCGGAATCCGAGCGCCAAAGCATCGAGAAAGCACCGGACCGCAAGGCGCGCCTGCACCGTATCCGCGAATTGCGCGAGCAGCAGTGGGTGAAGCGGCTGCCCAAAGCTCAGCAGGAGCAAATCAAGAACGCCAAAAATCGCGAAGAGGTCATCAGCAAGATCTGGCATGAGGAGTGGGAGCAACGCGCGGACTGGCAGGTGACCGTCCGTCATGGCGACCTCCTGACCAAGAAGGATCCGCCGTTGCCGTCGAGCCTCGCCCAACTTCCCGAGGAAGTGCGTCGCTACGTCACTGACAATCTCTTGCCGCTGCTGAGCAAGGACGAGGAGAAGCGACTGAAGGAAGCCGAGGGAAAATGGCCGCGTTACCTGCGCGTACTGGTCGAGTTGTCCGACAGCCATCCCTACTCCGTGCAAGGGCCCATTGGCCCCACCAAGATCAGCGCGCTGCCCGGTCCGTATCAGGACTTGCTGCGCTCGAAGAATTACAAGAAGACCCGCGATCGACTGGAGCATCGGGATGTCGAGGGACACTGGCCTGAGTTCGGGAAGGTGGCACGCGAGTCGTTTCGTGGCGGTGGGCCGTTCGGACCAAAATTCTCCCCGATCTCACCGGAGTTCACTCCGGATCGCCCGAGCCGATTCTCGTCCGGGGTGCAGGTCTTCCTGGACAAGAAACTGGTTCCTGCCCTGGATGACGAGGATCGCGTCCGACTTCACAACGCCCAAGACCACTGGCCGGACTATCCCCGGACCATCGTGGAACTCGCCCGCAAGCACAATTTGCCGATTCCGAGCGAGAAAACGCTGCCGGGCCCCTTTGAATTCTGGGATCGCTATCGCGTCCGCAGTGTGACGGGGCCCGAAACAGTCCATCACAAACGGATGGACCCCTTTGCGATGGTGCCGTGACGAGATCCACCGCGCACGCGGATCAGACTAACCGCGAGCGTTCAACGGAATCGTCGCGACCGACGCGACGTTGACCCACACGTGGACGTGCGGTTCGCCACGGAAGTACCAGACGAACGATGGCCCTTCCAACCGCCAGTTGTCCCATTCGCCGTCATCGCCCAAGTCGCCGTCCTTGTAAAAAGCCAGGCTGCACTTCTCCAGTCCGCCCTGCTTTTTTAGACAATCGGTGACTCTTTCCTGATCCTCCTTACGATAGGGCTCCACGAGAACGGCCAGGACTCGCTCCAGTTCCTTCTTCTGATCGGCACTCAGGTCGGAAACTGCAATACCAGGAAACTTTCCCTTCGCGCCCTGGAACCCGACTTCGTATTCCTTTGGCCGCTTGCCGTCCACCAGCGCTTTTTCCCGCTGCTTGCCGTCCATCATCTGAAAGACAAAGTTCGCCATGCGAGCCTGGTGCCAGAAGACATTGTTCGGATGGCCGATCTTCTCGTTGAACCCGCTGGCAGCATGGCCGTAGAAGATCGGGCCGCCGAAGGCATAGCGGTTCTCCGAGTTGCCGTCCGCGCGGACCGTCATGTGGCGGCCGGTCATGACGAACTCGAACTGGTCCTTCTCCCCCGGCTTGCCGAAGATGGCGATGGTCTGCTCGGCGCCCCACTCCTGGCCGCGCGTGTCGTCCTTGAGCTGCTTGAGGAAACGTGCATGCCAATCGGGATTGATGACGCCCTTGAAGATGTCGTGAATGATGATCTGCTGCTTCTTTGTGTAGAAGTCACTACGGATCGCCGGCTCGGTGATCATCCAGTTGTTGGATACGAACGTCCGCAGCAGACCGCGTTTCTCGTCCTTGAAGTCCCAGTCGAAGCAGACGACCTTCTTCTGATCGTCGGTCAGCGTTTCGTAGAGCGCCTTCACTGCCGTCTCCGCGGCGCTGCTACGGCTTGGCGCGGCCTGGACCTTCGGTGTCGCCCACTGCGGGATGCTGACGGCGGCCGCCGCGGCCGCGCTGACCGTCTTGAGGAAGTCGCGCCGATCCAGGCCGGCGTCACAATCAGGGCATTGCTTGCTTTCCATGAGTGCTCTCCCGTGACGAATCGGACTGCGAAACTGCCTGCGCGCGATTCAAGGCATCTTGCCGGCCAGATCGCTGCTGAGGATCGACGGGCACCAGTGCTTCTCGATGTACTGGATGACCAGGTCGGTGCCCGCGTCGTGACTCACCTTTGGCGGCATCTTGGGGTCGTACATGGCGTCAGTCAGGTCGCGCACCAGGACGCAGCGAACGCCCCAGCGCGTCAGCTGCTTGATGGCAAAGGGCCGGTTCAGGACGCACATGTTGGCATGAACACCCATGAATATGACGTTCTTGATGCCGCGCTGCTTGATGAGGCTGTAGATTTCGTCCCCCTTGTCGGAAATCAGGTCGTCTTCCGCAATCGGAATGAGCTCCGTCTGGCGTTTCCAAGCCTTGAAGAACTTGGAGGTGTCGTCATCGCAGCCGCCGTTGCTGGAATCGACCGGCAACGTCGGGTCCGCCAGCGGCAGCGGCTTGGGCAAATCGACCTTGGGAACCTCCTGCATCTTCTTGCGCTGCGGAGCGTCCTTGTAGAAGTCCATGCATTCGGAGGGTGAATGGATGATCGTCACGCCCTTGGCCCGCGCGGCGGCCAGGATCGGGACCATCTTCTTGGCCATCACCTCGCAGCGCTTGGCGGCCGGCTTGCACCAGTGGTCGTCCCACATGTCGCAGATCACAATGGCAGTTTCCTTCGCCGAGATGTCCTTGCGCAGGGCAACTTCGTCCCAGGCTTCGCTGCCCTTGAACGGCTGGACCCGCGTCCGCAAGTTGAGCCGGAGCACTCCATCGTTCTTCGGATCGTCGGCGGATGCCGAGGTGGCGACGGCAATGGCTACAGCAACCATGGGGAACGTGAACAGGAGGCGGGATCGCATGGAGTCGGCTCCTTGGTGCCTGGAAAAACCTTCAACCCTTCGGTCGAAACGCCTTCACGATGGCTTCGTTGGTGGTGAGAAATGGCCCTTCAATCAGGTCGATGCAGTACGGGATGGCAGGGAACACGGCCAGCAGGCAATCGCGGATGGCACTGGGCTTGCCGGGGAGGTTGACGATCAGCGATTGACCCCGGATGCCGGCGATCTGCCGCGACAGGATTGCCGTCGGCACCACCCGCAGCGACACCGCCCGCATCTGCTCGCCAAAGCCGTCAAGGACCTTGTCGCAGACGGCTTCGGTCGCTTCGGGTGTCACATCGCGCTTCGCAGGGCCGGTACCGCCCGTCGTCACGACGAGGCAGCATCCATCCGTGTCACAGAGTTCCTTGAGAGTCGATTCAATCAACGGACGCTCGTCCGGGATGACACGCGGAACTGGCTCCCACGAGCACGTCAGGATTTCACCCAGGCAATCGCGAATGGCGGGCCCGCCACGGTCTTCGTAGATCCCGCGGCTGGCCCGGTCGGAGACGGTCAGGATGCCGATGCGGATGGGTTGGTTGCTGCTCATGGTTCATTTCATTGCCGATTTTCAATCGGAGATTGATGATACCGCGGGACTGCCTCTTGCACGATCTACAAATTCGTGTCTACTGAGCTTCTTTCGGACGGCCGCACGGGGAGAGCAGGATCATGCGCGAGACGTGGACGTTTCATTCCGCGGGACAGCTGCTGTTTGGACGAAACGCCGTTCAGCAACTCGGGGTCGTCAGCCGTCGGCTGGGCATCAAGCGATTGCTCATCGTCACCGATCCGATTGTCGCTCGGGTCGGCCTGGTGGATCGAATCAAGGCGCCGATCGAAGAGGCCGGCGTTCGTGTAAAGGTGTTCGATGGGGGCGAACCGGAGCCATCCATTCGCGCTGCCGAGGCATCCATCGACGCCGCCGAGGTGTTTCAAGCCGAAGGGATCCTGGGCCTGGGCGGCGGCAGCAACATGGACCTGGCGAAGATCACGGCGACGGTGCTGGCCCACGCCGGCGGGCCGCGCGATTTCTTTGGCGATGACCGCATCCCTGGTCCGATCTGGCCACTGATTTGCGTGCCCACGACGGCCGGCACTGGTTCGGAGGTTTCCGCGGCCGCAGTGCTGACGGAGACCGAGACGCAGATGAAGGTCGGAATCCTCAGCAACTATCTGCGTCCGCAGGTCGCCGTCGTCGATCCTTTGCTTACGGTGTCGTGCCCGCCAAAGGTCACCGCTGACACGGGCATTGACGCGCTCACCCATGCGATCGAAGCCTATACCGCTGTTGACAACGCCGATTTTCCGCTGCCCCCGGGTGAGCGTTCCGTCTATCAAGGCCGGCATCCGATGGGCGATTGCCTGGCGGAGAAGGCGATTTCATTGATCGGTACGTTTCTTCGCCGTGCGGTGGCCACCGGCGAAGACCTGGAAGCACGCGACGGCATGGCGCTGGGCGCGACGCTGGCCGGACTGGCCTTCTCGAATGTCGGCGTGGCGCTGGTCCATGCCATGGAATATCCCGTCGGCGGCGCCGTTCATTGCTCGCACGGTGCGGGGAACGGCCTGTTGCTGCCTTCCGTCATGCGTTTCAATCTTCCTGCTCGTCGCAAGGAATTCGCCGCAATCGGGCGCCTCCTCGGAGAGGACTTGCAAGGGCTGGACCCCGACACGGCCGCTGAACGGGGCGTGCAAGCCGTTGAAAAGCTGCGGACCGACATTGGCATTCCCCAGCGCCTCCGCGACATAGGGGTGCGCAAGGAACAGCTGCGGCCGTTTGCTGAAAAGGCGTGCAGTATCCGCCGCATCTTGCGGGTGAACCCGCGACCGGTCACGCCCGAAGAGGTCGAAGGCATCTACGAAACCGCGTTTTGACGGACGCGCCGCTGGCAAGCTGGGGAGAGTCGGCAAGGTTCGGAGAAATAACCTGTTGATCGCTTCCGTCAACAGCGGTATATTCGCCACACTACCCAAGTCCGGGAAGGACGCTCGACAATGTGTCATGCGCATCCGGATTGGCGGCATATTGCACAAGGGAGGCTCGACTATGAAGACTGTACTGTCCACGATGTTAGCCGTGGCGCTAGTCTTCGCCGTTGTCGCCGGCATCACCGCCGCCGACGACAAAGAAGTCACGCTGAAGGGCAACGTCACCTGCGCCAAGTGTGAGCTAAAGGTTGACGGCCAGAAGAAGTGCGCGACGGTCGTCGTCGTCAAGGAGAAGGACAAGGACGTCGTCTACTGGTTCGACCCCACCTCGGACAAGAAGTTCCACAAGGACATCTGCTCGTCCGGCAAGAAGGGCACCGTGGTCGGCACCGTCGAAGAGAAGGACAAGAAGAAGGTCATCACCGTCAAGAAGGTTGACTACGAATAGTAGGCAAGCTTTGACCATCGCATGATCTGCAGCATCGCCACCCACCGCGGGTGGCGATGCTGCTTCAGGCGCGTCGCTTGGCGGTGGCGAACGTGCAGGGTAGGATAACCTCAGGGAGGAGGACCCAACGGCGTGAAGATCATCCTGGCGAACCCGCGCGGCTTTTGTGCCGGTGTCAACATGGCCATCGAGTGCCTGGAGAAGGCGCTGGAATATTTCGGCACCCCTCTGTACGTCTACCACGAGATTGTCCACAACCGGCCCGTCGTCGACCGCTTCCGCGGACTCGGCGTCGTCTTCGTGGACGACATCCGCGAGGTGCCGGAAGGTGCAACGGTCCTCTACAGCGCTCATGGCGTGGCGCCAGAACTTCGCGCCGCCGCCGCGGAACGGCATCTGCGCGCCATCGACGCTACTTGCCCGTTGGTGACCAAGGTCCATTTGGAAGCGGTGCGCTTTGCCCGCGAGGGGTACACGATCCTGCTCATCGGTCACGAAGGCCATGACGAGGTCATTGGCACGATGGGGGAGGCGCCGAAGAGCATCCAACTCGTGCAGGACGTCCATGATGTCGAACGCCTGGACTTCGCTGCCGATGCCAAGCTCGCCCACTTGACTCAGACAACGCTAAGCGTGGACGACGCCGAAGTCATCATCGCGGCACTGAAGCGTCGTTATCCCCAGATCACCGGGCCGTCGCGCGAGGACATTTGCTACGCCACGCAGAATCGGCAAGAGGCCGTCAAGGAGTTGGTGCCCGAAGCCGATGCAGTGATCGTGCTCGGCAGCCAGAACAGCTCCAACAGCATGCGGCTGGCCGAGATCGCCAAGGGGCTGGGCAAGCCTGCCTACCTGATCGACAGCGTGCGCGAGTTGCCTGCGAACTGTCTGGAGGGGGTGGGAAGCGTACTCATCACCGCGGGTGCAAGCGCTCCCGAGGAAGTGGTGCAAGAATGCGTCGCGCACCTCCGCGACCGTTACGGAGCGACCGTCGAGAGCCGCACGGTGCGCGAGGAACACGTTAGCTTCCCGCTGCCGCGCGAGCTGCGCGTGCTGGTGAATTGATGCTGCCGCGGGCCAGGAGCGAGCGATGGCTACCATCACGAAAATTGGACCGGCCGATCACGGCCGAAGGTTCATACTTGAAGAGTACCTGGCTGGCGACTACGAGCCTGGCCACAAGTATGAACTGGTTGATGGGAGGCTTTACGTGTCGCCCGAAGCCAATTTGTCCGAGGACATGGCTGAGAAATGGCTTCTTTTCAAGCTTTGGGAATACCTGAAAAAGCACCCGGAGGTCCTGAACTACGTCACTGACAAGGCCAGGGTGTTTGTGCCGGGTCGTCCCCGTGTCACCGCTCCGGAACCGGACATTTCCGGCTATCGTGATTTTCCTCTGCACCGGCCGCGCCGTTCGGTTCGCTGGCAAGACGTGAGTCCGGTATTGGTTGGCGAGATCGTGTCGGCGGAAGACCCGGACAAGGACCTGGTACGCAATGCCGAGCTCTATCTGGCGGTGCCGTCGATCCGAGAATATTGGATCCTGGACACACGCGCGAATCCGGATGAGCCGACCATGACCGTGCATCGCCGGCACGGCCAGCGCTGGCGAACCAGCGAAATCGCGTTCGGCGAGACGTATACCACGCGACTGCTCCCCGGATTTGAACTCCTTCTCGACCCTCACCGCTGAACGCCCATGCCTGTGAATTGAGCCGGAGCAAACGATGCCAACCATCACAAAAATCGGCCCCGCCGATCACGGCCGAAGGATGACATTTGAGGAATACTCGGCTGGCGACTATGAGCCAGGTCACAAGTATGAACTCATCGACGGGAACCTGTACGTGTCGCCCGAAGCCAATCTGCCGGAACTGTGCGACGAGGAATGGCTGCTCGACAAGCTGAAGGCGTATGCCCGCGAGCATCCGGAGATCCTTAACTTTGTCACCAACAAGGCACGTGTGTTCGTCCCCGGGCGGCTGATGGTCACGGTCCCGGAGCCGGACCTGGCAGGCTATCGTCATTTTCCAAGAAATCGGCCCATTCGCGAGCTGCGCTGGCAAGACGTCAGTCCGATCTTGATCGCCGAAATCCTGACGGAAGGGGATCCGGGCAAAGACCTCGTGCGGAACGTCGAACTTTATCTGCGCATTCCATCCGTTCGAGAATACTGGATCCTGGACACACGCGAGAATCCGGATGAGCCGACCATGACCGTGCATCGCCGGCACGGCCAGCGCTGGCGAACCAGCGAAATCGCGTTCGGCGAGACGTATACCACGCGACTGCTCCCCGGATTTGAACTCCTTCTCGACCCTCACCGCTGAACGCCCATGCCCACTTCTCCGCTCGAGCTCACGCTCGATTACCTGCCGCGTTTGCCGCACCGTCTCGACTGGCGCATCGGTTGCGTCGGTGCAGGTTTCATCATGAGCGACTGCCATCTGGTGGCATATCGTAAAGCCGGGTTCAATCCTGTCGCCATCGTGGCACGCGACCCGAAAAAGGCGAAACTTGTCGCCGATGCGCACGGCATCCCGCGTTGCCATGCCGCGGTTGCCGACCTGCTTGCGGATCCGCAAATCGAAGTGATAGACTTGGCCGTGCCGCCCGATGCTCAGCCGGAACTGATCCGTGCCGCCGTCGCCCACCGCGGCCACATCCGCGGCATCCTGGCCCAGAAGCCGTTGGCCATGACAGTGAAAGTGGCCCGCGCGTGCGTGGACCTGTGTGCCGACGCGGGCATCGTCCTGGCGGTCAACCAGAACATGCGCTACGATCAGTCGGTACGAGCTCTCAAGGACATCCTGAACCGCGGCTGGCTGGGCGAGCCGGTGCTGGGCACCATCGAGATGCGTGCGATTCCCCACTGGATGCCGTGGAGCGAGAAGCTGCACTCGCTGTCCACGTTTGTGATGAGCATCCATCACCTCGACACCTTCCGTTACTGGTTCGGCACGCCGGAACGCGTCCTCGCCAGCACCCGTCCGGACCCGCGCACCAAGTTCCCGCACAGCGACGGCATCAATCTCTACATCCTGGAATATGCCAATGGCTGTCGCGCATCGTCCTGGGACGACGTCTGGACCGGACCGGCACGCGAGGGATCGGAGAGCGACATCTACATTCGTTGGCGTGTCGAGGGGACCGATGGACTGGCACGCGGCACCATTGGCTGGCCGAGCTACCCCACGCCGACTCCCAGCACGCTGGACTTCACCACGAAGCAGCAACCCGGTTACTGGTTTCAGCCACGCTGGAAGGAAGTCTGGTTTCCCGACGCCTTTGTCGGCACGATGGCACAACTGCTCTGTGCTCTCGAGGAGGGGACTGAACCGGACATTGGCGGACGCGATAACGTGGAAACCGTTGCACTGTGCGAAGCCGTCTATACGGCGGCGAAGGAGCACCGCGTTGCCACGGTGCACGAGTTCCTGGTCTGACAGGCCCCTGTCACTCCAGGATTTCACCGGAACAGTCCGTAGCCACAGGCTTCAGCCTGCGGACTGGATGTACGGTACCTGCGACGCCATTCCGCAGGCTACAGACGTTGCGCGGATCGTTCCGCGATAGTATTAGACGGGGATTACGATCTTCACCAAAAACAGCCGTTGACGATCGTTGCGCTCGTAGAAATCTTCCAGCAATGTTCCCAGGCTCGGCGTTAGCTTGCGCTCCCGGACGCGCAGGTTCAAGTTTACCTGGATCGACACCGGTTTTTCGAAATCGACCATGCCGCGACCAATCCAGATGGTCATTTGCTTGTAGCCATTCGCCTTCACGACAATCTGATTGCCCTCCACAATCTTGCCGGTCAAGGTAGCGGGCAACGTCTGGTCGCGGAAGCCGCGGGCATCGTTCAGGTGCCGGCTATTGATCTCTTCGCCGCTCAACCAGTAGAACCGGGCGTCGGTCGTGCGCATGGACTGAAATTCCGTCGCTTCCGGGAACGCAATCAGGCGTTTCTTGCGACCCATCCAGTCGAAGAAGTTTGCCATCTCCGCGTCAAACCACTCCAGGCCACGCCCCTTGTACTCGACGTAAAGGGCCGGCGCGCCCCGCGAGACCAACGACTCGAATTGCCGGCGAATGATCTTGCCACAGTCGCCGGACTGGAAGTCGCCGGCAACCACGTACATGGGCAGGTGCAAGGCGTTCGCCCAGTATTTCGCGGCGAACAGCCGGGGCGGCGACGCCATTGGCATGATCCCCGCAAAGAGATCTGGGTGCGACAGGCCAACGTCATAGGCCATGGCGCCGCCCTCGCCGTAGCCGGCCATGAACACGCGGTCCGAATCCACGTTGAAGCGGCGCGAGAGGTCCTTCAGAGTCTCCAGCACGGCGGCATGCTCTTCGGCCGTGTAGCGGTACATGCGCTGGGTGCCGCCGTTCGTCCAATCCGGCGCCACCAGCATGTAGCCGTGTTGGGCCGCCAGTTCACTCCACTTCTCGAGGAAGTCCTTCGGCTTTTCGTTGACCTGGTGCAGGACGAAGAGCACTGGATAGGGCCGGCCGTGCTTGTACTCCGGCGGCAGCTGGAGCAGGTAAGGCACACCGCCCTTGCGCTTGCCCACTTGCGCCTTCGTTTCCATCTCCACCACGCCATTTTCCCACTTCTCTTCGGGCTCAGGTGGCGGCAGCAGCGTGATCAGCTGTGCCATTTCATCGAAGGCGACGGCGCTCGATTTCTCGTAGTCGGAGAGCATGCGGGCGCGGTTGCCCGCATTGGTCGTCTTCTGATACTCGAGGATGAACTGGCGTGTCTTCCACAGCTTGACTCCCTCTTCGGGCTTGGCGGGCGAAGTATTGGCAAGCAGCCAGTTATTGACGGCCCGCGCCATCAGCGCCGCGGGCCCCTCGACCGGCGTCTTGCCTTCCTTCCGGTCGCGCTCCGCCAACTCCGCGTACTCGACGAATTTTTCGAGTCGCGAAGCCGTGTCGAGGGTCAGTTCGGAAAGAATTGCTTTCGCGGCCTCCTCCCAAGTACGCCGGTCGCCGTCGACGGTACGGGCGGGTAGTTCCTTCAGGAACTTCTGCGCGGCAGCCAGGACCGTTTCGGCCGCTTCGTACTTGCGCTTGAGGGCGCTCAGCTGTGTTTGTTGCTTCTCGTCGGTGCCATCGCGCGGGAATTTCTCGATCTTTTCACGCGCCCAGTCGTGCCGGCCGGCCTTGTAGGCGCGGTCGATCTCGACCAGCAGTTGATCAGCCTTGAGCGACTGGAGGCTGTTCCGAAATTCGTCGATCTTGGCCTTTTGCGCGGGTGCGTCCTTTAGCCAGTCGTCCAGCTCAAGCTCCGCATGTTCGTACCAGCCCACTTGCTTCAGAAAGCGGAAGACGCGTTGCCGTTTAAGCGGATCGGCCCGGCCTTCCTTTTCTTTCAGGTCGGGGTGGCTGTGCAGCAGCTGGCGAACGACGTCTGGACCCAGTTCGCGCGTGAGATACATCATGGCCCAGCGGTGCTTGCCGGCATCGACACGCGCGTAGTGCGGAGTCAACACCGTCATTTTCTGGCGCGACACGGTCACGCCGCCCGGATTGGCGAAGAACTTGAAATCGCGGTCCCAGCGGACGTCGAATGGGCCGACCTCTTGAATCTCGCCAACCGAATCCAGGCGCAGGTTGTTCATGCGCACGAATGGTTGCTGGAGCACCACCAGGTCGGGGCTATTGTCGACGTCCTGCTCGAGGACCTCCTGCACTTGCCGCATGCTGAACACGGTGCGACGAGCGCTGTCGTCCACCATGAAGAAGCCCTTGGCAATCGGAATCGACTGACCGCTGGCGGGATCGAAGATCGTCTCGCCTTCGCGTTTGATCTTGCCCTTGACGGTGTAGCCGTCCTTGAAAATGACAACGGCGGCGTGGCTGGGCGCGAGGCCGACGAACAGCAGGACCGCTGCTACAGTCATCGCAAGTGTGCGGCGCAGGACGGAAATAGGCATGGATGCACTCGCTTTCCCGAGGCCCGGCACCAAGGACATGGGCCCCGCGTGGATCTGTGCAGAAGAAAAAGGTCGGCCGGACGCTGCCTCCTGGTGGGCCGCGGCCCCGCGCATCACTTCCCCAACAGTTACAACCCGCACCGCCACGTTTCGTTGGGGCCAAGTCCACCGATGTTATTGTCCCTTCCGATTGAGGCGAGTCAAGTAACAGTTGAACCGCGCCCACGGAAACGAGACAATGGCTGTCGACTTCATCACAAACTCCAGCGTTCCGCCGAGTTCGACACAGCCGAGTGACGCCATGCCGATCCGGTTTCGATGTGCATACTGCAATCAGCTTCTGGGCATCGCTCGCCGTAAGTCGGGCACGGTGGTGCGTTGCCCCAACTGCGCGGGCCAGGTCGTGGTTCCTGGGCTCGATGAGGCTGGTCCGGAGAAGGAGGAGCATGGGCCCGCTTCCCCGCCCGGGCAGCAGATGTTCGAGGGAAATGAAATAGACCGCCTGCTCGAAGGAACGGAAGGCGACCAACCATCGGCGCTGCCGCCCGGCCCGCGCGCCGTCAGCCCGATTGCGTCCCCCGCACCGGCGGTCGTTGCTCCTATCCCTGTGCCAGCGGGCGGAATGTCAGTAATGCAACAGCCCATGCCCGCACCCGCGGGAACCGTTTTCCCCCACCCAGCCCCCGTGCCCGCTGTCACGACAACGAGCGACCCACAGCCGGGCATCTACTTGTCTCCCGCACGTGCGACTTTGTTCAGTGTACTGGCGGTCGTTGGTCTCGCGGTTGCGTTTGCCGTGGGCTTGCTGGTGGGCCTGTTCCTCAAGTCAGTCGGATAGCGTCGCGTCCGCATAAGTGCCGTTCTTTACTGGATTTCCTGGCTTGACAGCCTGGCGCAAACACCGCGACAGCGGACGGTGCAGGCCCCGCAATTGACAAATCCGCACATTTGAATATAGGTAAAATGATCCGTATTTTGTTACACTCGTACCTCTCCACGGGACCCACCCCCACGTGAGACGGTGGGGCTTGGATGACACAAAGCCTTTAAGCTGTAGTGATCTTGACGCTTTTAGGGGCTTGCGTCATCTTCGTGTATGCGCGGAATTGAGGAACGTATCGCAGTTCCGGCCCCTTGGGCGGAACTGGACGATATCCCAACCCCAAGAGGATGCAGATGAGCACTGCTGCCGTATCACGGTCGGTCCACACCCCAGACGCCCTCGAGAAAGTCGCCGAACCGAAGTTTCAATATCCCGGCATCCCGACCACCTGCGACGGCGCGGAGGCAGTGGTCCATGTCGAGGTGAATGTCGCCCAGGCAGCAGGCGCCTATCCCATCACCAGCTCGACGACCATGGGCGGCGGCTTCAATGCCGCAGTCATGAACGGCTACAAGAACCTGTGGGGCGACCTGCTGATGTTCTTCGAGCCGGAGAGCGAACACTCCGCCGCCACCGTGTGCGAAGGCTTCGCGGTCGCGGGCGGTCGCGTGACAAACTTCACCTCCGGCCAGGGCCTGGTGCTGATGAAGGAGGTGCTTTACACCATCTCCGGCAAGCGCCTGCCGGTCGTGATGAACATTGGCGCTCGTGCCTTGACCAGCCAGGGCCTGAACGTCCACGCCG
Source organism: Gemmataceae bacterium (assembly GCA_019752375.1). GTDB lineage: Bacteria > Planctomycetota > Planctomycetia > Gemmatales > Gemmataceae > JAIEMG01. Next base: position 5,494 of record JAIEMG010000060.1, on the reverse strand, counting down.
GCCACGACGACTTGATGAGCGTCGCCGACGTGGGCTGGGGCATGCTGTTTGGCCGCAACGCTCAGGAAGCCGGCGACCTGTGCTTGATCTGCCGGCGTGCGGCCGAGGCCAGCCAGACGCCGTTTTTCAACGTGCAGGATGGCTTCCTGACCACTCACACCGTTGAAAGCGTGCGGCTGCCCGAAAAAGAGTTCATGAAAGAGTACATCGGCAGTCCGAAGGACAAGCTCATCAACTTGATGGACCCGGCCAACCCGATGATGTCGGGTGTGGTTCAGAATCAAGACTCATACATGAAGGGCAAGATTGCCCAGCGCTGGTACTACGACCGCATCGATGCCATTCTGGAAGAGTGCTTCGAGGAGTTCACGAGCAAGACGGGCCGCAAGTACGACTTCATGGAGCCCTACCGCTGCGAAGATGCCGAGTACATCCTCGTCGGCATGGGCTCCTACATGGAGACGGCCAAGGCCACGATTGATTATCTGCGCGACAAGAAGGGTGTGAAGGCCGGCTGCTTGAATCTGTGCGTGTTCCGGCCATTCCCCGCCGTGCGTATCGTCAATGCGCTCAAGAACTGCAAGGCATTCACGGTTTATGAACGCCTCGACGACCCGCTCTCGACGACGGGCAACCACCTCACCCGCGAAATCAAGGCCGCGTTCTGCGACGCTATTAATGGCCAGCTCGGCCACACGCCGATCGATCGCATCCCGAAGGTGTATGGCTGCGCCGCCGGCTTGGGCAGCCGCGACGTCCGCCCAGGCGACGTGATCGCGTCGGTCCAGAACATGATCGCCGATGGGCAGGACTTCTACTGCGTCGGCATCGACCATCCCCTGGCGCTCAAGCGGGCGGAAGACCCGGACCTGCGTCCCAAGGGCGGCTTCTCGATGCGCTGCCACTCCGTGGGCGGCTTCGGCTCGGTCACGACCAACAAGGTCATCGCCACCATCGCGGGCGATATCTTTGGCAAGGACGTACAGGCGTATCCCAAGTATGGCAGCGAGAAGAAGGGCCTGCCGACCACGTCGTACCTGACCATCGCGGATGGCCACATCTACATGCACTCCGAACTGGAGCACGTGGACGTGAGCTGCGTGGTCGATCCGACGGCATACCTCTCGCACGAGCCCCTCAGTGGCTTGTTGCCGGGAGGCGCTCTCTACCTCCAGTCGCCATACACCGATTCGGCCGACGTTTGGATGCGCTTACCGGAATTCAACAAGCGCGCCATCCGCGACAAGAAGCTGCGCGTGTTCCATTGCGACATGGTCAAGATCGCCCGCGAGGTCGCCTCCGAGGCCGACCTTCAGATGCGCATGCAAGGCATCGTCTTGCTCGGCGCGTTCCTGCGGCTGACGCCTTACGCCAAGGAAAGCGAAATGTCCGATGAGCAGGTCTACGCCGGCGTCGAGAAGGCGCTGCGGAAATACTTCGGCAAGCGTGGCGACCAGGTCGTTCAAGACAACCTGACCTGCGTGAAGCGCGGTTACGGCGAGATGAAGGAAATCCCTCAGGGACTCATCCACGCCAAGTAATTTCCGTTCCGTTGCGTCGCCCCACGGGGTAACGCAGCGTTGAACGCCGCGCGGAACTTACACTGGCATTTTCCGGTCCTCAGGAGAGAACATGGTTACGACGAACGGTACGACCAACGGCGCCACGAAGACGTCGATGAACGAGGCCAATGAGCGCGATCCGTTTAACAACAATAGCTACGGCACCCTGGTGGATTCCGGCTACAAGCTGGTGAGCCTGCCGGTGCTCGACGTGGTCGATTTCAACGAGCGCATCATCCGCGGCTACGAGGAAGGCTACGGCGAGAAGGAACTGCCCGCCGACCTGACGCTGGCGCGCTCGCTCGTCCCGGCCGGCACCGCCACGCTGCGCGATTTCTCCAACATCGCTCCCGAGATCCCGCTCTACATCACCGAGAATTGCACCGGCTGCATGGACTGCGTGACCGAGTGCCCGGATACCGCGATCCTCGGCAAGGTCCTTTCGGAAACGGAGCTGGACGAGAAGCTCAAGACGATTCCCGAAGCCGACCGCGCCATGTACGCCAAGCAGTGGTCGAAGACCAAGAAGTACTACGACGCCGCCAAGAAGAAGAACCTGCCCGGCGGCATGTTCCAGATCATCATCGACCCCTCGAAGTGCAAGGGCTGTGCCGAGTGCGTGACCGTGTGCGACGACAACGCGCTCAAAATGATCCCGAAAACCGACGAGGTAATGGCCGATGCTCGCAAGAGCCATCGCTACTTCAAGACCATCGGCCCGTCGGACAAGAAGTACATCAACGACAACCTCCTGATCGACATGATGCTCAAGGAGGAAACCCACCTCTACGTTGGCGGAGCGGGCTCCTGCGCCGGCTGCGGCGAGGGCACGGCCCTGCGGATGCTTTGCTCCGCGACCGGCTCCAAGTACGGCGACCAGTGGGCCCTTGTGGCGGCGACCGGCTGCAACACGGTCTACACTTCGACTTATCCGTACAATCCATACCTGGTGCCGTGGACCAACTCCCTCTTTGAGAATGCGCCCGCCGATGCAATGGGCGTTCGGATGCGTTGGGACCAGATGGGCTGGCAGAGCAAGCCGATCTGGTGCATCGGCGGCGACGGCGCCATGTTCGACATTGGCTTCCAGTCGCTATCGCGGCTGCTGGCCAGCGGCATGAACGTGAAGATCTTCGTGCTCGACACGCAGGTCTACAGCAACACCGGCGGCCAGGCGTCGACCTCGACGTACACCGGCCAGAACACGAAGATGAGCGTGCATGGCAAGAGCATCGGCGGCAAGCAGGAACGCCGCAAGGAGATCGCTCAGATCGCCATGATGCACCCGCGTACCTACGTCGCGCAGACGACTTGCGCCCACGTCAACCATTTTTACAAGTCCGTGCTCGGCGCACTGGAGTTCGACGGCCCAGCGCTGGTGTGCTGCTACACGACCTGTCAGCCCGAACACGGCGTGGCCGACAACATGGCCGGCGAGCAGGCCCGGCTCGCCGTCGATAGCCGGGCGTTCCCGATCCTGATCTTTGATCCCCGCAAGGGCACCAAGGTCAAGGAGAAGCTGTCGCTCCAGGGCAACCCAAATGTGAACGGCGACTGGTTCGTCAATCCGAAGACCAAGGAAGAAGTGAGCTTCATCGACTTCGCGCGCAGCGAAGGCCGCTTTTCGAAACATTTCGACAAGGACGGCAACCCATCAGAGCTGCTCCTGTGGGCGAAGCAGGAACGGCTTGAGAACTGGCATTTGCTTCAGGAACTGGCCGGGCTGCGGTAGGGTTTTCGCCGCTTGCGGCTTCGCGGGCTGCGCGAAGCCGCAAGCGGCCGGTGTTTCAGGAAAAAACTGCCCATGACCCAGCATCCCTTGGTTATCGCCTACCACCTCGTCTGGACCGGCTACGGCTGGTGGCTCCCCAACGACCCGCGTGGCAGCGGCTCGACTGAAATCCGTTGTAACGTCCTGGCTGAACTGGGTGAACTCCACGTCGGACGCAAGCGTGTCCAGCCCGCCGGCGCGGAAGTCCGTCAGTTTTATCAGCAAGCAGGGGGCCTGCTCAAGCATCCCCTGGTAAACTTCGACCATGCTGCTCGCGCCGTCATCGCTTCCGCATTCGATCGCGTGATTCAGCAGCATCGCTATACGTGTTATGCCTGCGCAGTGATGCCGGACCATGTTCACATCGTGATACGAAAGCATAGGCATGAAGCCGAAGACATGATCACCGCGCTCCGTGAAGCGAGTCGGGCCGAGGTGGATGTTTCCCGTTTACTGCCGATGGGCCACCCCGTTTGGAGTTGTGGCGCTGGCTGGAAGGTCTTCCTGGATCATCCCAGTGAAGTTCGCCGAACGATCCACTACGTCGAGCAAAACCCGACCAAGATCGGCTTGCCACGACAGTTCTGGCCCTTCGTCAAGCCCTATGACGACTGGCCGCTCCATCCGGGCCACAGTCCGAATTCACCGTACGCCCAGCGCCTCCGAGCCCTGGGCCGTTATCCTTGACCCGCCGCTCGCGGCTTCGCGACGCCCGCGAAGCCGCGAGCGGCAACACAAACCGATGTCCACCCTCGCCACCCACGATTTTTCCTCGCTCGACCCCGCCGTCGAGTTTCTCAAGCGAACGCGCGCCGAGCTTCGCATGCTCCGCAAGGTGCGCATCTGGAAGGACCGCCTGCACGTCTACGACATCAACGGCGATTGCTTCGAGGTGCGTGGCGTCGGCTATCTCGATCCGGACATTGTGCCGCTGTTGAAGCACCTCAACACCAACTACAATCCCGACACGATTCACGCTCCGACCGACGACGAGTACAAGGAATTCAAGACCGGCCGGCGCTACCCCTGGGCCCAGGATCGCGTGATGTAGCGTTACCTTTGGCGCAAGGACAAGACCTCCGTGAAACAGCCAGGCTGCTCCACGGAGGTCATTTGCGTTCCATATCACTTCATGAGCTTCTTGATCGGCAGACCACTGCGGAAGCCGGTGGGGCTTGCCGGGGCTTCCTGATCTTGCTGCTCCGGCTGACCGGCCGGCGAATCATTTCCACCCGGGTTGCCATTGCCCTCGGGCGGGTTGCCATTCGGCGGCGTGCCATTGCCGTTGGGCGGGGTGCCATTTGGCGCCATGCCGTTTGGCGGCGTGCCGTTGCCGTTGGGCGGGCCGTCGCCTTGGCCTTGGGGCGGTTGCTGGACCGGGATGCCCGTAGGTGGAGGCGTCATCTTGGTTGCGACCGGCGGGGCCACGGCGATGTAGGTCACAGGATAGTAGCACGCCCGCGGACCGCAGTAGTAGTAGTAGCAGCGCTGGCACGGGTCGAAGTAGCAGTAGCAACCAAAACGCGGGCTCCAGTAGCAGGACGACCAGTGATTGCACTTGCCCTGGTACATGACGCCGCCCTTGAATTGCACGCCGTTGGGCTTCATCATGTTATGCGGCTGCATCATGTTCTTGTTCGGCCCGGGACCACCCATCCCGGGACCGCCTGGTCCCTTTCCCTTGGGGCCGTTGGCCAAGGCCACCTGAACCGCGAGCAATCCGACCAGGATGCCCGCCACAGTCATCAGTTTCCGTTGCATCGATACTCCTTCGCTGCATTGCAGCACGTTGATTAAGTTGTTTTTTCCCTGCCAAACCTGGTTCTCGGCGGACGGCGGCGTGTGACAGGAAAAGTGGGGCGTCGGGCGCGGGAGCAGCCTCGCCTTTTTCGCGCCGGGGTCGTAAGATCATGCGGGCTGAAGATTCAACGAGCGAAGGAGATGAAAAATGGGACACAATCGAGCGGGCGTCGCGGCCCGGCTCAAGCTGCGGCGCCGTCGGCGTGATGAGAAGCGACTGCTGGCGAAGGCGGACGCGGCCGCGCCGGCATCCGCCAAGAAGGTTGCCCCTACCGGAGCAGCGACTGCTCCGAAATAGGAACGCGCGACAAGCGACTTATGAGTCACAAACGCCAAGGCGTCCGCCGGGCGTGGATGTGTA
>JAIEMG010000205.1 GCA_019752375.1 Gemmataceae bacterium | reverse complement strand
GCCAGCCGGATTCAGAAGCGAAATGGCGGCGAGAATTTCTCCTTGCTCCGCCGCCTGGCCCTGGGCTTGCTCAAACAGCACCCGAGCGAGGACAGTATCAAGTGCAAGCGCTATGAGGCGGGGCTCGATGTGAATTTCTTGGAAGAAGTGCTCAAATCCTCGCCGAAAATGGGTAATCCAAAATGAGTTCGCCCTGGTCGGCGACCTTGTTGTTCGTGCCGCTGGACGTGATGCCGCGGATGTCCGTCGGGAACTTGCACAGGCCCATCTGGATGTGCTGACGACGGTTGACGCCTTCGGTGGCCGTCGGGGTGTCGTTGTTGTTGAACTGGCCGGTGAAGGTGAAGCCCGAAGCGAGCCAGACCTTGTTGTTGCCGACGAGGGTCACGTTCTCCGTCGCGTTGCCTTCGACTTTGATGTCGTAGGTGACCTGGGACACGTACATGCCCGAGCACACGACCTGGCTCAGCGGCGTGCCGGAGCACGACTGCTGGGCGTCGGAGAAGATGCTGATGGCCACGGACGCCCGCTTGTTCGAGCGGCCGGAAAGGTCCGCGGAAGATGCGTTCTTGGTCGCCAGGTGGTAGAGCAGCGGGTCGCCGTCCAGCACCTTGTCTAGTGTCATCTCAACATCTGGCAGATTTTCCACATTCTGGTAAATCGCTATCTGACCGATTTCGAAAATCTGTTCCAAGTTGAACTTGGTATTCATTCCCACGCTCTGAAGTCCACGCACTGGTGTGAACGTGTTCGTTCCACACTCCGCAATTCCGACCTCATGCACGGCGTAAAAAATTCTCTGATTAGCTGCCATGTTAGCTCTCGTTTTCTCTTAGCTGCCGCGTTGTTCGCACTTCCCTCATAGGAAGAGATACACCGCAGCAGGCGACACGGATTGTTTACACAATGGCCTTTGTTGGTGTGTAGTATTAAGTAGAAACACCAAATAGGAGGCCGTTACGATGGGCGAAAAATACAAAGAAGAAACACTGAAGGGTACTTCTATCCACTACCTGACCCTGAAGGAAAGGACCATAGACGAGAAATCCCAAAGGTACTGGAAATGCGAATGCGTCTGTGGCAACACACGCGTCTATCGTCAAGATTTTTTGCTGAGAGGCGTAGCTAAATCTTGCGGATGCAAACACCCAAGGAGACTAAAAGGTTCCAAGAACGGAAGCTGGAGGGGATGCGGAGATATCTGTGGCCAATACTACGGACACCTACAACGAATGGCTAAGATTCGCAATGTGTCTTTCGATGTCTCACTGGAATTCTTGTGGGAACTCTTCTTGAAGCAAGACCACAAATGTGCTCTGACGGGTACACCATTGGTCTTTCATACTCATCAGGAGCGAATGGCCGGCATAACGCAAACTGCTTCGCTCGACCGTAAAGATTCATCCAAGGGCTACACGGAAGACAACGTCCAGTGGGTCCACTCAGACGTGAACGTCATGAAAAACGACTTCTCGGAAGAACGCTTTGTAGAAGTGTGTAGGCTCGTGGCTGCCCGCCATCCTACGGAAGCTCCAACTCGACCGTGTACCGAATCGTGCTCCAGTACAATGGCGGCATAGCCTCCTGATTTGTGCTGTGAACGTCCACCAGTCGCAGCTGCGTCCACTTGAAGCCGCCGTCCCCGGTCGGGGCAATCATTTGGGGGTACATCACCCCTGGCGGCTTGGGCGAACCGCGGTAATCCAGGGGTAACGCGTTGGCGTCGCGGACGAGGTTCAGGTCGAAGCCGTCGAGTCGCTTCTCGTACTGGTCCACGAGGATGTCGTGAATCTGCTTCTTGTCCCACGGCTTCTCCGCGAATACGTGGCAAAGCACGTCCTGGGTCTGCGTCCGAACCTGCGAGCCAATCTCGAATGGGCGGCACCGCACGTTATCGACGCTCTCGATGACCACGCAGGGAAGCTGCACCCGCTTCTTCGCGAGGATGTCCCAGCTGCCCGAGCCCTGCTGGAGGTAGTGCGTGTCGTCAACCCGCATCGAGTTGAACATCAACTCCCGTACCCAGGGAGCCTCGTCGGCGGTCGTGAACTGCACCGCCCGGTAGCTGTACTCGGCCGTCACCACGCTGGCCGTGTTGATGGGGGAGTTGAACACCACCCTTCCCTGCGGGTAGTCGATGTAGTGTGCGTAGGCCCCCGTCGTGCTCGAAGGGTAGAAGGTGCCGCCCACGTACACGCCGGATACCTGAATCGGCTGTCGGGCGTACTCGACCCCGGACTCCCACACCCAATCCTGGCGAGGCCCCTCCCAGACGCAGCCGTCGGTGAAGTCGTTGTCACGGACAGGCCGTAGTCGCGACTGGGTGCCGCCATACGCACCGCTGGATGGAATGACGACGTTGTAGAAGCCGCCAATGCCCAAAAAGCCCCAGTTGAAGAACTGTCGCAAGTTCGTTTCAATCTGGGACGAGAACTGGGCCTCGCCGTACTCGGTGACGCCTTTGAGGTTCGTTAGTGTACTCATCCGAATATCCTCTCCACTTCCTTCTGGAGAATGTCTTGCAATGCGGGGGCGACCGGCCCCAGTGCCCGCGTCAGCCAGTTGTTATCGGTCGTGCCGGCAAACTCCGGTGGTACACGGAAGGGCTGAAACTCGTTCTTCCTGGGCGGCAACCTCGACGGCTCATGACGCTTCCTGACCATGATGGCCCGGCCAGTTCGAGATGCGGCCCTGGATTTGCGAGCCAAGTTCAGTTCGAAATTCACCAGGATGACCTTGTCACCGCCGAACAGCAGCCACTCCAGCCACGGCACGAGCGTGACGCCGTGCCTCCTGCTTCCGGAGGCGTAGGTCGTCCCAGGCACCTTGAACACATCGGCAAAACCAGTAGCCAGGATACTGATGGTCAAACCACCCAGATTTCCTGCTGATGCCTTGAGACGAGTAACCACGGTTGCTAGCTCAACTGCCTCGACGATGCCATCGAGAATTGGCTGAGGGTCTTTCAGACCAAACGCTTCTCGGAGACTACCACGAAGAAGTGAGTCGTATTCCGGAGACTTGACAATAGCCGTCTGAATCACCTCGCGTACTTGAGGCGTAACGAAACGAGCCATGCTGTCGAGCTTCTGCTCGGTCTGGAACTTCAACTCCCGCTCAATCAGGTAAGCAAGGTCGGCCGGCTTGTCGAGCGTGACCTGGATGTTGATGCCCATTAGCCCGCCCTGTCCCAGTTCGTGACGAAGTAGCGGCCCTGGCAGATGCTCGACGGGTCAACGGGCTCGCCCGCCCGCCGGAAGCGTGCTCGTAGCATCTGTTCCAGGTTAGCCTGGACGACCATCTCCGTACACTGGAGTACCTTGGGTAGGTCAGTCATGAAGCCCTTGGTCTGGATGCGTCCCTCGGGGACGACGATGTTCCGCGGGCCGGGCACGAAGAAGTCCTTCGGGGACCACACGCAGAGGAGTTTCACGTCCTCGGTGGCCTGCTCGGAGTGCGTTCCCGCCCCCTCGCACATCGGACACATCGAACCCAGCGGGAAGAACGACGGCCCGCCGTCGAGCCAGTGGTTCGAGGACTTCTTGCCGATGGGGTCATAGACGCAGTTGGGGCACTGCACCTGCCGCGGCGGGTAGTAGAGGCGACACACCTTGCCCCACTCGTTGATGAGGTCGTCTCCGGCCGCTTGGAAATCGGCACGGATATCATCATCCGTGACGATAAAGGTTCCCATCAACCAACCTCCCAACTACGAACCGACAGGTGTCCGGCAGACCCATTGACGGAGTTGTATCCGTAGCCGATATAGGTCATATCTGCCAGATAGTCCGTCAACCCCACGCTCGCCAACTGTAACCACGTAAATCCGTCGATGGAGGTTTGGTAACTGATGGTTGTCGCCCCGACGACGATTCGGTACCACTTCTGAAACTGATAGTCCACCTGTTGTGCCCGCAGGGTTTGTGCGGCTGACGAGCTAGACCACTCCACGACATGCGAACCGCCAGCGGTAAACACGCCTGGACCGAAACTCACCCATTTACCACCCGAGTCGCCCAGCAACAAACCACCATACACGTAATTCGCGTACACGGTATTGGAACCGAGAAAGGCGGTCAAGGAGAACGCTCCGACCGGGGCAGCCTTGCGACGGATACGCAAAGCATCGCCACCCGGAGTGTGGGACCGAAATCGTGGTAATGCCATACGACGATGCAACGGACGCACCACCCTGGTTATTCCACGCAAACGCCGAGTCGTCCATCTCCACAAACGAACGAACGCCAGCAGTCAACACTTGGGCACGAGTCGCTTTTTTCGTTACGCCACCCTGTACGACCGCTAGCGTATCGGCGTCCGCAACGGATGTGACTGCGGACAACCCAGAAATCTTCGTGTCGGCCATCGTTTACTCCATCAGCAAGTGGCTACCGTCTTCCATCAGAAGATAGCCGCCGTCTTCTTTCAGAATGGCCGGCTGAGATGACGACGCACCGCCACCACAGAGACCGCCCATGCCGCTCATGCCAGACAGACCGTCCATTTTGCAGGGGTAGACGCGTTCTGGCTTCGGAAGCTCTTCGAGTAACATGTCCGCCGCCTCTTAGAGAACACGATGGCCGAGCACCGACAGCTGTCCACTGACCGAACCCGCACCACCGCGAAGCGTCACGATGAGTGCCTCGTCTACGCCACCCATCTTCGGCGGGTCGAATGGAAGGAAGCCTGGCCCGGCACTGGTGATAGCCAGTGGGCCAAACACGTAGTTGCCAGCCCCGGCCTCGATAGACAGGCTACCGTTCGTGGGTGTGGTGTCGTAGCTCCAGGCCACGCCTTCGATGGAATGACGACGATTCTCGCCAGCCGCCCCGTAGGTGACGACCGCGTTACCGCTGCCGACGCTGCTTGCGACATCTCCGGAGGCCGCAGCAATGGGAAACTCGTCGTACCAGTCGCCATTGCGGTAACGAGCATCCAGCGTCTTCGCGAGTTGTGTGGAGTTCAGGCCAGCTAGGGTCATCTCCTGGCCGCGGTCCTTGATGTTGTTCGCACTGTTGGCCGAACCCGGAGGCGGCATGTTGACGACGATGCCGTTCCGAATGGTGACACCGGACTTTGCGAGGTTATATAGTGCCATCTGGAAAGCTCCTTAGTTGAACAGGGTCCGGCGACCTTCGTAGCCGGGGTCGGGAACGTAGCCGTCCACGAACATGCGGAACGGGGACATGACGGCAGCCCCGGCGACCGTCGCCTGGTTGGCCTGGTATTCCAGCTTGGCATCCTCGTACTGCTGACACCAGTTCTGCTTCAAGAGGGCTAGGTGTCCCTGGGCGGACGCCCGGTTGTCGAACGTGTGGGCCGGGTCTTTGATGAGAACGCCCTTGCCGACCGCCTTGCGGGTCTCGCCCCGCTCGACGACGCACGCGGCCTTCATGCAGACCAGGTTCACGAACGAATCATCTCGCGTTTCCGCCGTGCGACTCGTCGGGTCCGGCGTGATGGTCAGGCTGTCGATGTCGGGGACGAAGGCGATTGAGAACGTGATTTCGCTGATGACAAGCTGGGCGGCGACGACGAGGGTCCGCGTCAGACGCGAGTCCGTGTACTTCGGCTCATCAGCCAGGTCATCAATCATGACCCTCAGAATTTCGACCATCTCGGTCTGCCAGGCCATCGCACGCCCTTACAGGTTGGGATACACGCGGAACGTACCGATATCAGAATGCCAGTTTCCGCTCGGAGTCGGCAATGTTACATACACCTGAAAACGCCACAGGCCCGCCAGGTCGAGGTCGCCGTCCTGTGCAACGTAGACCAGCCATCCGTCCGTACCGTCGGTTTGCAGGGAAGGTGTCTTGTTCAGATACGTGTTGTCCGGCTTCTTGAACTGGTACAGCGGCACCATTCCGGACGGCGAAATATCCACAATCGCGTTGTCGTTGTCCCGTACCTGAACTTCGAACCTAGTCCCCACGTCGTTGATGTGAATTTCGTTAATGGCCATGTTCGTTACTCTCGTTCGAATCTCAGGTCAAACACCAACGCGTCCCCGCCCAGCCGCTGCTCCCGGTCCAGTGCGACGTACCGGGGAGGGGCGTCGGTCGGCTTGACGTACCTCTTCTGTCTGTACACCGGAATGACGTGATGGTGGTCCCGCGGGAATTTCAGGCGAAGCTCTTGTACTTCCCTGGGCTTGATGTACCGGGTCATCGCTAGAGTGTTGTCCGGGTTGGTGGCAACGAACAGCCCAAGCTGGCCCGTTGCGACGCCGTAAGCGTGCGACATCAAGAGTGGTATGCTTCCCTGCAAGTCCTCGCGATTCTCGATGAAGAGCGGGCAGCCGCCGACCTGGACGATGTAGCCGGCCAGTGTCAAATCCGCGGCACCGTTGACGGCGTCCTTGCCGCCGACGAAGAGGCCGCACCCCAGGCTGGCCTGGTCCCGGCCGGCGACGTACAACGTGGCAGTCTGCTGGGCCACGTCGTGGCCGAAGAGTACGAGCGTCAGGGACGACTCAATCGGCTCGGTCGCCTGGTTCCAGAACAGCAGCAGCGACATTACGGAGCCACCTGGTCCACGGAGACGTTGATGGTCGAGTCGAAGGACGGGTTGACGAGGTACGTCGGGTTCGCCAGGCAGTACAGGGCTGCCGCAAACAGTTTCATCTCGGTCATCTGCTGAGCCGTGTAGAGGCTGGAACGGGCACGAAGACGAAGCTCTTCCAGGGCCGGCTTGTACTCGCCCGCGTTGACCAGCAGTTTCGGCGGGCTCCCTGCCGTCAAGTCGGTCCAGATGGCCGTCTTCTGTCCGGTCGTCAGGGCCACCAGGTCGTCAACGATGGCCGTCGCCTGACGGAGCATTCGTTTCACGGGCGGTGCCAGGTCCGCCAGGCTGAGCGGAACCGGCTGCTGAGCGTTCCACTGGAGGAACGCCTTGTAGTGCGAGTTGTCAGGATTGGCCGGAATCGACGAGCCTGGCGGGATGCCGCCGACGGCGACCGTGTTGGTGACTCCGACGAACCTGTTGCTATTGTCGTATCGTTGAGTGTACATGATTTTTCTCCTTATAGTTCGGCGTCGGCGGTCCACCAACCAGACAGGTAAGCGGAATTGTTGATGGTGAAGGAAGCCGCTTTGGTCCATTCAGTATCAAAACCGTGAACGCCTACCAGTACGCCGTTCTGGGCGGTGAACGCATTCCAGCCGGAATTGTAGTACCCCCACACGTTTGTGCCTGCGTACTGGTTGTTGCGGTAGAACACCAAAGTTGGTGCTGTACGTTTCGTCACCCTGAACAAGACTTTGTAACCTACAATACTCGTGGTAACAGCGTAGCCGCCCATGTGAACATCGTCGCCGGTCAACGCAAGTCCGTCAGCGGGTGTAGAGCCGTGTGCCACGTTCGTCTCAAAGTACCGCTGGCACATCGCCAGTTCCTGCTGGAACGAGCGGGGCTCGAACTCGGTGGCGAGAGGCCCTTCTTCAAGTTGGACTAGCGTCAAATAAAAGGTATTGCTCGTGCTATCGACAGCATCCACCTGATTACTGGTGCCAAAAAAATTGCCGGTTTGCCAACTATTAGCGGTCGTCTGATAGGTTGACCCGGCCATGAGAGCAAATCGGACGTACAGGCCAACCCCGTTCTTGTAATCCCACGTACCCGCTGATGGTGATGGCGACACAGTGACGGTCTTTTTTTCCCAAGTGTTCGCAGAGTTTACTGTGTACTCGGCCACATAAGAGCGGTCCTGTCCACTATTTGCAAACGACACACAGTAGGTACCCGTCTTAGAACTGTAGACCCAAAACGAAAGCGTGACCTGCTTCTGGGCCAATGGTCGCCAATTATATCCCTCCACAATCTGAAATTCACAAATTAAATCACCGGCGGCGACAGAGGCATCAGCGGTTGTGCAAGCCATCTTGAGACTATAGCTCGCCAGAACACCGGCTTGCGTCACCGTCGGTACGTTTGTGTCTCTGGATACAGTGTGAACCGCTCCAGTAGTTGCCTTATAGTATTTCCATCGGTCGGCAGAATACGCATTTGCTGCGATAGCCGCGAAGCTCGTGCCACGCTGCCACACATCGAACGACCCGTTGATGAGGATGTTCTTCAGCCCGCCCGCGGGGACGCCCGCCAGGTCGGTGACCTTCGTTTGACCGTACTTGTTGATTGTGCGTGGCACTGCGTGCCTCCTTACAGTTCGGCGTCGGCGGTCACATGGATGCGATGCAGGTTTCCGCTCGTGGGGTTGGCGGAAAACGTCAGGCCGACCACTTGCTCGCTTATATCAATCGTGGTGGCGTTGCGATTATTTCCGCCGGTCGTGTCACGCCAACTAGCCGCAGCCGCTGATGGGTTATAGGTCGTAATAGCTGGAGTGGCACGCATTGGCACTCCAAGCTGCCATGACAAACCATTATTCGCCGCCGTTCCACTTGACGTTGTCAGAGACAATGCTCCGGTTACACCCGCGTTCTGTGCCGGAGCAGTGGCGTATGGGAATGTCTTTTGATAGTACCGCTGACACATTGCCAGTTCCTCTTGGAACGAGCGTGGCTCGAAGCTGGTGGCGGTGTCGCCCACCTCCAACTGCACGAGTGCGAGACGGAAGTCATTGGCGGTGTTGTCGCACGCGTTGACCTGATTGGCCGTGCCCAGGGCGGCAACCCCGTCCCAGGCTCCTGCCGTCGTCTGGTTATTGGAACCACAAGCCAGGGCGAAGTACAAATATAGGCCGGCGGTATTGGTATAGTTCCACGTTCCAGAGGACGGGCTCGCCGTAACTACGACCGTCTTCTTTTCCCAAGTGGCCGTGACGTTGACGGTGTACTCGCCCACATACGTCTGGTCCGTGCCACCGTTCAGAAGTGCCACGCAGTACGTGCCAGTCTTGGTCGCCTTTACCCAGAACGAAATGGTAATCTGACGTTGGGCGAAATTGGCCCAATTGTACCCCTCGATGACGGTTCCTATTTCACAATGGTCCGTGGAACCAATGCTGGCGTCTACGGTTGTGCAGTCTACAAGTATCGAGTAGTTCGCCAAAATATCCGCCTGGGCTAAAGTCGGCACGTCCGTCGAGCGACTAACGGTATGCACCATCAGACCAGACTTCGAATAAAACCACCTGTCTGCGAAATAGGTACTGCTCGCAATTGCGGCGAAACTGGTCCCTCGCTGCCAGATGTTCATGGAGCCGTTGATGACCGCGTTCTTCATTCCCAAGTAGGGAATTCCCCACCGCAGGCCGCTCGCCTGGTTCGAGTCCGCGAACAGTCCGTACAGGTCCGTACCCACCGGCAGCCGGTCCTGGCCGGTGCTGTACGTCAGCAGGTCGCCCTTCGTGGTGACCTGCGGCATCGTGTCGGTGACGGACTTCGTCCGGCCGTATCGGTCTACTACTCGCATGGGGCTTCGCCCTTTATACTTTAGAGTTCGGCGTCGGCAGCCCATTGAAAAGCAAAACCAACGCGACTGGCCGCGATGTTGTGGCCAAACAACATTTGACCGTCGCCAATGTTGATTGGACCAAACGCGGCGGCAACATTGTGAAACTGGCTGGCCCCAGCGTCTAACTCCGTCACCTTGCTGGCGTTGCCGTTCCAGTCCCAGTAACTCACGGTCGGAGATACACGCTTCGAGACACGGAAATTGGCAGGAATTTCCATGAACACGGAGCCCGCACTGTTCGGCCCAGAGGCGTGACACACGCCGCCCGCGGCGGTCGCCGTAGCAAGGGCGGTCGCGTAAGCGTAGCTCTTCTCGTAGTACCTCTGGCACAACGCCAGTTCCTGGCCGAAAGCCCGTGGCTCGAAGTCGGTGGCAATGCCACCAGCTTCCAGCTGCACCAGAGCGAGTCGAAAATAGTTGCTCGTGGAATCGCAGGCGTTCACTTGGTTGGAGGTGCTCAGGTAAGCACCGCTCTGCCAAGCTTCTGCTGTTGTCTGAAAGTTGGAGCCAGCTGCCAAGGTCCACACAACAGCCAGCCCAACACCGTTTGTGTAGTCCCAGGTACCCCCGGAAGGACTGGCCGAAATAGTGATAGTCTTTTTTTCCCAAGTATCCGTCACGAGAACCGTGTACTCAGCGACATAGGTACGGTCAGCTGCCGAGTTTCGTAATGCCACGCAATAGACACCAGTCTTGGTCGCTTTGACCCAAAATGAAAGTGTGACTTGTTTCTGAGCAAGACTTTTCCAATTGTAGCCCTCGATTGACTGGTAAACGCGAGCCAGGTCGGTAGAAGCGATACTGGAGTCAACAGTTGTGCAGTCAACCTTCAAGCTGTAGTTTGCAAGGATTCCAGCTTGAGCCAGCGTCGGCACATCGGTGTCTCTTGAGAGCGTATGCACCATCGCCCCAACTTTGTTGTACCTGAAACGGTCTGCGAAATACGAGGCGTCGGCGGCGGCAGCGAAACTGGTTCCTCTCTGCCAAATATCCATCGCCCCGTTGATGATGGCATTCTTCATCCCGAGGTAGTGCGGCATCCACGCTACGCCAAGCGTCTGGTTCGAGTCGGCCCGCAGGCCGTAGCCATCTGTCCCAACAGGCACGCGAGCCGCAGCCGTGTTGAACCCGAGCAGGTCGCCCTTCACGCTCAACGGGCTGGTCTGCAACGCCGCCGTGACACTGTCGCTATCGGCGTACCCGGTCACGAAATCGGGAACTGTTGTTGGATAGGGCGTGAACAGACAGGCCACGATGGACTTGTTCGTGGCGTCGAGAACTTGCAGGTCTTCTTCGCCCAGCACCAACGTATCAGCAGGAGAGAGTGTCTCCTTGCAAATGAAGCGATAGTTCGAGCCGCTTTTGTAGTAGAGACCTACGGTCACCGAATTGAGTTCGTCCGGATTGTAGACATTGATGTTCTTGACAACACGACGTGCCGTGGCACCCGGCGAGGCCACCAACTCTGTGTAGCCGCCTCCCGATGAAATCGTGCCGTCGTTGGAACCTTCTCGGAAACTCATTACTGATTGTCCATGTAAGAGGAGACGAACTCAGGGTTCGCCGTTGCCGCGGCACCACTCATGACCACCGTGATGGACTTGCTCGTTGTGTCCAGAACGAACAAGTCTTCCTCACCCAGAACGTAGGTGTCGTCTGGGTCAAGAGTCGGCTTGAAGAGAATCCTGGTAGAACCACCATTCTTGAACCGAATCTCCAGCGTGACCGAGGCGGTGTCCTTGATGTAGATGTTGATGTTCTTGACGACACGCCTCTTACCAGACGCGGGAGCGGCAACGAGAGTAACCTCGCTCGTCCCATTCAGCGTGCCATCCAAAGACCCTTCAAGTCCCATCGCAAACCTCTATGGCGGCGTCAGCCGCCTACATGAAGAACCACACACGAGCGAACGCCTCATCCAAATACGCAGTGCTCCAGGCAATGCCAGACGGGCTGTTGGGGTCGGCCATCAGGACGGTGCCGCTCGCACCCACGCCCACACGCGTTACCTGGGTACCGTCGTTCGAAATCAAATCGCCCTTGGTGGTCGTCGGGTTGTAGAGCCGGTCGGCTCGTGCCTTCGTCAGACCTGGGCTGTGGAGTTTGTCACCCATTAAAACACCGCCCAGAACAGTTTCTGGCCAGTGGTAGAGCCAATGACCCAGAGTTTGTTGATATTGTTCACGGGGAAGAACATACTCTCACCCGCACCCAACTCGAAGCCGTCGTTGGCGTCAGATGTGCCGGCTGTAACGCCACTTGCACTACCTACATACACCGTTCCGGTGTTGCTGTTTGCAGCCTTGACTTCGATGCCCTTGTAGGCGGTGACGCTCGTCATGAGCACCACTCCGGAAGTTCCAACGCCACTCTTGGAGCCATTGGTCAGTGCCGCCAGAGAATCCGAAGCGACGGCGACGGTCGGGACGCCAGAGATGCCGACAACTGGCTTCCATCGGTCCCATGTGACTCCGTTCCAGGCCAGAACGGATGCACCAATCATCGGAGTGGTCGGGTTCGCCGCGGCATCCTGGAGGGCGGCGGCAGACGGCAATTCGGTGTCTGCCGTGACACTCCACGACCCGCCCTGGTTGGCGGTGACCTGGCCGATGGAATTCGTGCCGGTCGGCAAGGAGCCGGTGACGGCAACGGCACTGAGGGAGACGGAGACTGTCGGGATGCCAGAGATACCGACGACTGTCGGCAGGTTGGAAACCGCGACGGTTCCATCAACAGTCAGCGAACCGCCATTGTCGTCAACACTGATAGCACCGCCGCCATCGGCGACCGTAACAGTGTTACTGACGGACACGGTCGGGATGCCAGAAATGCCGACGATGCCCTTCCAGCGGTCCCAGGTCGCCCCGTTCCAGGTAAGGTTTGCGGCTCCAACCGTCGGAGTTGCCGGATTGGCTGCGGCGTCGGCTAGCGTCGCGGCTGCGGGTAGCTCTGTATCAACCGTTGGCGTGTTACTGACGGACACGACCCACGGCGAGGTACCCTGGTTGACCGTCGGGATGCCTGAAATCCCAACAACCGTCGTGGCTGTGGGGAAGTTGGATACCGAGACGGTCGGAATACCACTGATTCCAACCACGGTTGTCGCAGTCGGAAAATTACTGACCGAAACCGAGCCGTCAATCGTTAGGCTGCCACCATTATCGTCCACGGAAAGTGAGCCGCCGCCGTCCTGGACCGTGGTGGTCGGCACGGAGTCCACGATGACGTGCGGGACGCCCGTGACGGCGATGACGCCGCCTTGAATGCGGGTGACATCAACGGCCAGACCGTTGGCGGTCGTGGAACGGAGTCGGTCGAAGGTCGTGCCGTTATAGCCGACGAGGGCGACGGCCGGGATGCCTACGCCGGAACCAGAGTCCGGCAGGGAACGGACGGTGACGGCCCGCTCCCATCCCCCGCCGACGCCCGAGTCCCAGACGAGATTCGCCGCACCGACCAGAGGAGTCGTCGGGTTCGCGAGGGTGTCGCCGAGTGCCACCGCCGCCGGAAGCTCGGTATCGACGGTGACCGTGCCGGCCACGCTGACCGTGCCATCCACCGTGACAGAGCCGCCGCCGTCACCAATCACCCAGGGGCTTGTGCCCTGATTAACGGTCGGGATACCCGAAATGCCCACGACAGTGGTTGGCGTCGGGAAATTGGAAACCGAGACGGAGCCCTGAATCGTCGGGGTGCCGCTGACGCCGACAACAGTCGTAGCAGCCGGGAAGTTACTGACCGCGACCGTGCCATCAACGGTCAGCGAGCCACCGTTGTCGTCAACGGAAATCGCACCGCCGCCGTCTTGCACCGTAACGGTGCCGTCAACCGTCAGACTGCCGCCGTTGTCGTCGATGGAAAGGGAGCCGCCACCATCCTGGACAGTAACGGTGTTACTGACCTGCACTGCCGGCGTACCGGAGAGGCCGACCATCCAGTTGCCGACCTGGGTCGCACCGACCGTTCCCTGCACCGTTGGGGTGCCGGAGACGCCAACGACTGTCGGAGCGGTTGGGAAGTTGGAGACCGCGACCGTACCGTCAACCGTCAGCGAGCCGCCGCCGTCCTGGACGACGACCGTTCCCTGCACGGTGGGAATGCCGCTGATGCCAACAATAGTTGCCGAATCGGCTGGGTTCGTGAGAGTGACCGAAAGAGGTAGGCCACTGATGCCCACCATCCAGTTACCGGCCTGGGTCGAGTTGACCGAGCCTTGGATGGTAGGAATGCCGGAAACGCCGACGACGACTGTCGCGGCCGGGAAGTTCGAGACGGAGACAGAGCCCTGGACGGTCGGGATGCCCGAAACGCCCACGACGGTAACTGGCGTTGGAAAATTGTTGACGCCGACCGTGCCGTCCACGGTAACACTGCCGCCGCCGTCGCCAATCACCCACGGGTTCGTCCCCTGGCTGACCGTCGGCGTGCCGGAAATGCCGACGACCGTGGTTGCCGCCGGAAAATTACTGACCGCCACCGTTCCGTCAACCGTCAGCGAACCGCCGTTGTCGGCGATGTTGACCGGCTGGCCGGAAATGGCGACCGCCCACGGACCACTCTGAGTGACCGCTTGAGTAGCCGGGAAGTTGCCGACCGAGACGGTGCCGTCTACGGTGATGCTACCGCCGTTGTCGTCAACCGACAGGGAGCCACCGCCGTCTTGCACGGTCACGGTGTTCGAAACCTGGACTGCCGGCGTCCCGCTGATGCCGACCATCCAGTTGCCACCCTGGCTCACCGTCGGGGTTCCCGAGACTCCCACTACCGTTGTCGCGGCCGGGAAGTTCGAAATCGAAACGGTGCCGTCAACGGTCAGCGAACCGCCGCCATCTTGAACAACAACGGTCCCCTGAACAGTTGGGATGCCGCTGACGCCAACGACCGTCGTGGCGGTCGGGAAATTACTGACGGAAACCGCACCGTCTACCGTGATGGAGCCGCCGTTGTCGCCAATCTGAACCGGCTGGCCGGAGATGGCCACGGACCAAGGGCCACTTTGGGTCGTTGCTTGATTCGCAGGGAAGTTGCTGACGGCCACCGTCGGTACGCCGCTGACGCCCACCACGACCACCGGGTTAGAAACGGCGACGGTCGGGCTGTTGCCGATATTGACGGACTGCCCCGCGGCAAGCTGGACGGTCGGGGTGCCGCTGACGCCGACGACGGTGCTCGCGGCCGGAAAATTTCCGACGGTGACGGGCAGAGAGGTGTGGTTGCTCGCGAGGACGACCGGCACGCTGCTCGCCATGACGGCCTGGCCGAACGACAAGTCTTCGACGTGCTGCCCCAGGACGCCCAGACCGAGCTTGAACCGCTGGATGTATTCCAGGTTCCCGGTGACGGCGACGAGGTCGGTGGAGACGGGCGGGCCTGAGCCCGGTTCGTTGTAGCGAAGTGGCATGGTGGTGGTTTTCCTCTGTAGGAACTACACCAAAAAGAAAAGGGGCGACCCTGCGGTCGCCCCTCGTAGTTGACAGTTAGCTACTCGGCCTCTTAGAGGGCACCGAGCAGGATGCGGCGGCTGTCCAGGACGGAGAAGCCGTGCTCGCCCCAGCCGTACATGCTGGCCCGACGCTGACGGTGGAAGGTCGGGTCTTCGAAGATTTCGATTTCCTGACGAATCGGGTTGACGAAGCTGTCGTTCTTGGACAGGTCGAGGCCGATGACCGTCTCCACCTTGCTGCCCGGCAGCGAGCCGCCGAGGGTGCTGGTGTAGTACGCCTGGTACTCCTGGCCGACGCCCAGTTCGTCGATATCGTGCAGGTTGACGCCGAAGATGTTCGACAGTGCCGCTTCGGTGTCGCCACCGCCGATGAAGATTTGACGGCGGGTCGTGTCATCGACCTGGCTCAAATCCCACGAGCGGATGTCTTCGAGGGCCTCGGGGCTCATGTAGAGGTCCGTGAGCTTGCCGCGGTTGATGCTGGTGCTGTTGCCGCCGCCGTAGCGACGCATCGAGGTCTTCATGAGGGCGACGAGCCGCTTCGTGAAGAGACCGGCAGTGCCCGCGTCATCGTAGATGACCAGGCCGCGACCGACGCCAGCGGCCAGCAAGGTGTGCCAGCCGTCGTTGTTGTTCTTGCGAACGAACGAGGACTCCAGCACCTGCATGGCACGGCCGATGATGTCCCAGCGGGCGTCGCGGGCGTACTTGAGGTTCCAGTCGATGGAGCAGCCCACGTCGTAGACCGGCACCATGACGAAGTCGCCTTCAACGTGACGCTCAGGAATCCGACCCTGGTTCGGAATTGTGTAGGCCACGTAGTCCTTCTCGGAGCCTGGGCTCAGGAAGTCCAACGGGAATTCGATGGCCGCACCCGGCTGGAACTTGATGGGCTCGAAGATGCCCCCGATGATGTCACCCTTCATGACGCCCTGCTTGAGCGGAAGGGTCAGAGCGACCGCGAGTTCGTGAAGGGCCGCACTCGCCGTGGCGTAGTTGGTCGAGCCCGAATCACACAGCAGCTTTACCATTTCGACGCTAGGCGTCTTGAACCGTGCCATTTGCTATCTCCTCTTCTCTGTCTTCTCGTTAGTTCGGTTGTTGGTCAGGGGCCGTCACTTAGATGGCCGGCAGTTCGATGGCCACCTTGCAGTAGCCGTCCTCGTCCTTGATGCCCATGAACTCGCCGCACTTCGGCGTCATGGCCTCGCCACCAGTGGCGTGCTTGCTCGGGGTCATCAGGCCGGACGCGGCGACGTAGGCCGTCGCACCGAGAGTCGGCGTGCCGGTGATTTTGTTGCTGACGACCCAGCCCTTGCGGAGGAGAGTCGCACGCTCGCCGAGAACCTGAACGTCCTTGTGCCAGTTGCGGTGCGTGACCGTCTGGTCGATGCTGACGAAGTCGTTCAGCAAGAGGCCGGCCGGCTTGTTACCGGAAGAGTTGGCGGCGAGCAAAGTCACCGTACCCGCGGCGTCCGCGAGTGCGTGGCCGGAGCCGGCGACGCTGTACATGACCACGACGCCACGCTCGGCGACATCGCTGAGCGAGAAGCTGATTTCGGTCTGAACGATGTGGCGGTCACCCTTGAGTGCCATTTTCTATGTCTCCTCTGTTCTGTCTTGTTTGGTTGACTCGTGGCCTGCTGGTTACTTGGTCTTGCCGCCACTCATGTAGCCGCTCATCAGGAAGTCCGCGATGGAGGCCCGAGTAGTCTCTACACCGTCATCGGTCGAACCCGTCGCTAGTGCTGGCTCGGAGGCCGGCGTGGCGGTTTCGAGGACGGCCGGGTTGGCGTTGGCGTCGGCCGAGTCAGTTTCCACTGCCGCGGCGGTTGCAAGGGTTTTGACCTTGTTCGGGAAGCCCATGGCGACCGGGGCCGGCGTGCTCGTCGGCGGTAGTGGGGCCGGGGTGCTCTTGACGGCGGCGGACTTGACCTCTTCGAGGTAGTCGGCCTGCGTCTGGATGTTGGCCTGGAACTGCTCGTCGCTCAGACTGGCCAGGGACTCGACCAACTTGTTGGCCTTGTCGTCGGCGATGCCGAGCTTTTCCTTGGCGGTCGCGACGCGAGCAGCCTTCTGCTGTGCGGCCTGGATGGTCGCGAGCGAAGCCTGTGTTTCGTTGAGAGTCTTGGCGACTTCAGCCTTTTCGGCCTCGACCTTGGCGAGGGCTGCGGTGGCAGCCTTGTTGTCGGCCTGGAGCTTCTCGATGGCTTCCTGGGCGACCTTGAGGTCGGCTTCCAGCTTCACCTTCGCGGCGGTGACTGCCTTGACGTTGCTGTCACGCAGTTCGGCCTGAAGCTTTTCGTTATCGGCCTTGAGTGCCTCGACCTGCTTGTTGAGGACTTCGAGTTCGACTGCCATTGACTTGCTCTCCTTGGTCTGCGACGGGTCGTCGCTCACAGTTCCATACCCCGACTCCATCTCAAGCTGAGAAAATTTCCCAACAGTTGCGGTGAAGGATTCGGTGTCGGAAAAAATAATGGACTCGGGGTTCGCCGGTTTCCGGACCAAACCCTTGCCCGAGAATGTGATGTTTCGCATGAGGCGACCGACCTTCATGTTGTTGAAGGTGCCGGTGCCGCCGTATGCACGAAGGTGTTTGGTCAAGAAGGCGGTTTCTTGGTTGCGGGCGATGATGGACGTGGTGTTGTCCGCACGCACGACCGCATAGTCGAAGCCCCGGAACAGGGCCTCCATGCTCACGAACCACTTGCCCTCGGCGACCTCGGCGACAATCGTGTCCATCCGCTTCTGGAGGTCTTTGTCCGCCCAGTAGCGGTAGAGGACCGCGTTCGTGACGACGTGGAACTTCGGCGGCAAATCGTCGGCCACCAAGTCGTCCGCCAGGGCCTTGCCCTCAACGTCAACGACGTGGGTGTCCGTGATGTGGCCAATGATGTCCTTGCAGTCGTGCTCGTAGTTGAACTGCTTGTCTTCCGGGGTCTTGCGAGCCGCCCACACCTCGCCGAGGTCGAACACGTCGTCGTTGAGGTTCCAGCCCGTGGAGACGAGCAACGTCTTCAGGTAGAAGAGGTCGAACTGACCCTCGTTGGTGGCCTTGGCCCTCCCAACCGGCACGTCGCTTTGGGCGGACTTGGACGGGTAGGTGTGGCCACCCTGGCACTTGTCGTTGCCGTCCGGCCGTCTTTCCCTCTCGACGCCTGGTGCCTTGCAAGTCGGGCAGTATCCGTATGGGGACTGGACCAACTTGCCGGCGACGGCCTGCGAGATGTCGAAGACGGGGCACGGTTCGGCGACGGCGGCGTAAGTCAGCCGGCCCGTCGAACGGACCACGTCCGACAGGCCGGCCTCACGTTCCGCAGCAAATACCGGGATTTCCCACATGGGAGTTAGACCTTCTTGAGGAACTCGGCGATGTCGCGGTGAATCGGGTTGGCCCGCTGCGGCGAAGCCTTGGAGACCTTGAAGCCGGCCTCGGCAAACGCCTTTTCCTGCTCGTCGGCCTTCGGCTGCTCCGACGCGTAGATGGACGTGACCGTCCGGATGTCGTTGGTGTCGTCCTTGGTGGCCATCACCACGTTGCAGCGGAACTCGTCCTCGTCGTCGTAGGACTGATAGAGCGAGATGCCGGCGACGTTCGCCATTGCCTTGCCGTCCATGGAGACGGACAGGGACTTGTCTTTGGTGTCGAATTCGACGTTAATCTTTGCCATTGTTGAATGCCCTCCACTTGGAACTACACCACTGAAGCCAACCGCGAACTTTCTGCCTCCACGACAGGTGGCCGCGGACGCTGAGACTGACGCCACAGGAACCGGCCTGCGGAAACACGGGCCAGGCCGGCTGGCCCTCGCTCAAATGGGAATGAAGGAAAAATCGGTTAAAGAAGTTGTTCGTTTGCACTACGCCGGGCAGTGAGTTGCGGGCGAACTTCTGTCCCCACTGGTGTTCGAGCACGTCGGCGTTGTCGGTGGTCGAAACGGGTGGCCAGTAGGCTTCGTCCGTCGCGACCGCGAAGAAATTCGTGTGCCAGCAGCCCGACACCGAGGGGTTGGGCCAGTGGAAGAGGACGGCCTTGTTCTCGCCGACCGCCATGTGCTTATCGACGAACTTGTACACGCCCGGACGCGGCTCGATGTCCGCAATCTGGGTCAAAACGTAGGCGTCCCGGTAGTGGTCCCGGATGAACTCCAGCCCCAGCCGCAAGTTGTGGGACTCGGGGTAGGTGGTGTTCCGGACCGACTTGCAGGGAAGCGGTGGCCGCTCCACCAGGTGGTGAATCAGGCCCTTCGCCAGCAGTTCCTGGAAGAACCACAGGTGGCCGACTTCCGGGTCCGCCCAGACGACCACGACTTCCGGTCTCTCGGCGAACTCTCCTGCCAGTTCCCAGGTCTTCTCCAGGTTGTGGGCTAGCTCGTGGTACCTACGATGGACCGTTACCAGAATCACTGGCCTCTTCATCAACATCCGCCTTGAACAAAGCGACGACCGCTGCCTGGATTTGGCGAACCTTCTCGACGGTCGGCTCCTTGCCTTCGCGTTCGATGTGTTTGGTCACGGTGGCCTTAACGAGTTGCGTTACCTGATGGGGAATAACCAACGGACTAGCAACGACCCTCTTGACGGCCTCCTCGTCCACCTTGGCGTGAACGTCCAGGTTCGCCAGCGTCGCGAACTTGAACTTCTCCAGGGCCTCGGACTCGGCGGTCGTCAACGCACGAAGGTTCTTCTTGTTGACCGAGTGGAGGTAGGCCGGTTGGGTGACCTCGGCGATGACCTGCTGGGCGTGCTCGGCCCAGGACAGGGCGTCCATGAAACTCGCCTTGGTGCGGGGCTTGACCGTCCGTGCCTTCCGCTTCTTGGAGTCCTTCTTGTTCCGCGGCCGTCCCTGCTCGGAGACACCCTTTTTCTTGGCGGTACCCACCGGGGCGGCGGGCTTCGGGCCAAACTTCTTCTCGTGCTGCATCGGCGACATTTCGCCCGGCTTCTTCTCGTCCATGGAGACGCCCAACTCGCTCGGGGCGTGGGCACCGGACTGGGCGATGATTTTCTTGAGGTCGTGGGACTTTTCCGCGGTGTGGAACGGGCCGGCCTTGGCGGGCAGCTGCTCGTTCTTGCGGCGGCGGGCCTCGCGACGCATACGCACTTCCTCGACCTCGGGAATCTCGCCGAAGCGTTCCTGGATGGTCTCCGCGGAGATGAGGTCTCGGTCGGCCATCTGGATGAACAGGGCCAGCAGCGAGGCTTCGTCAGTCAGCGTCATCCGGTCGAAGACACACTGGGCAGGGAAGCGGAAGCCCATCGCGAGTTGGACCGCCCGGATTTCCTCCTCCCACATCGCCGTGATGACATCGCGGCCGTACTGGAGCCGCTCGACCAAAGTCTTGATGGAGATGTAGTTGTTGGTGAAGCCGGACTGGGTCGCGGCACCAGTCATGGTCGGCGGAATGCCGAGGCCGGCGTAGATGGCCGTGAGGACGGGACCGTACTTCTCTTCACCCAGGAACTTGGCGATTTCCGTGGAGGTCTCGCTGAGTTCGATGTCGGGCGTCCAGATGAGGTCCATGGAGCCGCCGCCGACGTTGTTCAGCAACATCTCGGCCAGGCGGTTGATGGCGTGCTCGGTCGGCAGGATGCGGTGCTCGAAGTTGCCGAGCTTCCAGAGGCGAATGTGGCTGATGGCCCCATCGAGGGCAGCCAGGTCGGCCAGCTTCATCTTCTTGAGCATTACAAGGTCTTCGAGGATGGCGTAGGTCATGGGGTTCGCCCACACCTGCCAGTCGTCCTTCTTGTAATACATGGCCCGGACTTTGGTCGGGTCGAGCGGAATCACCGTCTCGCCCGCACGGATGGCGGCGGTGATGTTCGCCGGCAGCTTGGCGATAAGTGCCTTATCCGTCGTGGTCCGCGGGTTCTTGATTTTCCGGACCAAGCTCTGCGAGAGCTTCACGCCGTAGGTGAAGTGGTCGGAGCCCAGGAACGGGGCGAGTTCCTCACCCAGCACCTCGATGCTCATGGGGTTGAGAATCGTGTAGGCCCAGGGAATCTCGTTCTTCGGCGGCTTCGGGCCTGAATCGGCCGGCAAGTCCGCCTCGCCCTGGGCTCGCTGGATGTTGTCGATGTCCGCCTGCCGCAGCTTGGCGGTCTGACGCTTGATGATGACGTTGCCGCCACGGTAGAGCAGGTTGAGGGCACGCTCGGTGCGGTCCTTCATCTTGACCTGCTTGGCCCAGCCCTTGAAAAACTTCTCAATGCGTGGGTTCGGGTGGACCAGGTCGATGCCGGCACAGGCGAAGTCGGCCATCAGGTCGATGGTGTTCTTGACCGGACCAATCCGGTCATACGCCTGCATGCAAGCGGCGATGATTTCCTTGGGCTTGGTGGGGATGGCCTCGCCCGGACGGAAGTAGTCGTAGTCGCGGCGGTCGTAGCCGTCGCGGACCGAGACGTTTCCTGGAGCGACGTTCTGGTAGGCGTTGGTACCGGCCGTCCGCTGAACGAACGGCTCCGCGTTGGTGAGGGCCTTGGCGGTGGAGGCGAAGGCCGTCGCCTGGCCCGTGCCATCCGCGGCCCACGTCGTGAACATGGGCTCGTCGCGGCGACTCTCGACCACGGAGGCTGGATTCTTCGGCTTCTTCACACTCATGACCGAACTTTCATTCTTGTGAGTCGCTGACTTGTGTTATCCCATGGCAGGAGACAGCCCAAGTTTTCGATGTAATCTCGAAGCTCATTTTCAACTCGGTCTTGATGAGGCCAATCCTTTGCCTCAAACACTTCCACCCACACATCAAGTGTTCTGTCTCGATATCCGTAACAAACGAACCTACCCCGCCAGTTTGTCGTTTGTCCGACTTTCAGTAGCGTGCCCGTGTTCGCATCGCGACAGATGTAAACGAGTTTGTTAGAATTGATGTGTTTGTGTCTGACGCGAAAATGTCCGGTGATGTTGATTGAGTCCAAATGACGCAACTCGAAACGAGACTCAACTTCAGACACTAACCGAGCTATGGCCGGCTCATTAAAGACGGGTTCCACGGCGTTTCCCCGGTAATGTGTTCACAACAGCAATGGTCTTATACACCGCCTCGACGGACAGACTGACCAAAGCTTCCGCTCTGGATACCGCCTTGGCAGAACCAGTCCGGTCCCGTGTACAAGGCACCACCCTTCCTGCCCAGCCTCGTGTGGGCGAAGCCGCCAATGACCTGCACTTCCGCTGGCTTGACCGAACGCTGCATGGTGCGTGCTGTCATGTTGGCCATGACAAGTGCCGAGTAACGGTCCTTGCGGAGCCGGCCCGTCTTGCCGCCCGCTCCCTTGATTTGGGGCGTGTCCCAGCGGTCGCGGCCGGTGACGGTCTGGGTGTGGATGATGGTCGCTAGTTCGTCCTTGAGTTGCTCGATTTCCATGACGCAGTCTTCGAGCGTGTCGTAGAGCCGCTGCGACGCCTTGTCTTCCTCGATAGCTAGTCCGATGCTGAGCGGGTCGAAGTGCGGGAAGAGTAGGACTTTGTCTTCGAAGTCCTTTCTCATGCCGTGATTGGCCTCGCTGACCCAGTCGGCTCGGGCGAACTGGACCATCTCCAGGATGTGGAGGCCCGGCTGGTCGTCGGAGTCCTTGTGGTCGTCCGGGTCGATGACTTGCCAGATGGGTTTCTCACCGCCGTGGAACTTGTCGGGGTCGTGGAGTGCTTCTTCAACCGCGATGCCGCCGCCCTGGGAGTCCATGACCATGCGGACGCACGGAAAGGTCTTCATCAGGTCGCGAATCTTGCGGGCACAGTAGCCGTAGAAGTCCAGGTCGCGGATAAGGCCGGCCTTTACCTTCTCCTTGTGGCTCTGGCGGGTGGTCGTCCAGCAGTAGACGATGCGGCGGTGGCCATCGGCCATCTCGATGACGACGATGGAGAAGTTGTCCTGCTCCGACGCCGGGTCGATGCCGTAGACGTACTCTTTCCTCGGGTTGCCACGCAGGCTGGCTTCGAAGACGACTTCGTGTCCGTCGATGACCATGGGGGCGGCGGTTTTGCCGACGACGCACGACTCGATGAGGGAGCGGCGGAAGAAGCCTTCGCTGTCGGTGGCAAATACGGCACCAAATTCCATCAGGTAGATGCCGTTGTGGACGGTGGCCTTGGACCGGGCGACGTGCTTGGCGTCCATGAAGCCTTCGGGGAGAAGCTCGACGGGGACGCGGATGACCGAGTAATCACGCCAGTTGAAGTTGGGCGGCACCTCTCCCTGGAAAATCTCCTCCAGCTTGTGCTTGTCCCCGCGGCTCTCGATGATGGCCTTGTACCGCTTCCAGTATTTCGAGAAGTGGTTGAAGTCGTAGTAGGCGGTACCGGAGAGGATGGCCTGGTTGCCACGGTGCGACTTGACCGCCTCCTCTTCCTGCTCGTTACTCCACAGGCCGAGGCCCTTGAGGATGTTGGTGCGTGCGGTGTTCTTCACCTGCTGGATGGGCGACGCCGACACGGCCGCGAAACCGGCGACGACATTCTCGTAGACCTCCTCCGGAATGGAGGCGAATTCGTCCGCGATGATGTAGTTGGCACGCTGTCCGCGAATCTTTTTCCCGTCGCCCAGGGGCAGGGCGATGATGATGCTGTCGCCGATGATGAGTTCGCAGCGGTCGATGTCGCGGCGGGGGCCGTTCTCGCGGTTGTTACGGCCGCGGTCGGAGCCGACCAGGTCGCGGAGGACGGGGGCGTTGGACCAGATGTACTCGCAGTATTCGAAGACGACCTTGGCCTGGCGGAAGGCGGCACCGACGATGACGATTTTCACGCCGGGGCACAGGAGGGCTCGGAGCATGGCGTAGAGGGCCATGAGGAAGCTCTTGCCCATGCCGCGGCTACCAATCCACATCGGGAACGGCTTGTTCCACAACTCCTGGAGCACGACGTTCTGCATCGGCAGCAGTTCGATGTTGAAGATGTGCTTGCAGGTGAATGGGAAGTACATCGGATTCCGCATCAGCTTGAGCGTGTGCAGAATCGGGTTCTCGATATCCTCACGCGTCCGCAGGTCGAACGGGCTGAGAATGTCGATGCCGCTGGTGTCGCCCAGGCCGAGCCAGGCGTTCTCAAGCAGGGAAGCGAGACGTTCCTGCTCGGACTTTAGATGGGACATTGTTCCGTTATCCGCTTGAAGAGACTGGAGGAGACGTGTCGGCCGTACTTGCCGGCGAGGATGATGTGGGTCCGGTACTTGACCTGGAAGTCGTTCAGACGCTTCATGATGAACTGCGGCGAGATGCGGAGCCGCTTGATGACGTAATCGGGCAGATTGGCGTTCTGGGGGAAGAGCACGATGTCTTCCATCGTGAATTCCAGAACCATGAAGGGATGAGCGAATGATTCGAGACGGACTAGCTCTCGGTCGAAGCGGGATTGAACGATGTTGCGGGCGAACTCACCAATGGAGCCCTTCCGTTCGATGACAAACAGCTTCTCGTAGCCCTTGAGGGAGTAGTCGCCCGTGCGGAGTGTGCCGACGACCGTGCCTTGGCACAGGCCACCGGCAGGGAAGGTCCAGCCTTCCTTCTCTCTCGTGTCACGGACGACCGTGTAAGGTGTCGGGGTTGTCTTGCTCGCCATACAGAATTGCCAGGATGCTAACCATCCCGTCCGGGTTGACCATGTGAGTGAACATCGCTTCGAAATCCTCCTCGCAACCCCAAATCTTGCCGTGGCACGCCTTGCACAGGGTGATGCCGTTCGACACTACAAAACGGAGCGTGGGATAATCCGCCCACCGTTTTATATGGTGAGCCTGAAGCTTCTTCTTGCTGCCGCACTGGCGACAGCAGAACTTGTCACGTCGATAGACCGCTAGTCGCCAAGCTTTGTACTGCGGGTCCGCCCAGTTCCTGTCTTCGCGTGCCACTCGTCGTACCCGCCATGTCGAGACCTAATTGCCCCGCATCATGTAACACCATTCTGCGGACTAGCTCGTCGAAACAAATCTCCGGCTTCCAGCCAAGTACATTCCTCGCCTTGGTCGAGTCGCCACGCAGGAAGGGCACCTCGGACGGACGGTACAGGGAGTGGTCGATGCGGTAGAGGCCCTGCGACTCGGTGACGCCGATGACGGCGAGGGCACGGTCGAGGAACTGCTTCACCGTGTGCGTATGGCCGGTGGCGATGACGTAGTCGTCGGGCTTTTCCTGCTGGAGCATGAGCCACATCGCGTACACGTAGTCTTGGGCGTGACCCCAGTCGCGGTGGGACTCGATGTTCCCGAGGCAAAGTTCGGGCGGCTTGGCCTTCCACTTGCGGGAGAGGGCGACCTGGGCGACCCACTGGGAAATCTTTCGGGTGACGAAGGTGTCTCCACGCCGCTCGCTCTCGTGGTTGAACAGAATGCCGGAACTCGCGTGGAGGCCGTATGCCTCGCGATATAGTCGGGCCGTGTGGTGGGCAGCCAACTTGGCAATCGCGTATGGGGAGTTTGGCACCATCGGCGTATACTCGCCCTGGCAGCGGCCGTCGGCAGTGACGGTGAACTGTGAGCCGAACATTTCGCTGCTGGACGCCTGGTAGTACCGCATCTCTCCAGGCCACGCGGCCTCCTGCCGAATTGCCTCCAGGATGTTCAGAGCCCCGCCCGCCGTCGCAGCCCAAGTGTGCGAGGGCTCGTCGAACGACACCTTGACGTGACTCTGGGCCGCGAGGTTGTAGACCTCGGTCGGGTGGTAGTGGCGAATGATGGCGTTCACCGAGGCCGCGTCGGTCACGTCCCCGTAGATGAGTTCGAAGCGGTCGTCACGCATTGCGGACCGGAGACGCTCGTCGTTGTTAACCGATGTCCGCCGCCTCACGCCGACGACACGCTCGTATCGCTTGTTCAGCAGCAACTCAGCTAGATAGCTGCCATCCTGTCCAGTGATTCCCCATATGACCGCTAGCTTCCGCATTTGGTATCCTCTTGGAACGAACTAAGATATCCCTTCAATTCCTTGACCACATCGCTCGCCGACATGATTCTTTCCATGCCGGAGCCCCTCATCCCTGGGGCGATGTTGAAGTCCACCGCCCATTCCTTTCCACCACACGGCACGAAGTCGATAGCAAAGAGGGCGTGCGATACTTTCCCGCGATAGGCAGGAAGGCAGACCTCGCCCAACACCTCGCAATCGCCCTCGCCGCAGTTGGACCGCCAGTCATCGACCGACGTGTACCGCAGCCGGAAACACCGATTCCCGATGTGAAGCTCCCGAATGGACTCGCCACCGGGCGGCAGGAAGCACGACGCCAGGGCCTGCGGGTACTGCATGATGGCCTGCTCCAGGGGTAGCCTCACCTTGCCGTCGCCGCAGTGGGCTCGCTCGTCCAGGTAAACGACGACTTCCGCCCACAGGGGCTTGAGGTCGGTCACGCGGCCGTATTCGGGGACGCGGAGGCCGAGCCGCTCCATGACAACGAACATTTCCCTGCGGGTCGGTCCGCCGGTACCCATCCGCTCGAAGACTTCGCCGTCCAGGTCGAACTGGTAATCGTAATAGTCCGAAAAGTTGCTATGCAGCTTCAGTTTCATGATGATGCACAAATTGCTGGAGTACAGGCGACCATGACCGCGTCGCACTTGGGGCAGAACTTGACCCCGTTGAGGTCCGTGTACTTCTCGCCCATGCAAGAAGGGCAGTGATAGTGCGGTGGATAAATGACCCACGGGGGTTAACCAATTTCCCACATACGCATTGGCGGTAGCAGACCGTCACTTTGGCTATTCAAGCTCATCGAGCATCTCCACCGTTTCAGCCGATAGCACCGGCTGGTCCTGGTTGCCGTCGTCGTACTTGTGCGGCTGGCCGAGCCGCCGTAACTCCTTCTCGGTGGCCAGTCGCATGAGTTCCATCTGCCGGCCTTCGGCTTCGCGGATGTCGTGCTCCTGGAGGTTCTTGATGAGCCCCAGGAAGCTGACCTTGGCGTCGGTCGCCTTCGAGATACGCTGGTCGCGGGTGCCCTTCAAATCCTTCATCAGGGCCTGGTGCTTCTCTTCGAGCTTGACGTACTCGGTGGTCCGCGTGGACTCCGCGGCCTTGGCCGAGATGATTTGCGTCTCGACGTTCAGCATGAACTGCTTGGCGGCGTCGTCCATGTTCTCCACCTTGCCCTGAAACTGTTTCAGGTGGGTCGTCTGGACACGCATCAAGCGTTCGATGTCGTCGCGGGCACGCCGCCGCTCTTTCAGGTTGCGGTTCATCAAGATTTCGAACTTGATGAGTAAGAAGATTTGAGTTTCTTCCGTAGGAAGTACGTCTTCCTTGAACTGCGACATCATCGTGACGTAGCGTTCCTCGAAATACTCAAGCTCCTCATTGGTAAACTCGTCGTTCAGCGACTTCCAGGCCATGGAGTGACGCAGTTCCTGCCGGACGGTGACCTTGATGGCCTCGGCCTTGGGCATGGTCATGCCGGTCGTGTCCGGAGGGACGTTCTTCTCGATGAAGTCCCGCACGGTGAGCGGCGTCCGGTCCAGGTTGGCGGCAATCTCGTCCACCGTCAACTTGCGGGCGTTGATGCGGATGTAGTTGGACTCGTCGTTGCTTAGTCGTCCACGCTTGGGCATTCGATGGCTCCCTTCAGGATGTCCCGGACGGCCTTCTCGACCACCATTCGGCGGGCCTTGGGCACCGACTGGCCGGCCTTCATTTGAAGGAAGGTGGCCCGCAGGTCAACGTCCAGGTTCATGTCGATGAGTCGGAGAAGCTCTTTGGTCTCGACCTCGGACTCTACCTCGCTCTCCTGCCGGGTGTTTGGTTCCCGCTCGTCGGCGATGAAGTCCAGGTCGAGCGGGTGCATGATGTTCGCCTTGTTGTCGTTCCGGCTTTTCCAGGCCCGATACTTTTGGCAGGGAAGGCTGTCGGTGTGGTGCGAGAACGGCGAGCCGGTCATCGAGGCGGCGTGGCACTCGCGGCACGGGGCGTCGTTGCGGCGAAGATTATCTCTCTTATAGTTAATAAGTCTGTTCTTAATATGGGAATAGACGAAGTTGTCGAGCGGTCTGGACGAGTCGTACTGACGCAGGCATTGCAGTCCGTACATGCGAGCCGTCTGTTTGATATCGTCCAAGTCCATGTATCCGAACACAAAAGACGGTGCCAGTATGTTCACCGCCTTCTCAATCGCCGCCATCACTTCTTGTTCAGTCTTGCCTGGAGGTAGTTGCATTGCTTGTTTGATACCTCGATACGTCGCGACACATTTGTACGAACGTGGACAGGTCGATATCCATTTTCATTGGCTGAAAATCCCTATGAACCCACCACACATTGCCGGGCACATAGCCGGCTTTTGAATCAATACGGTCCAATGACGCCGTTGTCCTACTGGCTTGCATTGGGTCATCACGGAACATCTCAATTGACCGACCGCTTAACGCACATCGGCCGGCTTGTTCCAAATACAAGCACCACAGGTACTCGGGAGTGACGTTCCACTCCCAATTCCTGTTTTTGGCGGCTCGCTTGAGTTTTAGGTATCGTGGTTGGCTAAGCTGACCACAGCCAAGATATGTTGACGACCTTGAGGCTTCGCCTTTGATGGAGCATCGTTGACAGCGACGCTTCTGCAACAGAACTATGGGGCCAACACCAGTCTTACCGCATTTGAGACACTGCCATGTCCAAATGGAGTTTCCGCTCTTATTTCTGTGGTGAAACGAGAGTACCTTGCGAGTACCAATCACTCGCCCTGAGTGGTCTACAAACGCTCGTGGCATGCTTCAGATAATGCAGTAGGTTTATCATTGGTTGTTTCCAATTGGTGGTCTTTGACAAAACGGCCGCAAACTCCGCAGAGAGTGCCCATTTCCTGTCTGAGTGCGTCCCACTGCGGATGTATCTCAACCGGAAAATTGACGTAGCGGTGGTACGGAGCCTTCCGACCTAGCTCGAAGAGTTCCTTGCGGCCCAAATCCCTGGAAATCTTGACCGTCTGAATCATGGTGGCGTAGTCGCCGCTTCCTAGAACACCGTGTTGCACAGGAAGGCCCTCGAAGGCGTCGGGGCAAAGTCGAAGCGGGGCGAGCAGGAGTACAACCACGACTTATCCAGGTCCGGCTCCGGCATCTGGAAGGAGAGGGGCGACTGCCAGTCCGGGGCCTGGGGCATCACCTTACTTAGGAGGGCGAGACTGTCGCTCAGGGACTGCAACGTGATACCGCCCGTAGTCGCTGCCAGGCCGGGAGCACCGACCGTGGCGAATCGGCGTTCGGCGGCAGCCTCTTTGATGTCGTACAGCTTGCAGAACTCCCGCCACGTCTCGGGGTGGGCGTAGAGGCCGTTGCCCACTCGGATGATGTCGGGGCGGGGAACGAGCCGGAAGTTCTTCGCCTGCTTCGCCCACTTGCGGCGAATCCGACGCTTCTTGGAGCGGGGGAAGCGGACCTGGACGCGGTCAGCCATCGACTCGACGTAGTAGACTGGAATACCAGTCATCGAGCAAAGCTCGTTCATCGTTGGTCTAGCTCCTCGACGCCGAGCGGCGTCACAATCATCCGTCCTCCGAAAAGAGTCTGCTCGGGCATCTCACCCTTGAGGATTTGCACTCGCTCTTCTGGAGTGACCGAGCATAGCTCGGAGTCAGCCGCGGTCGCCATCTTATGGAGCCGTTTCGGCTCCTGGCACATGGGACAGGGGTCCGCGTACAGCGGATGGTGTTCACACGAGCGAAGCTCGCTCATGACTTTCTCCCGCAATGCTTGCACTGCCGCCGATTCTCCGGGGTCCGCCGCCCCCACTCGGGCTTGCCGCACCGAGGAAACGAGGTGCCGCACCACGGGCAGCGGAACCAGCTGAAGGCCATGGCGGCGACGAATCGCAAGAGAGCCCATAGAAGGTTCATGGCGTCGCCGCCTTCCACGTCCACCCGAGCAACGCCCAGTACCAGAATCGCCGCCACATGCCGGGCATCGGCTTCTCCACAGCCACGCAGAAGGTGGGGGTGATGTACAGGCGGGACTGGTACTGGTACGTCGGAAACAAGTCGCGAACAGCGACCTTATCGACGACGTGGATGGCTGTGTCGCTCACCGGGCTTCCTCACTCAGGTAGCTATTGGCCACGCAGAACCCGCAGGGAAGGCTCTCTTTGGGGTGCTTGGGGCACCGGGCATTTGCCCGGAGTGCTTCTTCGGCTGCGTCAGCAGCCGGGTCGGCAACACCCACATCGGCCTGGGCCTGCTGGCGGGAAGCGGCAGCTTCCGCGGTGTATAGTTCAGAGGACACTGTTGGATTACTCATACCCTATACTACACTTCGGGCGACGCCCTTGAACAAGGTCTGGTCGGACGCTGAGAAAGAATTCGTGCGGGCGAACGCCGGCCAGCTGAGGGACCGCGACATGGCCGCGACTTTGTCGCGGCTTACGGGTCGCCACGTCTCCATCGTCTCGGTTCGCAGAACCCGGCAAAGGCTGGGGGTGGCCAAAGCCTCCGGCCGGGGCCTCTGCGTCGTCAAGAAGCAGGCGAGGGGCAGGGACGGGGCGAGCCTCACCGTGACGGCAGAGGCGAGGTTGCCTAGCATCTATCAGTAACGAGCACGCTACCCACCTTCCTGCTGGTGGGCTTTTTTTTGGGGCTGGTGGTTACCTGGCGAGATTGGGTGGTTCATTTTGGTGGTGGGTGGCGTGTTGCGACTGTACCGCCCCCGCCCCGGACGCCCGCCACCGCCTCGCCGCAACCCGTTATAAAAACACCCTTTACGGCGACGACCTGACGCTCCCCATCCTACCCGCTGGCACGAATCGGACACCTGGTTTGCTGGGCATCACATCCTCCTAACTCGTTATAGCATAACGCTTTAAGGCAATCCACCCTCCGGCGGCACGCTCCAGGGCAACCCCTGCCTGCCTGCCATGCCGCAACCCCTTATCAGTAGCTAACTTGCGACCTATCCGAATTTCTTTTTGACTCTACAGAAAGATAGCCTATCATTGGAGTGTAGGGGGGAAGGGACAAGGGACGCCAAACGGAGAACTGACATGGGACGCAACATTCTGACAGCGGCACTACTGGGCTTGCTCATCCTGGCAACCGCACAAACTGGCGTTTCCCTGTTCAACGTCGCTTGCGTCAAGCAACTGGCATCGGTGCTAGGTAAGTAACACGCTAACGAATCAACACGCGTTCATACATTCACTCGAAAGGGGTTTCCAATGGTCAAGGCAATCGCGGTCAAGATGGAAGACGGAAGCGTTGTCAATGTCAGTCGCTTGCTCGGACAAGGCGACAATCCCAAGCTGGTGAAAAGCGACAAAAGCGAATCGGGATATCTCACCTACGGTCTCTCCCTGGCACCGGCGTTGACCAGCGGTTTTCAAACCTGCCCATTTGCTTCCGACGGTTGCAAGCAAGCTTGCATCTTCACCAGCGGATTCGGCGGTTTATTCCCCTCGATTCCCGCGGCACGTATCGCCAAAACGCGTGCGTGGTTCCTGAACCGCGACGAATTCAAGTCGATGTTGCGTCGCGAACTAGCTAACGCGGTCAAGGCAGCAGCAAAGGTTGGCAAGCTGGTCGCTCTGCGGCTGAACGTGTTCAGCGATATCCCCTGGGAAAAGACCTTCCCGGAACTGTTCACCGAATTCCCCACGGTGCAATTCTACGATTACACGAAAAACGGCCATCGGGCGATTGCCCACGCGAAAGGCACCATGCCGGCGAACTACCATCTGACGTTCTCCCGCAGTGAAACGAACGACAAGGAAGTGACGCAAGTTCTCAAGTCGGGCAACTCCGTCACTGTGGTGTTCGACAACAAAAAGATTCCGGCAACGTGGAACGGATACGAAGTCATCAATGGGGACCAGACGGATTTGCGGTTCCTTGACAAACGCGGTGTCATCGTCGGCTTGTATGCGAAAGGCAAGGGACGCAAGGACACAAGCGGGTTTGTGGTGTCAACGAAACGCGTGCCGCTAGCAATGGCATAGGCCAATGGGCCATAGGTGGGGAGAGTGGTTCTCCCCACCTAATCCAGGCGGGTGAACGTCCAGCAAACGGAGTAGCAATGGACATTGCAACGGTTGTCGTTTTCGCCCCTGTCCTCTTCACTGCTGCGGTCTCATTCATCATCACCCTAGTCGAAAGGTAGGTCAGTCATGTGTCGATGTATGCCACAACCTTGGGACGTGTTTGATAGTGGTCTGCTCTGTGGTCGTGACCAATGGGGAAACGATGTCTATGTCCTGGAAGACCGTTTCTTCACGGTTGAAGAAGTCTACGCTCCGGAGTACGGATGCAAGGCAATCGTTCGCGAACTAGAACGGTACGAAGTCAAGCTTTCTCTGCAAGTCGTTTAGTCCACCTAAAAGGGAGCACACTATGAACCGCATTACCCTTGCTATCGCCAAGATGGAAACGCAAATCAAGGAACGCGTCGCGTTAGGCATGACAACGGCAACACGCGTCAAGGCAACCGGCAAGCAATTGGACATGTCCATCATGGAACACGTCAAGTTCCAAGAACTGAAAAGTTTGGCGGTCAGTAACGGCAAGCTAACGGTTGAAGAAGGCGTGACGGTGTTTTCCTTGCTCGGCAACACGGTCTCGGTATTCAACCGTCGCAGCGTTGCAGTGAAAGCGGTGCTAACTGGCCTGTTCCAGGAACTGCTATCGACACGTATACACAATGGAGAAACGTCATGCGTATGAACGACCCAAGCAAGTTGAAACATGCGGCACTAGCAAACATGGTCCGTGCAATCCAGTCCCAGCTTTACCGCGATGACAGGGGAAACGTCAATCCCGACAAATCAATCAACGGTGCTGATTTTGTGGACTTCGTCATTGGGGAGTTAGCAGTCTGCGGACTCACGCCAGAAGAAGAGTAGACAGGCCGAAACGGGCACACGCCCGTAGCACCGTAATGCGGTGCCTGACGATGGCCAAGAGAACCACCACACCCATCCGGGTGAGTGGCACAACGACAGTCCACACACTACAGGGGACAAATCATGGGATGGTGCTGTGACGCAAGAGCAAGCCGGAAGATGGAAGCAATCGAGAAGGCATGCCGTGCAACGCACGACGGAACGTCAAGCAACGCGTTCCGCGTCGGGTCCAAGTCTTACTTTTACGAAGTCAACCGCCAGACGCACGTAGACGGCAGCATCACGGGAACCATCCACCTGGACGTTGGCCACAACATGGCCCGACAGGTTGGGACGTTCAAAATCGACGGGCAGGGAAACGTGGTTCGCGGTCCGAAGTTCTGGAAGTCCCTCTAACACGAAAGGCAGGTCCACAATGGGCACCCGCTCAATCATCCTCATCACGGGCAAGGGTCGGCACGGTGGGAAGCAAACCGTCAGACTGTATCGGCATTGGGACGGTTACCCTACTTGCAACCTGTCCACCATCGCGGAAGCAATCGAGAAGGCAAACGAACTTCACCAGAAGTACGCCATGCAATCCTGGTCCAAGGATTACCAGCTAACCGACATGCCCGCACAGACGTTTGCCGACTTGGTAGTCGCATCCTCGATTCAGTGGGACGGTGCCGCGGCACGCATCGACGACGACAACGGACGGGATTGCGTCTGGCACGAGGAACTGTCATCCGCCCACTACGGGAATCAAGGTGACCTGGAATGGGTGTACGTCGTGGACGTGGAACAGCGAACGGTCAAGGTTTACGGGAACGACTACGGCACACCGGCCGAGCACATCCGCCGCGGCACGGTTGACCCGTGCAAGTATGCTGCCTGCCTGAAACCTGAGTACAGGGACAAGGAACGCGGGGAAACCATGTCCGTCGTCGGCCGCATCGTCGGCTTGGGCTGGATGGTCAACCGGACCGGACAGGCCGCACGCAAAACGAAACAACTGGCCTGGTGAGTAGCCTATCGAATCTGTAAAAGTAAGCCTGTTAGTTGCGTAGTTGGTTAGGGGGATAAGTCATGTTCAACATCGGTGAGACGGTTGCCATCGCAGCGTATCGCGGTGACAAGGCAGAAGCGATGCTAGGTCGCGTCGAGGCGGTTCGCAACATCCTGGAAAAGCCGCTGTCCGCGGATACCATCCGCCGGAACCCAGAAGTCCTTCGCTCGCAGTACCTTATCACGTTCGTTGACCTAGACTCCCCCGCCGACGGGCCACGGTTCAAGTCGATGTATGACGCTTTCATCGCCCTGGCTGGAGTGGGAGCATCATGACGAAGTCTGCACTGGAAGTCATGCTTTGGGTCGCCCTGTTAGCCGGCATGTTGAACCGGCTGCTGAGAAGGAGAGAGTAGAGAATGTACGAACCGGATAGCGACTCGCAGGGAACGGCAACGCGGCCGGGTCGAACGCACTTGCTAGGCCGGGCCGCAAAGAAGAAACGCGACAAGGTCCGCATCGACGGACCGCGGACTGAGGAACAGCAACGCAAGGAAGTCGATTTGTTGGCCATCCTGTTCGACGACGGGCGTGACCTGTGGACGGGCGAAAGGCTGCAAGGCAAGGATGCGGAAGACTGGCTGCACCTGGCTTTCAACATGCAAGAGCCCATCGACACGAAAGAGGAAGGGAACGACGAATGAACGCTTCCGGACGAACCGCCATCACGCGAACCAGCCTATCCGCCCCGATGGCCTGGCTGCACCAGCAAGGTAAGTTGACGGGCAAGTGCCTGGACTACGGGTGTGGCAAGGGCTTCGACTGCGATGCCCTGGGCATCCTGGGCTTCGACCCGAACCACCGCAAGAGCCTGGCCGACTTGAAGGCGATGCTAACGGGCGGTTTCAGGACCATCACCTGCAACTACGTCCTGAACGTCATCGAGAGTGAATAGGAACGAGAGAACGTCATCGAGGTCATTCGCGGTCTGCTGGCCGACGGTGGCACCGCCTACATCAGCGTACGGGCGGACGTGAAGGAACTCAACGGGACAACGAAGACGGGGACGTGGCAGGGCGACATACACCTCGACTTGCCCCTGGTGGAGCGAACGCGGGGCTTCCGGATGTACGCCCTGAAAAAGTGAACTACTGGGGTTGTGCTACTCAAACGATTAGGCTAAATTACAACCTGTCAGTCAAACTAACTTACTCGAAAGGAACGAACAATGGACTTCAAGGCGAAAATCATCGGGACGTTCATCGTGGAGAAGCAGGCGGAAGCCTACAAGAAACTCATCGCCAAGCTGTACGAAGGCGTCGAGTGCGAAATCTTCAAGGCCGAAGTGCGACACTACAACCAAGCCACCGGGGAACGCACTTACCAGGGCCATCACTGGTGCGTCCGCACGCCGGCCGGTGTCAAGCTTCGCAACTTGGACGTTGTTAACGCCGCCTTTTCTGCCGGCGTAACCTGGGACATGTAGGTCGTTACACTACTGACCTTGCACTACCCAAACGAGTAGGCTAAATTACACCCTGTCCGGTCAACTAACACGAAAAGGAACGAACCATGAAGACGAAGAAAAACGCAACCGTGAAGCCGATGGTCAAGGTGCCGTACCAGGCCAACGAACTGGTGTCCGCCATGATGGCAGAACAGCGGAAGTCGGTCGCAGAGTATGTCCAGGCCGCGGAGAAGGCCCTGTCGAAGAAGGCCCAGGCCATCCGCCAGACGGTGGACGCGGTCAACCTGCTGAACGCCCACGGGTTCAACGTCAAACTATCCAAGTGGGAACGCGAAGACTTCACCCTGGAAGTCGAACGCGACCAGCTGGCCGCGGTCTACGCCGCCATCGGACCCATCAAGCCCGACCACAAGTCCCTGTCGAACGCACGGGCTCGCACGGTCAACGTCTACCTGAAATCGGTCAACTACCCGACCGTGACCGTCCGCTACACGACGAAACTGCCGAAGACGGCGAAGTGCAAGGTGGTCCGCCGTCGTTCGAGCTACAGCAGCCTGGTGTGCAATCTGTAACAAAACCACTCGCAGGGAAGGCTGTCAGGGCCACGGATGGCCCCCAACGAGGAAAGGAATTGACCCATGAAGATTGAAGTTATCACCGCTTGCAGCGACTACAACGGCATGCCGACGTTCGTCCGAACCGTCGTCGAAGCCACCCCGGAACAGCGTGACAACGGCGACCACTACGATGCCGCCGAGCACCAGCTGGAAGAGCAAGGGTATGGCGGGCCGTTCGTACACTTCGACCAGAACGACGCAAAACGATTCCCCTGGCTGTCAGCCAACGTCAAGTAACAGACACGCACGACCTTAACCCGGAAAGGACCACGACCATGCCAATGCCAACCCAAGAGCATTCGAACACTGGACACGAAGACCTGTGCTGCACCGGATGCGGTCGAGAAGACCCGTGCGGTGTCCACTACGAAGACTGCCCGCATCTAGAGCCAGGAGACTTCACCGTGCCTCGCGAGGATGAACCCATCGTCATCGTTGCAACCAAGTAGATGGATGAACACAATGGGCCACGGATGGCCCTAACACGGACAAAAAACATGAACGCAAAAGAACGCGAAGTGCTACGCGGCCTTGTGAAGCTGCACGGGTTTATGGCCGTCCTTGATGAACTGCGATTTGCGGCCTACGCCGCAGCTAGCAAAGACGACAAGGCGAAGGAAATTCACGCCGCCCTCTGCGATGCGTGGGACAGGATTGAAGGCATCTATCCGAACAACGAGGAGTAACTCAAATGACCATCGAATACGGCTTGTTCAGTGACGAAGGACTCATCGAAGGAAACTTCTACTCCCTTGAAGAAGCAACGGAAGCGTTGGCGAAGTCCGACCCAGACGACGAACTTCAAGTGTTCGAGATTTGCCCAGAGCATCCCGACCAAACTCGCAATCACTGCGAGGAGTGCGACGCCGAAGAAGAGGGCGACGAAGATGCTTGAGAAGATTGTGTCCACTGTCTTTGTAACCGAAAGACTCCATAAGCGGAGAGGAACGAACATGTCAGTCAATATGCGACGGATGGTCGAAAAGCGAATTGCACGCCGCCTGATACTGGATGCCATCCAGGCCGGCTACAGCATCAACATCAACAACGGCGGCGACAGTTGGGAACTACCTACGCCGTCGGTCAAGGTGACCGACATACTCAAGGCTATGTTCGCGACGGACGACGAACATCTCATCTTTTACAAGGACGGCAAACGGGCCGGGTGGGTGTGGTTCGTGTACGGCAACGACGGATGGGACGTTATCTCAGACTACTCAATGAACCTCGAACACATCATGGCTGGAGCAAACAAGGTGTCGGAACACTACCAGTAGAGCACACCGCGGGGAGGGTAGACGCCCCTACCTTCCCTGCCAATGGGGGAACGAACGATGAACGCCATCTTCCTGCTGATGCAACGTATCGCCCTGGTCCACGGCACGCAGCCCACCCTGGTGTTGAGTTCGGACGGCGACGGGTCCATCTGGTTCGCCGGGTGCGAAGCCAACTTCCTGGACCTGGCCGAATGCAAACGCATCCTGACGCGGGCCGCGAAGACGGGTCACCTCGGGCAGGCCGCGGAGCCCATCGAGGCCGACCTGGCATTTGCCAACGTCAACTAAGGGAACCCGCGGAGCCCCCGGCACCGACCCACCCCATCGGACCGGGTCCCGTAAATGCCTACAGCAAGCAAGTCGAAGTCCAGGAACCATCCGAACCAACGCGGTGCTGCCAGTAGCTGGTAGCAAGCACTTCAGGAGCAACTGACATGGCAAAGGGTCACAAAGCTTGTTCTCAGTGCGGGGCCGATAACGGTGCCCGTGCCCTGTCCTGCGGGTCGTGCCACCAGCCGTTCGACATCGGTGCCGCCAACGAAGTGTTCTTCTTCCCCATCACGGGGAACAACATCATCACACCGGCAGGGAAGTGTCCTGTGCCCTGGAAGGGTGACCTGGTCGCCTGGGTAGAAGCCGTCCGGGACACCGCCCCCAACGACCACTTCACGGACGCCGCCTTGCGGTACTGGCTGAGGACCGTCGTGCCGGCGAACGAATTC
The DNA here is from genome assembly GCA_019752375.1 of Gemmataceae bacterium. Classification (GTDB taxonomy): domain Bacteria; phylum Planctomycetota; class Planctomycetia; order Gemmatales; family Gemmataceae; genus JAIEMG01. Next base: position 41,083 of record JAIEMG010000205.1, on the reverse strand, counting down.
ACGAATCTCGCTACTGAGCTATCGCCTCTCCAAACGAGTATGCTATAGTTCTAGCTGGGATTGAACGACATCTGACTCGAAAGGGGCCTGACCATGACCGAAGCCATCACCACGCCGACGACCTTCCGCGTCCCCGAGTGCAACCTGGAGGAACTCCAGGCCCGCATCGCCAAGCTGGCCAAGCGGGCGGCGAAGCTCGGCATGGCCCCGCCTTCCCTGCTGGTGGAGGGGCACGAGGACATCCCCCTGGTGGTCAACCTGGGCGACTTCGACGCCCCCGGCCATCGCGAGTGCAAGCAGCCCGACCCATCTAAGCACAAGGTCGTGGGCTACCGCCGCTACTTCACCATCCGCCTGGTGGGCGAGGCCCCGACCATTCCCGGCTGGGAACTCATCGCGGTCATCAAGCACGGCGACACCGAGGTGGGCAACGTGGTCCGCGTCGTGCCCGAGAAGGAGTGCCCGGCCGTCTACCGCACGGCCACGCCGTTCTGCTCCCACTGCAACACGGCACGCCGCCGCCTGGAGACGTTCGTGCTCCTGGAGACCACCAGCGGTGCGTATAAACAAATCGGGCGTAACTGCCTGGCCGACTTTTGTCGCAGCCCCGAGGCCGCGTCTGGGATGTGCGGCTACGCCGAATACATGTCCTCTGCCAGTGGCCTGTGTGGTGGTGCGGAAGACGAAGGGTTCTTCGGCATGGGTGGGCGTGGGACGCCGCGGGTGCTGACCGACTCCCTGCTGGCCATGACCGCCCGCATCATCCGCCACGCCGGCTGGATGAGCCGCGGCCAGGCTCGCGAGCGTGCGGAGATGGGCCAGTCCTCGTGTGCAACGGCCGACCTGGTGGGCGAAATCTTCCTCAACCCGAAGTTCTTCGAGCCCAAGCGGGACGACCGCCGCGAGGACGTGGCCCTGCGTGAGGCGGCGAAGGATGTCCAGGAGCAGGATGTCAAGCTCGCCACCGAGGCCATCGAGTGGGTGCGGGCCATGCGGCCCCAGGCCGAGACCCTCGGCGACTACCTCCACAACCTGCTCGTGGTCTTGTGCGAGGAGACCGTGAAGAAGAAGCACTTCGGTATCGCGTGCTCGGCCATCGCCGCGTACCAGCGTGAGATGGGCCAGCGGGCCGAACGTGCCGTCCGCGAGAAGGCTCGTGCCGAGTCCACGCACATCAGCGAGGTCGGCAAACGCGACTTCTTCCAGCTGACGGTTCTCGGCATCAACTACTTCGAGAGTCAGTTCGGCACCACGTACATGTATCGCTTCGCAGACCAGCAGGGAAACATCGTCGTGTGGAAGGCATCGAACGAACAGGACGCCGCGAAGGGCGACACCGTCATCGTCCACGGCACCGTGAAGGAGCACGGCGAGTACAAGGGCACCAAGCAGACCGTCCTCAGCCGCTGCGACCTATACCGCCCCGAGGAGCAGGGTACCTGCCCGAACTGCTCCGGCAAGGTGCTGCCGTGCCACCGCGGCAAGAACTGCCCCAGCTGCAAGAAGCGTGGGTTGAAGGTGGCCGCGGACTGGTTTCCGGCCGAGGCCGGGCTGATTCCGGTCGGCACCCAGATGATAGCGTCGTAAGGAAGAATAAATGTATAAGGCTACAACGTGGACTGTGGCTGAATTGCTGAGCCATTCTCTGTACACTAAGGAGGTGTTTGCCTATGTCGCTCTCAGCGTTGAGCGTGATTTTGTGGGTCGCACTGCTCGGCGGGTTTCTCGGCCGGGCCTTGGAGCACTACCGCCATGGCAAGCCGTCAGATTAACCCGTCCGACAAGCAGATGGAGGTGTTCCGCTTCCTCATCGCCCACATCCAGGAGCACGGGTACCAACCGTCCATCGCCGAGATGGCCATGCACTTCGGGGTGACGAAGCGGGCCATTCTCGACCGATTACAGCAAATGGAATCGAAGGGATTCCTGAAAACCGGGCGAAGGAAAGACCGAGCCATCGAGCTATCCTACGTCAAGTTCCAGGCCATCATGTGCAAGCCCGAGGAATAGCGGTCCGGCCGAACCGCCCCGGTGCGAACTATGCTGACAGCAAGCGATAGTCTGCCCCGCGTGAGACCAAGGTGATGAACCACCGCGAACCAGCCCGGTGCCCGACGATGCCCACAGCAAGCAAGTCTGGCACCCACGGAGGACAAGCCGATGTTGCTGATATGCCCGAACTGCAAACGCCTGTACGAGCAGGGAAGCCTGGGTACCGAATGCCGCTACTGCGACGACGAGCTACTGGTGCCGCACACGAAACTGTGCGACTTCCTCATCGAGGGGATGAACGACCGCGGCGAGACAAGCGGCCGATTCCTGGAAGTGACCTCGGTGGTCGCGACGGACAAGAAGGGGAACGAACTGGGTCGGTACACATCGGCCGACGCGTTGCTCAACGACATCGAACATATGCCGGGAGACATGGTGCTGCTGGCGGTCGAGACGGTGGGCGACCCACGCGTGGACATGACGGGGAGATTCGTGTGCGACGGCTACTTTTCCGCATGATTACCCAGGTGACGGCAGCGGTACGGAAGCGGTACGGATGCTCGCTCTTTATGTGCGTTTTGTGCGTTTTGTGCGGCTTCCGTACCGTTTCTCATCGACGTAAGTCCATATGCTGCATGAAACTTATGGAGTTATGACAACTTTGGACACTTCCTCGGAAGAAGATCCCGCCACGCCGACTCAGCCGGACGTGTTTCGCGTCTTCGGCGAGCCGCGCTTTCATGCCGACGGCGAGCTGCTGGCCCTGGCCTTCGCGGCCGACGGCACCATCTGGTCCGTGGAAGAGCCGGGCGAGCTGCGCAACTGGGACCCGCGCACCGGGCGGCCGGTCAAGCGTCACTTCCTCAGCGATCTGGAGACGCTGTGGGCGTTCAGCGGCGATGCACGGCTGCTCGCTTCGGCCAGCGACGACCTTTCGCTCTGGGACGTCGCCACCGGGAAACTCCGGGCGACGATCAGCCAACCGTCGTGGGTGACCACCGTGGCGTTCCGGCACGACGCACGCGTGGTTTCGACGGGCCACGACGACGGCATGGTGCGTCTCTGGGACGTCAACAGCCGCGAGCTGATCCGCGAGTTCAAAAGACACACACAGCCAATCTCGTCCCTGGCATTCAGTCCCGACGGCAAACGCCTGGCCTCGGCCGGCGAGGATCGCGCGATTCATCTTTGGGACGCGGCGACCGGGGAAGTGCAGACAACGCTGACGGGACACACCGACCGCATTCCTTCCCTGGCGTGGCACCCACGCGGCCACCGGCTCGTCAGCGCCGGCTGGGACACCACCGCACGCGTCTGGGACACCGCCACGGATGAGCCCGTCATTCTGCTCAACAGCCATGCCGATCAGGTCATCGCCCTGGCGTTCAGCCCGGACGGCACCATGCTCGCCTGTGCCGACTCCGCCGACACGATTCACATCTGGCACACCGTCGCCTGGAAGACGCTGCAAATCCTGCGCGACGGCGGTGACGAAGTCCGATGCCTGGCGTTCAGTCCCGACGGCAAGCAGCTGGCAACGGGCGGCGCCGAGCGTGCCATTCATCTCTGGGACCCGCAGCGCGGTGAACTGGTGTCCGGCACCAGCAGCACCGCGCGTTACTCGCTGGGCTACACCGTCAGCAAGCAAGGTCCACGCCTGGCATACACGTCGGCCGGTTCGGGCCTGTGCGTCTGGGACGCGGACAGCGGCAAGTCGATCCTGGACGGCGAAGTGCCGGGCATCCTCTCGGTTGCAGCCAGTCCGGATGGCCTGTGGATTGCCGGCGGCGGCCCCGAGGAACAGAAACGCGTTCAGCTCTGGGACACTACCACCGGACGCGCTTACCTGGCGATGAGCGGCCAGCGCGGCGCCGCGACCGCCTTGGCGGTCGAACCGAAGTCGATGGTGCTGGCCAGTGCCAGCGCGTCTGACGGTACCGCCTGGCTCTGGAACGTGGCGACGGGAGAGCCCGTGTTGCTTATCGTCGAAGCAGCCGATGGCTGCACCGTCGAGGCCCTTGCGTTTCACCCCGCGGGCCGAATCCTGGCCTGCGGCGGCATCGACTGGATGGCGACAGGCGGGTCCGACGGCGCCATCTGCCTGTGGGACATCATGCAGCCCGCCAAGATCGCCATCTTCGAGCATGGCACCCGCAGCCTGGCGTTCCATCCCTCCGGCAAGTGGCTGGCCGCCGCGTCGCTGGAAGAAGAGATCATCTTCTGGGATGTGGCGACGCAGGAGCTCATCGCCGAGCTGGCAGGCCACAAGGAAGGCGTCAACTGTGTTGCCTTCAGTCCGGACGGCCGCTGGCTCGCCTCCGGCAGTGACGACCGGAACCTGCGTCTCTGGGACGTGGAGACGCGTGAACTGGCTGTCGTCGAGGAGCTCGATACGCCGATCATGGCCATCTGCTTTTCCCCGGACGGCCGTTTCTGCTTCACCGGCAACGGCAACACGACTTGCTACCAGCTCGAAATGAAGCGCCTGCTTGGCGAATGAACCTGTGGAGCAGCGCAACTCCGTAGGGTCCGCTGTGCGGACCGGTCATCCAGAGGTCGTGAGATCGGTCCGCACAGCGGACCCTACGGAAGGCAATTGCAGACCTTCACTCCACTGCACTTCTTGCGAACCCCGCCGCCTCGCGTTACATTTTCATCATTGCTTCCGCATTCAAGGTGCCCTTCGCATGGACCCTCGCGGCGCTGCCACGCCCGATGACGATTTCAATAGTGCTCGCCGAGCCCTGGATCGGGGCGACCTTACCGAGGCCATGCGCCGGGTGGCCGGCGCGCTCGGTGAAGACCCCAATCATCCCGAGGCGCTGCCGCTGCTCGACGAGATTATCGCCGCCGATCCCGATCCGCTCCAGCTGGCGCCGGTGGACAGCGCCAGCGAACCATCGTCCAGCATCAAGGCGGTGCACGCCTACATCCTGTCCGGGCAAGGACGGCTGGGCGAAGCCGTGGACATGCTGCTCGACGTGATTGTCTCACGGCCGGACGTCCTCTATCTCGACTGGATCCTGGGCTGGCTGCAGCGGCCGGAGGCGGCCGGCAAGCTCGACATGACCAAGATGGCGTGGTTCATCGGCTCGCTCACCGAGCAATTCGCCGCACTCAGCGCTCCGTACGGCGGCGGGCGGGCCACGCTCGATCGGTTGCCTTTCTTCATTCAGCTCATTCGCCGCACCCAGCAGCCGGATACGCAGTTCCAGGCGGCCAGCGTGGGAATGCTGCGCCGCCTCGGCCACGGCGAAGAGGCGATGAAGCTGGCGCGCGAAGCCTATGCGAAGGAACCGGGCTTCCAGACCGCCATGGCCATCGCCCAGGCGCACGAGGGACGCAACGACGTGGACCTGGCCCTGCGCGCTTACCAGGACGCGCTGCGGTTCGAGCCCGAGGACCTGAACGCACGCATGGGCATGGCCGACCTGATGGCCAACCGCAATCGCGTCGCCGAGGCGATCGAGGTCTACAAGGAAATCCTCGATCGCGAACCGGACCACGACGGCGCCTTGCCGTCGTACTATTTCCTTCGCTTCATCACGGACGGCAAGGAAACCTGGCGCAACCAGCTCCTCGACCTGGCCGAGGCGGACGCGGACAACGAACGTGCCCGCTCGCTGGCCCAGCAGGTGGCGCCGTACATCGGTTACTTGCCCGAACCCGCCGACGCCGCCAGCAACCTGCTGCGCGCCATGGGCGAACGCGGGCCGGGCGAGCGCCGCCTGACGGCAGTCTGTCTCAATCGTGTGGAAGCGCCCAGCAATTACCTGGCCTTCGACGAGCTGAAGACGATGCCCGTGACGGTGACGCGCATCCAGTCGCCCGATCCGCGGGTGCCGCGTGCCCCGGTCGATTACCTGCTGTGGCGCTACGAGGGCACCAAGCCCGCCGTCGCCGTCGCGCCGCCCGATGTCCACGTCGCTTCAGCCGTGGTGGAGATGGCCCAGCAGCAGTATCACCTGGACGCCTGGCGTCAGATGGCACGCCGGCTCGCGAATCAAATGAAGCCCGAGCATGTCGCCGATTTGCTGGCGACCATGGTTTATCCACCGCGGCCCCCGCAGGTGGCGCGTCCGGCAGGGTGGGTCTATCGCGTGCAGGTGGCGGCGGCGCTGGTCATCGCCCACCTGGACACCGGCTGGGAGGGCTCGGTGCGCAAGAAGGCGCTCTTCTCGCTTGTCAACGGGCCGATGGACTGGACCGTCGATGCCGCCCTGCTGGCACTGTCCACCGTTGCCCGCGAGGACGATGATGCGTGTATCGACATCGACCACCTCTTTCGCGACCTTCGGCAAGAGTTGCCCGAGGACGGCGGCATGTGCTACCACGGCATGCTGCTGTGGTGCTCGCTGCGACTGCCCAACCTTCCGGACGAGGATCGCGACGATCTGCGCCGCCGGCTCCGCGAGTGGCGCACCACGCAAGAAGCGCAGCCGCACTTCCAGAAGGCGCTGGAGCACGCGGAGAATGGCGAGCACGACAAGGGCATCGAGGAGCTGAGCGAGGCAGTGCAGATCCACCCGGACTTTGCCGAAGCCTTCGAGGCCCGTGCCAACCTCTACCTCCGGGCGCGAACGACGACCAAGCAGGCCATCGCCGACTTCACCCAGGTGATCCGCCTGCTGCCCGAGAGCGGCAGCGCCTTTCTCGGTCGCGGCCAGGCCTTCCTGAAGCTCGGCAAGTTCGACCTGGCCATCGACGACTTCTCGTCCGCCGTGCGGCTGATGCCCGACGGCTGGCACCCCTACCTTCGCCGAGGTTTGGCCCATGCGGCGAAGAAGCAGCACGACCTCGCGATCGTCGACTTCACCCGGGTGATCGAGCTGAACCCGGAATTGCCGGAAGCCTACCTCTACCGTGCGTTCGCGCACACCGATCGTGGCGGATGCGAACAGGCGATCCAGGACTTCACGGAGCACCTGCGCCTGAATCCGCGGAACGCGGCGGCCTGCAATTTCCGGGCGCGGCTCCATTGTCGCACGGGCAACTACCGCGCTGCCATCGCCGACCACCTCCAGGCCTGCGAGCTGGACCCTGCCAACGGCAACACGCACAATCACCTCGCCTGGATCTGGGCCACCTGTCCCCAAGCAGAGCTACGCGATGGCCCACGTGCCCTGAAGTACGCAACGGAAGCCTGCGAGCTGACGACCTGGAAGCAGCCCCATTGCCTGGACACCCTGGCTGCCGCCTGCGCGACCTGTGGCCGCTTTGAGGAAGCAGTGCAGCGCGCCGAGCAGGCAGTCGAGCTGGCATCGGAATCGGAAAAGGCGGACTATCGCAGTCGGCTGGACTTGTACCGTGCCGGGCAGGCATACCACACTACATAGTACTCCAGCGCTCTTTTGCTCATTAGCGTTGAGGAATAATGACTAATACTACAGCACTGGTTATATAGTACTACAACGCTACGTCCACTGGAAGGATCGGCGTGCATGTCTGTAGCCGCAGGCTTCAGCCTGCGGAGTGGCGTCTGCCGGCCGCCTCGACGCACTTCCGCAGGCTGAAGCCTGCGGCTACGGACGTTGCGCGGGACCAATGCCAAAATGAGCACCACTCCCTTGTCCGTCCGCTGCTGGAATCTGCCTGAGAGGTTGGGGTGTTTGGGCCATTTGTCATTGCTTAGACATTAGTCATTAAGAATTAGGCATTGTTGTTTACATTCAGCTCGATGTGGCGCTGTGGAAACAATGGGCTTGCGCCCGGATGAGCCAGCACCCCTTTTCTTCCTGGATAGAATGGAAGTATCGGGCGCTTCCCTTCGCTCGGAAGCGAGAGGACCTTCCCGGCGCGCTCATGGGTGAGACGGATTGATGACGCTAAGCACTCAACTTGCTCCTTTCGTTGATCCGCAGATTCAGAAACGTGGGCGCGGCTACATCGGCTCGGTGCGTTTGGAAAGCGCCGATGCCGATGCCGTCGTCGCCAACGTGCAAGGCAGCGAACTGTACCACGTCGAGCTTTGGCGCGAGGGACGCGAGGTCAATGTCTGGTGTAATTGTCCCTATTTTCAAGACAACTTGGTCGCCTGCAAGCACATCTGGGCGACGATCCTGGTCGCCGAAGCCAACCACAAGCTGATCGGCGACGGCAAGCCCGGCGCGCTGACCCTGGTCGAGTACGCGGACGAATCGGGGGAAGGCCCCGGATTTTTTGGCGGACCCGAAGACTACGAAGATGACGACGGTGATTGGGAAGAGGAACCTGCTCCCTATGTTCCCACGATTCCGTTCCGTCCTCAGGGACGCGCTGCAACCGGGTCCCGCAAACGCGACCCGAATTGGAAGCAAATCCTGGAGTCGATGCGCCCTCCGGGTCAGCCGTACGTCTCACCGGGAGCGATCACGGAACAGCCCGGCCACCAGGTTCTGTACGTGATCGATGTCGAAGCCACGCTCACCGGCACAGGGCTGGTCGTCGAACTCAACCATCGTCATCGCAAGAAAGATGGAGACTGGAGCAAACCGAAATCGCAGCGGCTTTCCCATGGGGAACTCGAGCGCATCCGCGATGCCGACGACCGCCGCATCCTGGCGTTGCTGGGCGGAGCACGCTCCGACGCGGGCTACGGCTACTCGTACAGCTATGGCGCCAACGACGCTCGCTACCGGTTTCCCACGGCGATCCAGGACGAGTTGCTGCCGCTCATCTGCCGCACCGGGCGCTGCTTCTTCCGCCGGTCGAAAGCCCAGCCTGACCTTCAACCGATCCAGTGGGATGATGCGGGCCCGTGGCAGTTCTGGCTGCGCGTCGCTCCCCAGCCGAGCAGCAGTTACCTGGTCACCGGCCAGCTGCGGCGCGGCGAGGAGTGCAAGGAACTGAGCGACCCGGTCCTCCTGGTGGATGGCGGCCTGGTGCTCTGGAATGACCGGATCGGTCCGCTGGACGTCGGCGGTGCCTTTGCATGGGCACGCGTGCTCCGGAACGTGAAAAACATCAAGGTCCCCGCAGGGCAGGTGGATGAGTTTATCAACACGATTCTCCGGTTGCCGAGCTTGCCGCGCCTCGACCTGCCGCCCGAGCTGGCGTTCGAGGAAGTGAGCGCTGCCCCCCGCGTTCGGTTGCAGATCAAGAAGGCCGCGAAGCAATGGGGAGCCGGCCGCCTGGACGGCGAGTTGAGCTTCGATTATGACGGCGCGACAGTGCCGGCGTTTCAACCGGGACGCGGCATCCTTCAGCCCGAGCCACGGCGGCTGCTCGTGCGCGATCCGGCCGCGGAAAATGCAGCCATCGCCTTGCTGCGGTCGGTGGGCTTTCAGAACAACACCTACTATGGCCGCGGGACCGCTCTGGAGTTGGCCGCGCGCAACTTGCCGCGCGCCGTGCAGACCCTCACCCAGGCGGGCTGGCAGGTCGAGGCGGAGGGCAAGCTGTACCGTCATGCCGGCGGTTTCCACATCGAGGTCAAGTCCGGCATCGACTGGTTTGACCTGGAAGGCCGCGTTGATTTTGGCGATACGTCCGCGACGCTGCCCGAGCTCCTCAAGGCCCTCCAGCGCGGCGAGAACAGCGTGCGGCTCGACGACGGCACCTTCGGCATCTTGCCCGAGCAGTGGCTGCGTAAGTACGCTCCGGTAGCGGGGCTCGGCACGGTTGAGGATGGACACCTCCGGTTCACGCGCAGCCAGGTCGGGCTGCTCGACGCCTTGCTGGCGGCGCAGCCCGACGTGAGCTGCGACGCGGCGTTTGGCCGCGCCCGCGCGGAGCTGCGCCGCTTCGAGGGCATCGAGCCGGCGGAGCCGCCCAAGGACTTCGTCGGCGAGCTGCGCGGCTATCAGCGCGAAGGGTTGGGCTGGCTCCAGTTCCTCCAACGCTTCGGCTTCGGCGGCTGCCTGGCGGACGACATGGGGCTGGGCAAGACCGTCATGGTGCTGGCCCTGCTCGAATCGCGCCGTCTACTCCGCGCCAAGAAATCCGGGAAGGATCGTCCCCCGCCGTCTCTGGTCGTCGTGCCGAAGTCCCTGATCTTCAACTGGATTTCCGAAGCCGCGCGCTTCACGCCCCAGCTGCGCGCGCTCGACCACACCGGCATTGCCCGGCAAGCGCCAGGCGAGCATTTTGACGAGTACGACGTCATCCTGACCACATACGGCACCCTGCGCCGCGATGCGCTGGCGTTCAAGGATCGAGCGTTCGACTATTGCATCCTGGACGAGGCGCAGGCCGTCAAGAATTCGAGCACCGCATCGGCCAAGGCGGTGCGCTTGATCCGGTGCAGCCATCGCCTGGCGCTGAGCGGCACCCCGGTCGAGAACCACCTGGGCGAGCTGTGGAGCCTGCTCGACTTCCTGAACCCCGGCATGCTCGGTACCGCATCGGCCTTCAACGTGGAAGGCGGCTTGCGCCATCCGGATGCAGCGTCCCGAGAGGTGCTGGCGAAGGCGCTGCGTCCCTTCATCCTGCGGCGGACCAAGGAGCAGGTGGCCAAGGATCTGCCCGCCAAGACCGAACAGACGATCTACTGCGAGCTGGAGCCCGCCCAGCGCAAATCCTACGACGAGCTGCGCCGCCACTTTCAGCAAGCCCTGCTCGCGGAGGTGGATCGCAACGGCATCCGCAAGTCCTCGCTGCACATCCTGGAAGCACTGTTGCGCCTGCGCCAAGCAGCCTGCCACCCCGGTCTGATCGACAAGGCCAAGATCGATGAACCGAGCGCCAAGGTGGAAACACTGCGGGCCCAGCTCGACGAAGTGCTGGCGGAAGGCCACAAGGTGCTGGTCTTCTCGCAGTTCACCAGCCTGCTCGCCATTTTGCGCAAGCAGCTCGATCGCGACGGCATCTCGTACGTGTACCTCGACGGCCGCACGCGCGATCGCGCGGCCAAGGTCGAGCAGTTTCAAAACGACCCGGAGAGCAAGCTGTTCCTCATCAGCCTCAAGGCGGGCGGCCTGGGCCTCAACCTGACGGCAGCCGAGTACGTCTTCCTGCTCGATCCGTGGTGGAACCCCGCCGTCGAGGCCCAGGCCATCGACCGGGCGCACCGCATCGGCCAGACGAAGCCGGTGTTCGCCTATCGGCTGATCGCCAAGGACACGGTGGAGGAGAAAGTGCTGGCCTTGCAGCAAAGCAAGCGGGCGCTGGCCGACGCAATCATCAATGCCGACAACAGCCTGATCCGCAACCTGGACCGCAAGGACCTGGAACTCCTATTGTCGTGATGGCGCCGAAGGAACGACGTTTGCGGGCGTTGTCGATCCTGCCTCTTCTCCGCGCAAGTTTCGCGCGATCCCACGCGTGCCGCCACGCGATGCCTGCCGCTTTTCGCCGATACCTAGGCTAACACTCCAGCGGCGCTTTGCACTTCAGCCTTGAGGTGTAATGACGAATGACGAATGACGAATGTCTAATGAATGCCCAATGCCCAATGACGAATGAGCACCATGACCTTGTAGGATCCGCGCAAGAATCACTTGTGCAATTCCTGTAGGACGGATTTCCAATCCGTCCGGTTTTCTGGGGACGGATTGGAAATCCGTCCTACGTGCAATTGTTCAACTTATTGTTACGCGGCCCGCTAAGGATCCGCGCAAGAATCACTTGTGCAATTCCTGTAGGACGGATTTCCAATCCGTCCGGTTTTCTGGGGACGGATTGGAAATCCGTCCTACGTGCAATTGTTCAACTTATTGTTACGCGGCTCCTACGTCCGCTTCTGGCATCTGCCTGAGAGGTTGGGGCTTGGGCCATTCGTCAATGATTAGACATCAGTCATTAGAAATTAGGCATTTGTGCGCTACCCCTGGCTGCCTTTCGCATCGGTGAGAACAAGCATGAAGCGCATCCTGCTCGGCGGCTGTATGGTCACGCTCCTCGGTCTGACGGCCCCGGCCCCCGCCCAGGACTGCGGGGGGCCGTGCGTGTTGCCGCAGTTTACCTACCGGCCCGCGGTGTGGAACCGCGGCATTCCGCCCGGCTACAACGGCACCACCTGGGGCGTCGGCATACCGCCCGGCTATACGCCAACCTATTGGGGCCGCGCCCATTTCGACTGCGCCGGCCATCCCGGCGGGACAGTCATCGGCGCTCCTGCTCTCCCAGTCGCTCCCGGCGTGAAACAGGAATTGCTCCCGACGCCACGGCCCGAAGAGAAGATTGGACCACCGATGAAATGACGAATGCCGAAGCCCCAATGACGAATCAATGATCAAACTCCAATGACCCAAGGTCCAGGAGTGAAGTAGGGTTGTGGAAGTAGGCTTCGCGGTTTCACTCTTCGAACAGCAGTCCCTGCGTGCCGCCCGGGCGCCGAAACCCCTTGACGCTCAACTCCGGACTGCGTCCCACGACCCCCGCTTTGCGACACGCCAGGGCGAACATTTCATCCATCATCTCCGCGAAGACGCCGTCGCCCTTCATGCGCGAGCCGAAGCGTGCATCGTTCAGCTTGCCGCCGCGCATCGAGCGGATGCGGCCCAGCACCTTGTCCTTGCGGTCAGGAAAGTGCTGCATCAGCCATTGCTCGAAGAGCGGCGCCACGGCGCCCGGCAGCCGCAACGGCACGTGGCCGGCGAAACGCGCTCCGGCACGGACCGCGGCGGTGATGATGGCCGGCAACTCATGATCGGTCAGGCCCGGAATGACTGGAGCCACCAGCACGCCCGTGGGCACGCCGGCAGCGGTTAGCTCCTCGATGGCTGCCAGCCGTCCCGCGGGCTGGGCGGCGCGAGGTTCCAGCACGCGGGCCAGGTCGCCGTCGAGCGTCGTGATCGACAGGAACACGGCACTGGCGTCGAACTTCGCCAGCTCGCTCAGCAAGTCTGTATCGCGCGTTACCAGGTGGCTCTTGGTCACGATCGCGACCGGATTGCGGAACTCCAGAAACACCTCGAGGCACTTGCGCGTCAGCTGCAAACGGCGTTCGATCGGCTGGTAACAATCGGTGACGCCGCTGATGACGACGACCATCGGCTTCCAGCGCTTCGACGCCAGCTCGCGTCGCAGCAGCTCCGGCGCATCCTCCTTCACCAGGATGCGGCTTTCGAAATCGAGGCCGGCGCTGAAGCCCAGATACTCGTGCGTCGGCCGGGCGTAGCAATAAATACAGCCGTGTTCACACCCGCGATAGGGGTTGATGCTGGCATGAAAGCCGACGTCCGGGCTGTCGTTCGTCGTAATGAGGGAACGCGAGGTGTCGCGCAGGAACTGGGTAGTCGGCGATGGCGCGTCGGGATCGACACGTGCGGGATCGTGCTCGTAGTGCAGCGGATCGAAGCGATTGGGCAGATTGTGCGCGGTGCCGCGGCCACGGATGGGATCGACGGTCATGGTGTCATTACCGGAGTTCGCGCTGGGAAGGTGGAGCAGACCCAAATCGGGAGGCGATGTCAAGGTCGGTAGCGGACGCGCGCGGACAGGGAGGCACGACGTCAATGCCCAAGTTGCGGCTGGAGTGACTCCACTTCATGAAGCGGCATTGCGAGGCCTCGTAGCCTGCTGGCACAGCGCTGAATAGCTCTGCTGCTACCCGCCGGTTTCTCGTCGCTCGTATGTGTAGCCGACGACGAACAACTCCCCCCTCCCGTCGGTCGTCGACGGCGAAACGGAAGTCGTACCAGGCGTTCTCCTCGCGTACGACGAATACCATCGGATAGCGAAAACAACCGTGGAACTGAGGGTCGCGGTTCTGGCGGAACTGGTCGGCGCGGAGACGAAGTTGGTCGAGAAGTCGGCCAAGCAAGCGGACCCACAGGTGCCGTCCGAAATCCTGGAACAGCGGCTGGCTAACTTGTGGCGCGACTTTCATCCGGTAGGCCACGGATCAAGTCCTCCAGGTCGTCGCATTCGCCCCGCTCGATGGCGGCTCTCGACGCCTCAACCATGTTCGGGTCGATAATTAGTTCCTGGCGACCCGGCCACGGCCAATTGTTCTTGAGAAGTGCCCGAAGTTGTTCGTTCTCTTGAAGGGCAGCTCTCAGTGCAGGTGCGTTCGGGACTGGCACCTCGCGCAATGCGAGGTCGTCACAGGTGCTGCGCAGGTCCTGAAGGACGCCGTGCCAGCTGTTCAAGACGCCGGCAAGTTCGTTCCCGCGACGGAGATAGTCCGACTCATCTGCAGGACCTTCCTCGAATTCCTTCCACAGGACTTCCCACAGGTCGCGTGCGCCGGCTGCGTTGCGAATGATGGTGGGGATCAACGTCGCCATTTCGCGAGACAGTTCTTGCGGCGCACCCTCTGCGTGGACAGCCGGGATGGCCCGGCGGAAAACGTCCACGATGCCCTGGTGGATCGCGGTCAAAGGCGTTTCGGTCACGGTTTCTGCCTCCCCCACGGCGGAGTTGTGTCTACCCGTCATTATCCGGTGCGCCATCGTGGCGGGGCAAGTGGTAATCGGGCTCATCGAACTCGACGCCGTAGCTCATCGAAGACTTCCTTGTATCCAACGAATACTCGGCTGGCTCAAGGCAAAACACCTTTATGGCTCGGTGCTTGCGCCACCTAAATCGAACTCATTGCGGAAGCGTAACTGGGCGACCGTCGTGTCAGCGTTTTGGTTAGGTCCGCTCCCCCAATACCACCTTGCCATTCGAACGGACCGCGCAAGCCTTCTGCCAGAGTTCAAGGCCAGCCGTTCAACGGATGTACCGGCTGATCCACGACTGGTTACCTTTACGGTCGCTCCCTCAACATGCACGACGACCTCGTGATGGTACTTGGAATGGGCTACGCCCAATGCGGCAGTGGATTGGTGCCAGCGGACCGCCCCATCAACGCGAGCGATTCGTCGCAGCTCCACCCCGCTATCGTTGATTGGACCATACCGAAACTCCAGCAGATCACCATCAGGGAGTGTGATCGTCCCCTTGCTGCGAAACACATTGGGGTCTGGGTCGCGAACGGCTTGGTCGGACAGTACCTCGGTATCACCGGGGACCTGTTCCGAATCGGTTACTCGAAACCCCAACGGATCCCACCATCCAACCAAGAAAACGCCAATTGCCAAGCAGACCGCCCCGGACACGGTTAGGTGTCTCCACCGCCCTGTGCGAGAGTCTTCAGACGGCGGAATTGAGCGCTCGTTCATTCGATTCCATCGATAACGCGACCGAACCATCACACCCGCACACGGGTCCAAGGGTTCGGACGGGTCAAAGTGGTGAAGCAACCGATAATCATCCCAACCATGCTGACCTTCCCACGCGACGATTGCAGCGTTAGGTCACGGCTGGTTCTTTTCCGCTCGTCGAAGCCACTTGAGGAAGTCGTCTTTCGTCTCGTGAACGAGCAGCTGTCCCTTCATCTTTGTGGGACCGTGTTCCGCACACCTAAACTCCCACGAGTCTTCATGCGTCCAGTCGTCAGCCTCGGGATCCCAGGTGACGTTGCTTCTATCCGCTATAAACCAGACGAGCGTGACCTTGCCTGGTGCGACGGTTTCCATCAATCGCAGCACCGGCACTGAGAAGGTGTGGGGCACGTCTCCTGACTTCAGGTGCACATGGATCTTAGCTTTCTTCCACACGTGCAGCTCATCTACGCAACGGACGTCATCAGACTCTTGCCGGCTCTCATTGGCTTCCTGAGCGAAGTTCGCCGCCAACTTTCCGTCGCCTTGCAAGCGACGGCTGCTGGGATAACGGACGCGCCACTCGAAACCCTGACCGACGATCTCTACTGGCAAATCACCGGCGAGAGGCCTTGCGCTGTACTTGATCTGTGACAAGCTTTCGACTTGGGCATCGACGGTCCGTTTGTAAACCACGGCGAACGTAGCGGCAAATGCGAGGACGCATCCAATGGAGGCTGCGACAATGATCGCAGTACGTGCTTTCATGAAGTTACTGGCCGGGATTGCGTTGTGACGTCTTTGCGCCGAAGGCTCCGAGTCAGGAGAGCCGCTTCCTGGCTTGATAAGCTGCGTTCCAGGCCAATTTTAACGCCGATTTGCAAGAAGACATGCAAAAAGCTCGGTGAAGGCGCAGCCGCGGTGCTACCGCCCGGTCGCGATGACCCATAGAAGCCGTGCAATTGCTCTTGCGTCGCCGTACGGGCGTTTCGCAGACTCATAAAGATGGGCGCATTCTTTAAGCGCTCTGACGCTACCGTCGGGCAACGGCGAAATCGGCACGGGATCACCGTCAACAAACGGTGATGTCCGTGCGGGAACACCGTCGCCAAACGGCAATTTTTGCCCGCGCACCGTCAACGAACGGCAGAGTGCGGCAGTGAACGCGCACGAAACCGGCTGGCTACTTGACGCGTGCCCCGGCCTCTGCGACAAACGCATCTGCTGATCGCATTCCCGCCGGACGACCAACCGGGCTTTCCACTCGGAGAAAATCCCTTGAGACGCTTCCTTCTCTGCTGCTCGCTGATTGCCGCGCTTCCCGCATCGCTGGCTGCCGCCCCGCCGGAAAAGTTCGAGTTCAAGGACGGCGACCGCGTGGTCCTTCTCGGCAATACGCTGATCGAACGCGAGCAGCGGCACGGTTCCTGGGAGACGGTGCTGACGGCCCTGCATCCCGACAAGGACATCACCTTTCGCAACCTCGGCTGGAGCGGCGACACCGTCTGGGGCGAGGCCCGCGCCCGCTTCGGCGGTCCGGCGGATGGCTTCAAGCACTTGCGCGAGCACGTGATCGCGCTCAAGCCGACGGTCCTCCTCGTTTCCTATGGAGTGAACGAGTCGTTTGCCGGCGAATCCGGTTTGCCGAATTTCCAGAAAGGCCTCGATACGCTGCTCGACACGCTGGCGCAGACGAAGGCCCGCATCGTCATCCTGGGACCCCAGGACCAGGAAAAGCTCGGACCGCCGCTGCCCGATCCGACCGAGAGCAACAAGAACCTTCGCCTCTATCGCGACGTACTTCGCAAGACGGCGGAGAAGCGCGGCCATGCCTTCGTCGATCTGTCGGAGCTGCTCGCCGCGCAGGCCCCGCTGACCGACAACGGCATCCATCTGACCGACGAGGGCTACCGAAAGTCGGCGATGAGCGTGGGGCGCGCCGTGTCCGGCCGCACGCTGCCAGGCACGGGCGACATTGACGTGGAAGGCGGGCCGGATGGCGGACAATTTGACTTTCACCTCGATACGCTGCCGCCGCTGGGGGGGCCGTTCGCACAGACGTTGAAGTATCCCGGCCTGAAACCGGGTCAGTACGAATTGCTGATCGACGGCAAAAAGGTGCTCAGCGCCGATGCGGCCGCATGGGCCAAGGGCGTGCGGCTGCCGGCCGGGCCGGACCTGGAACAACTGGAGCAGTTGCGGGCGAAGATCATCGAGAAGAACCAGACCTATTTCCACCGCTGGCGGCCGCAGAACGAGACGTACCTGTTCCTGTTCCGCAAGAACGAGCAGGGACAGAATGCCAAGGAGATTCCCGAATTCGATCCCCTGATCGAAGAGCTGGAACGCGAGATTGCCCGCCTGCGAGTGCCGGCCACGCACCAATACGAATTGCGCCGGGAGAAGTGAGAGTCTGTCCGAAAAGGGGTCAGGCATGCTTTGTAGGAAACCGCCCTTTCGTGGCGAGCCGGGAGCGTGTGCGACCGGGGTTCTTCAAGGTCTCGTAGAACTCCGGTCGCTCACGCTCCCGGCTCGCCCGAGGATTTCGGGGTTTTCTACAAAGCAAGTCAGACAAGCTTTGTAGAAAACCCTGGTTTCACGGAGGTCCCTCGTTACCGGGCTCTGCCCGGTAACGCACTGCCGGCGAGGCTCTGCCTCGCGAGCCCTTCCCTGGCGGGATCGGCAGATGGCGGACCGTTCACTGCCGCGAGGCAGAGCCTCGCGGGCAGTGCGTTACCGGGCAGAGCCCGGTAACGAGGGCGAGGTTTTCTACAAAGCAGGTCAGGCATGCTTTGTAGAAAACCAGGCATTGAGGCACCGTACGGTTGCGGCCGGCTGTGCCGGCCCTACAAGAATTTAGGCCTGTAGGGCCGGCTGTGCCGGCCGCAACCTCCGCGAAATCGGGGCTTTCTACAGAGCATGCCTGACCCCTTTTCGGACTGACGCTGAGAAAGGCTGCCGTCATGCCTATTGCGACCGACAAGGTCACCGATCGCCGCAACGTGCGGTTTGCCTCCTACGCCGAGCTCGGCGAGGAAGTCGAGCGCGTGGTCCGCGCCGACGAAGCCGGTACGCTGCGCACGACGGGCAACTGGACCGCCGCTCAGGTCCTCGATCACATTGGCAAGACGATGCAATTTTCGTTCGACGGTTTTCCCTTCGCCGCTCCACTGCCGGTGCGAATGATCGCCGGTGTCCTGAAGCGCGTGATGTGGAACAAGACCCTGAACCTGATGTTCAAGCCGGGCTTTCAACTGCCGCCGAGTGCAGCCCCGATGTTGCCCGGCAATGACGCGAACCTGAGCGACGCCGCAGCCCTGGTGCGAAGCCAGATTCAGCGCATCCAGCAGGGCGAGCCGATGACGGCGAAGAGCCCGCTGCTGGGAATGTTATCCAATGCGCAGTGGATGGAAATCCATTTGCGACACGCAGCCGTTCACCTGAACTTCATTCACCACGAGAAGCCATGAACCAACCTCTGCGATACCCGGCCATCCTTTGTGCATGCTTGTTCCTGAGCGGTCCGGCCTCTGCCCAGAAGAATGCGCAGCCGCCGGACCCCGATCCGGAACTGGAACGCAAGTCGTTCATCGTCGCCGACGGCTTCGAGGTCAACCTCTTCGCGGCCGACCCGCTGCTTGCCAAGCCGATCCAGATGAACTTCGATGCCGCAGGCCGGCTCTGGGTCGCCTGCAGCGAGGTGTATCCCCAGATCAAGCCGGGTCAGAAGGCGAACGACAAGGTCCTGATCCTTGAAGACACCAAGGGCATGGGCAAGGCCGACAAGGTGACGATCTTCGCCGACGGTTTGCTCATCCCGACCGGCGTCGAGCCCGGCGACGGCGGCGCCTACGTCGCCGACAGTACCGACATCCTGCACTTCAGCGATCCCGATACGAAGGGCAAGGCCCGCAAGAAGCGCGTCGTCCTTTCTGGCTTCGGCACCGAGGACACGCACCACATCATTCACACGTTCCGCTGGGGCCCAGAGGGGATGCTCTATTTCAACCAGTCCGTCTACATCCATAGCCATGTGGAAACGCCGCACGGGCCGCGCCGGCTCAATGCGGGCGGCATCTGGCAGCTGCGGCCGGATTCGCTCAAGCTCGAAGTCTTTTGCCGGGGCTTCTGGAACACCTGGGGCCATCACTTCGACCGCTGGGGCCAGTCGTTCGCCACCGACGGCGCGGGCGACGGCGGCATTCACCTGGTCGTTCCCGGTGCGTCCTACGCCGCGGCGACGGGAGGAAGCAAACTGTTACCAGGCCTGAATCCAGGCAGTCCGAAGTACTGCGGCCTGGAGATCCTGAGCGGCCGGCACCTGCCCGAAGAGTGGCGCGGCAACATGATCGCCAACGACTTCCGCGCCCATCGCGTCTGCCGCTTTGTCGTCCGCGAGGACGGCTCCGGCTTCGCCTCGCAGCAGAAAGCTGACCTCATCAAGACGAACCATGCCGCATTCCGCCCGATCGACGTCAAGATGGGGCCGGACGGCGCGATTTACATTGCGGACTGGTACAACCCAATCATCCAACACGGCGAAGTCGATTTCCGCGACCCGCGCCGCGACCTGACGCACGGCCGCATCTGGCGCGTCACCGCCAAGGGCCGGCCCTTGGTCGAGCGTCCGAAACTCGTCGATGCCAAGACGCCAGAACTCCTTGAAGCCCTCAAGGCGCCTGAAGATTGGACTCGCCACTTCGCCAAGCGCGTCTTGAAAGAGCGCGGCGCCAAGGCCGTGCTGCCCGACCTGACCGCGTGGGTGCAGAAGCTCGATGCGGCCGACCCGCAGTTTGAGCACCACTTGCTCGAAGCGCTGTGGACCTTTCAATCTCTTGATGTGGTGGAGCCGAAGCTGCTCGCCAGGCTCCTGCAAGCGAAGGACCACCATGCCCGCGCCGCCGCGGTGCGGGCGCTGGCGTTGTGGCACACCCGACTCTCCAATCCGGTGGAGTTGCTGGCCGTCCGCATCGCCGACGATCACCCCGAAGTGCGCCTGGAAGCCGTGCGGGCACTAGGCCAGATTCCCGGCCCGCGCTCCGCGGAAATCGCCATGCAGGCACTCGATCGACCGACCGATCGCTTTATCGACTATGCGCTGTACCTGACGTTACGTGAGCTGGCGCCGGACTGGTTGCCTGCCTTGCAGAAGGGTACGCTCGATTTCGGCGGCAATCCCCAGCATCTCGTCGTCGCACTCCAAGCGATCGGTGCAAAGGAGGGCGTCGCGCCGCTGGTGGCGCTTCTGAAATCCGGCAAAATCGTTCCCGAACGGGAAGAGAGCGCCCTGCTCTTGATTGCGGCGCTGGGCGGGCCTCCGGAACTGACCTTGGTGTTCGACAAGGCGCTGGCCAGGGAGGGCAATCCGGCTGCTCGGCAGGTCAAGCTGCTGGTGGCCCTCGAGCAGGCCGCGGGCAAGGGCGTCGTGCCGACCGGGGATCGTGAACGACTTGCGCCGCTGCTCAAATCCGAGAACGAAACGGTGCGCGCGTCGGCACTCCGGCTGGCCGGCTCCTGGAAACTGCAAAAGCTGCAGCCTGAGTTGCTCGCCTTTGCCAAGGCTGCGGAATCCAGTGTGGTCGTTCGCCAGGCGGCTATTGACGGCCTGGCGGCAATGACGGACCGAGCGACGCTCGCAGACCTGGCTGCCAAGGAGCATCCGCTTGCGCTGCGGCGGATGGCTGTCATCGCATTGTCGACGCTGGACACCGAACGCGCCGCCGCGCTTGCGGTCGAAGTACTGGCGGGCGGTGAAGGTGATGCGAGCGACGTATTCACCGCGTTCATCGATCGCAAGAATGGTGTGGCACTGCTGGCCAAGGCGCTGGCGGACAAGAAGCTGCCGGCCGACGTGGCCAAGGTCGGAGTCCGTGCCGTCCGCGCGACCGGCCGCGATTCGCCGGCGCTGATCGAAGCCTTGACCAAGGCCGGCAACCTGACGAACCTCAAGCGCGAACTGACCGCGGAGGAGCTGGCACAGCTCGTTGCCGAGGTGCAGAAGACCGGCAACGCGGCCCGCGGCGAGGGGGTGTTCCGTCGCAAGGATCAGGTGTGCTTGAAGTGCCACGCGATTGCCGGGGCCGGCGGCCAGGTTGGCCCGGACCTGACCAGCATCGGCGCCAGCGCCCAGATCGACTACCTGATCGAATCAATCCTGCTGCCGAACAAGGTCCTCAAGGAGGGCTATCACTCGCTGATCGTGACGACGACGGCGGGCAAGATCCACACCGGCATCAAGGTGCGCGAGAGCAAGACCGAGCTGGTGCTCCGCGATGCCGAGGATCGCGAGATCACGATTGGCATCAAGGAGATCGACGAGCGCGCCAATGGCCCATCCCTGATGCCCGAGGGCCTGTCTGATCCACTCACCCGCGCGGAGCTGGTGGACCTGGTCCGCTTCTTGTCGGAGCTGGGCAAGGTCGGCCCCTATGCCGTCAGCCAGGCGCGCGTGGTGCGGCGCTGGCAGGCGCTGGAGCCGACGGACAAAGGCAAGGAACTGCTGCGCTCGACCCAAATTGGATCCGCGGCCAGCAATGATCCTGTTCTGATCTGGGGATCGGCATACAGCCACGTTTCGGGCGCGTTGCCCTTGGACGCGGTTCCGGCGGTGAAATACCGCAACGACACGGCAGCGCATGGCTTCCTGCGCTGTCAACTCGACGTCACGACGGGTGGCAAGGTGAAGCTGCTGCTCAATTCGATGACGGGCTTGACCGCCTGGCTGGACGGCGTGCCGCTAGAGATCGGCGAGGCGATGACACTCGATCTGAAGCCGGGCGTCCACACGCTGACGCTGGCACTGGACCTGGAGAAACGCCGCGACGGACTGCGTTTGGAGCTGGACGACGTGCCGAACTCGCCGGCGCGGGTGCGCATTGTTGGCGGCAAGTGAGAATCGAACGCTCCAGGTGAGCCGAGGGGCGTGAGCCCCCGGATAAGATCCAATACCGTTCAATTAGGAGCAAATGTTCACTCGATTCTGGTCATGGCGCGAACGTAAGTCCTTATTTCATGGCCGGCAGTTACTGAACACTTGCTCCTAATTGAACGGTATTGGGATAAGATCGCAGAATCCGGGGGCTCACGCCCCCCGGCTTGCCTGAAGATCCCTTCTTGACCTTCCCAAGCGACCGGTCGAACCTGCTTTCAGGACCGGGCGGCAAGCGGTACACTGCAACCTCGCCGTCCCGATCCTCGATGGAGTCCCGCCATGCTCCGCTTGCTATCCACGACCGCGCTTCTCGTAGCGATCGCGGTCTCGGCGCCGGCCGAATCGATTGCGCCTCTGAAAGTCCCGGCCGGCGAGATTCGTGGGGCGCTCGTGATTGGTGGCGGTGGTCCGTTACCGGGCAAGGCGCGCGATCGCTTCGTCGAACTGGCCGGCGGCAAGAAAGCCACGGTGGTCATCCTTGCAGTCAAGGACGAAGACGTGGAGCTATGGAAGGATGCCGACCTCGGTTCGGTGACGCCATTACGGCTGCGCACCCGCGAGGAAGCGAATGATGCGGCCCTCATCAAGCCATTGAGCGACGCGACGGGCGTCTGGCTGGAGGGCGATGCGGTGCAGATGGCGTCCTTGCTGCAGGGCACGGGTGCCGAAAAGGAGCTGCACAAGCTGCTGGAGCGCGATGGCGTGATCGGCGGCTCGTCGGCTGCACCGGCCTTCGGAGCGTTCTGCATCCGCGGCGGTCTGCAAGTCGGCGAGGTGGTTCCCGGTCTGCGGCTCTTACCGGGCGTCGCCATCGATTCGGGGCTGCTCAAGCAGAATCGCGTCGATCGCCTCGTGAATACGCTGGCGCGCCAGCCTGGTTACGCCGGTCTCGGTGTCGAGGAGCAAGCCGCCGTTGTCGTCAGGGGCCGCACGCTGACCGTCCTGGGCGAAGGCGGTGCGGTCACCTGCCTTCCCGGCTCCGGCCAGCGCCAGGCGAGCGTGCAGGCGCTCAAGGCCAACGAACGCGCGGACCTGATGGCGCTGAGCCGTGGTGCAGTGGCACGCAGCCAACCGGCGTTTCCGCCCGAGAAACCGCAGACGCCGAACGTGCCCAAGGGGGCGCTCGTCATCGGCGGCGGTGGCGGCATGTCCGAGGACGTCTGGTCGCGATTCATCGACCTGGCCGGCGGAGTGGATTCGCCCATTGTCGTCATTCCGACGGCGCTGGAAGATCCCGTCCCCATGGATCCCGGCGAAGCCAAGGCGCTGCGGCGCGTCGGCGCCAAGAACGTGAAGGTGATGCACACGCGCAACCGCGCCGAGGCCGACAAGGCGGAGTTTGCCGCACCCCTGCGTAACGCCAAGGGCGTCTGGTTCAGCGGCGGCCGGCAGTGGCGCTTCGTCGATGCCTACGAGGGGACCGCGACGGAGAAGGCGTGCCACGACGTGCTGGCGCGCGGCGGCGTCATCGGCGGATCATCGGCCGGTGCGTCGATCCAGTCGGAGTACATGCCCCGCGGCGACCCGCTGGGGAACCTGAAGATCATGGCCGAAGGATACGAACGTGGCTTCGGCTTCCTCAAGGGCGTGGCGGTCGATCAGCACTTCTTCGCGCGCAAACGGCAGAAAGACATGAGCGAGCTGATGGCAACCTATCCGCAATTGCTCGGCATCGGCATCGATGAGGCGACGTCCATCGTCGTGCAGGGTTCCGTCATGGAAGTCATTGGTAAGAGCAAGGTCGCGGTTTATGATCGGCGCAAGCCGGTGGTGCAGGGAAAGGCCGATTACGAAGAGCTGCCTTCCGGTGCGCGCTACGATTTGGAGAAACGGCAGCGGATTGAAGCGAAGTGAATCTTGTTCGCCGGACGCACGAGCGACGGATGCTTACTCCGTCGCTCGTGCGTCCGGCGATACTACAGGCAGGCCAATTTGATACCTGGCAAGGTGGGCCAGACAAGAGTGTCTGGCCCACCGAACACAACCATTCTCCACCGCGCGAAGTATAACAGGCCCTACCGTTGGTAGATCGGCAGCGTGCCGTTGTCGAGTTGCAGGATCGTCAGGTTGACCGCGGTCGAGAAGATCGAGCCGATGTGGCCGCTATTCCAGCTGCCGTCGGAGGTCTGCGTCTTGAGCAGATGCTCGAACATCGGCTTGCGATACTTGCTCCATGTCATGTGCTCCTCCGGCTTGGAATTGGGGAAGAGCTTCTCGTAGCCGTTCTCGCCGAGGATGTAGAGCGCCTGGGCGTAGTAGTAGTGCGTGTATTCGTCGTGGCCAAAGCGGCCGGCCTGGCCGATCGGGATCGCGGTGCGGCAGTAGTTCAGCCACTTCTTGGCTTGCGGGGAATTGTATTCGCCGGCGTTGAAGCTGCCGGCCAGCGCGGCCGCCACCAGGGCCGGGCCGCCTTCGTGCCGTCCCTGGGCCAGGCTGTAGATGATGGAGCCCTTCTCGGTCGTGGCGTCCTTCAGATACTTGTTGGCGCCGTCGATGACGGACTTGGGGACGATGATGCCTGCGTTTCGTGCGGCGCGCAGGGCCTGGAGCTGCGTGATGGTGGTCGAACCTTCGTCGAAGCCATTGCCGTCGGCGGAGGAGACGTAGCCCCAGCCGCCGCGCGTCGTCTGGGCCTTGCCGCAGAATTCCACGGCTCGGGTCAGCACGTCTTCCAGCTTCTTGCGGCGGTCGGCGTCTTCTTCTTCGCCGTAGACGCTTGCCAGGAAGAGCAACGCATAGCCGTGGCCGTAAGTGTAGCGGCTGGATTCGGTCGGGTTGTTCGGATTGCCGAGCAGGCCGTTGCGCTGGCTGCGATCGACCAGCCAGTCGACGGCGCGGCGAATGTTCTCGGAGTACTTGCCTTCGCGCAGCGTGCTGCCTTCCATGAGCAGGACCATACCGCCCAGGGCGGTCATCGTGGTCGGATACTGGCCGCCCTGCGCTTCCCAGTGGCCGTCGCGTGCCTGGCTTTTCGCCACCCAGGCCAGGCCCTTGTCAATGGCCTTGCGCACCTCGGGCGACAGCTCGTCGGCCGATGCACGCGGTTCGCCGCTGATCGCGAGGATGGCGACCACCAGCCCGACCGTCAGGAATAGCCGCTTCATGGAAAGTCTCCCCGGCAAGTAAGGCGTGCGGATGCCGACTCCGCCTTGTCCTCAATCATCCGGCCGCGCTGCCGCCGAGTCAATGGGGCGACTGTCAGGAAAGGAACCTCACAGGTAGACGCGCCTCAGCAGGCGATCGTAACTCTCACTTCGTTCCCGCAAGAGGCACAGCAAGGTGACCAGCGCAATGGTGCCGACGAAGTATACGACGTATGACGGCCCCGAATCCAACAGTCCCAGCTTGTTGTTTGTGACCGCCAGGCTCTGCATCACGACCCGGTGGGCGATGAACGAGAACAGGGCGTACTTGCCCATCACCGGCAGGAACGGCAAGGCGCGGCTGAGCAGCGCATGGCGGGTAATCATCATCCCCAACGCCAGGAAGACCATGAACCGGCTGATTGTGAGAAATGGGCGAAGGATGGGATCCAGCCGGTCGGGCAACGCATAACTCGATAGCAGTTGGAGGACAGCCCAGATGGAGACGATGGTTGCGAGCAGGCGCCAGTCAAACTCCGGGCGCAGGCGGCGCCAGACGATGCCCAGCACAATCCCGGCAGCCCCAAAGGCCATCATCGGTACCACCGGAAAGCCGCCAGCGCCCCGGCGGAAGAGTACATTGATCGCATGGGCGTTCTGCTCCGGATGCGGAAACGCATGATGCACCATCCAGCTTGCGGTCAACAGCACCAGCACGACCGGGATGAGGGCCCGCAGGCCCCAGCAGCGGCACAGGAAAAACAACGCGGGGGTCACCAGCAGCAGCACAGCGATCGGCAGCAGGATGCCGGAGATGGAATAGTGCGTGGTCAAGGTGAGGAGGCCGACCCACCACCACGGATCGACGATGCGCTCGAGCGTTCCATGGACGGCATGGTGCAACACGAGCATGATCGCATTCGAGACGAACATCACCGCCAGCAACTGGTACGAACGGCGACGAAGCCGTTTCGCGGTACCGGGACCGTCATCCTGCCACGGAAACACCAGGGCAATGGTGAAGCCTGAAAGGATGATGAAGGTCTGATAGCTGCGAAAGTAACGCAGCCAGACATTTACGGCCAGGAAATCGAGCTCCGCCAAGTTGGAAAGCGTGACGGCGTGTACGGAGGCCATCAGGCAGAACAGAAGCCCGCGCGTCGTGTCGATGTAGGAAATGCGCTCGTTATGCTGAGGCATGGCATCCTTGCGCAAGGCGTAACGGTGCTTCCGGCAACCGTAGTGTGCGGTATTTGACCGTGAAGGCGGGAACTCGGTCAAGACCAGCCCCGCTGTGCCGAGCTGTAGCAGTGAAGGGAGGAAAATCGGGACAGGTAGGTTGTCGGCGGCGATTACAGCCTCCGAATGCCATTAACGTAGGCGAGATCCCGGTGGCACGGACATTTCTGTCCGTGCAGTTTCACGATTGCACGGACAGAAATGTCCGTGCCACGGGAGGGTTTTCCTCGGTTGCTCCCCTAAGTTAATGGCATTTACGCCTGGGGGAGTTCTTCTCATGCGGTGTGGGAGATGCCGGGCGGCGCGATCATTGCGCGAAGCGCTTCTTCCAACTCGATGGTGCTGTGGACGCAAAACGCCACGCCGCCGCAGTGCCGGACGATATCGAGGAACGCTTCCTGCTCGGGCGTGGGCTTGCGGCCCGGACGTTTGCACTCGATCGCCAGCAAGCGGCCGGTGGGCGGCAAGACCCCGAGAATGTCGCTGACGCCCGCCATCGACGTGAATCGCAGGAAACGACGCTTGCCGTTGTATTCCCCGGCAATCGCTCCCTGGTTTTGTCGCCAGCAAAAGACGCCGTGCAGTTTCAGCCATGTCAGGCAATCGCGCAGGATGTCCGCCTCTTTCTGCTCGCGCATGTCTCCTCCGGAGATAAGGGAATGAATGCCCCTATCATCGGGCGGATGGTGTTCGTGTGTTCAGAAATTCCAAGGGGTTCGCCGGGCGCGCGTCGGAATTTGTCGGGCACGTTTGTAACGTGCCGTTCCGGCCAGGCACGTTACAAACGTGCCCCACGGACAACTGCTATTCGCTTCGTGCAAGGGCCGCTTTGGCTGCCTCGGTCAAGACGGCATCGGGCGAACCGTTGGCCAGGTTCTGCAGTAGTTCGCGGGCTTCCGGTGAGCCGATTCGGGCGAGCAATTCCACCGCACGCTGAGGCCGCACCACGTCCGGAGTCTCCTTGAGTTTTTCCAGCAACCGCTCCATCCGCCGGCGGGCCTCGAGGGAGGGCGCCAGCTCGACGGCACGCATCAGCGTCGGCGCTGCACTGGCCCCGAGCTTCTCCAGCTCGCTCGTGGCGTTCTCCCGAACATTGATCTCGTTGTCATCGAGGTTCGCGATCCACTTCGCCACCTGCTTGGCATCCACCTTCACGACGTCCGCCTTCAGCTGCGCGCGCAGCATTGGTAGGGCACGTCCCGATTGGAACAGGTTCTCGGCCGCCTGGTTTGCTTTCTCCGCATCCGCGCTGCCCAGGTCGGTCCAGAAAAGCGCCATGTCCTCGCTCGTCACGTCGAGCAGCTCGAACGGATAAGGCGGTTTGCTGGTGGCGACGGAGAGGCGAAAGCGGCCGATGGTGTGTTCACCGCCGGCCCAGTTGTGAAGCATCGTGAACGTGAGTGTGGTGCCGCCATCATGGCTGATGGGGTTCTTCAACTCGAACACGGCGACATGTTTTCGGCCTTGCTGGGGATCGATGGCCCAGCCACCGCCCTGGGGCGTGTTGCCGGTGAGGATCGTCTGCACTTCGTAGCCTTGCTGCGAGAAATCGGCCGTGGCCGTTTTCAAGGCGACCGCCTCGGCCTTCGCCGGTTCTTTCGTCGGCGCGGCCCGCACCTGAAAGCCGTTGAGCACGAAGTTGCCGTTGCCCGCCCGCCCCGGTCCGGCCGCGGGCATGGTGGAATCGGGCAACACCTCCAGGCGAATGGCCGTGATCCCCTTCAATGCGGTGTTCGCGTGGATGGTGTAGGTCTCGGGAGTCGGCAGCGGACCGCTGGCCAGGATGGACTTGTCCATCTGCCGGGCGAGCTTGGTCCCCCGGGCAGACTTGATCTCGTGCGGATCGAGGGTTGACCACACCAGGCTTTTGAGCTCGTCATAGAACGGAAATGGCGCCTTGCCGGAAGCGACGGACACGCGGAAGCGGCCGATGTTGTGTTCACTGCCGTATTGGTGGAGCAGAGTGAACGTGAGCGTGGTGCCCTCTTCGTGACTGAGCGGCGTTTTCAGTTCGAAGACGGCGACGTGCTTGCGGCTCAGCTGGGGACTGACCGCCCACCCGCCGTTCTGAGGTGTGTTGCCGTCGATAGCCGACTGGATGACGAAGTCTTGCTGTGAGAAATCCGCCGTGGCCTTGCTCAGAGCCACCTCTTGGGCCTTGGCGGGCTCCTGCTTCGGCGCGGCTTGAACGCGAAATGCGTTGAGCACGAAGTTGCCGTTCTGTGCCCGGCCCGGTCCGTTCTGCGGCATGGTGGTGTCCGTCAGCACTTCCAGTCGAATGGCGGTGATCCCTTTCACCGTTGTGTGTGCCTGGATGGTGTAGGTTTCCGGGTTCGGAATCGGACCGCTGGCCAGGATGGACTTGTCGGCCTGCTTGGTGAGCGTTGTTCCCTTGGCGGATTTCAAATCGTGAGGATCGAGCACCGTCCAGACCGGAGGCGTTTCCTCCATCGCCGCGGGCGCGTTCGCCGGCTTGACGACCGGCTCCTCCTTGTCGGCGGAGACGACTCGCGCGCTCGCTTCCCACAGGATCAGGCCCGCGAGGGCGAGGAGGATCAGAAGCACTCGTTTGGGAGCAGCGCTGCCGCGGATTCGAGGTGTCTCTCTGTTCCCGACAAGGGGGGCAGCTGCCTTCGGGCGCTGGTGGCGAATGTCGCGAGACGTCTTGCCGTCTTGCGGACGAATTCTCCGGCCCTGAATGACGAGCATGGGGAGCCCCTTTCGCGCGGAGGATGCAGCGAGGTACGAGGTATTTCCGCGGGACGACAACGCCTCCTCAACCACAAGCGATGGCGATAGGGTACCTCCACACGAGAGCGAACGCTTCCAAATTTCTGACGGGTTTCGCGTCATTTGAACTCGCACGAGCCAGGGTGCCCCATCGTGTCCGGAGCGGTGGAATGGGTCGGCGCGATACCTTTGCAGCTGGAGCGCAACGGGTCGAGGCGGCCTGCGGACGAAAATCCACTTAATTTCTCATATCATTATTATTAAATGACTTATGGAAATTCTTAATACTGAACTATTGACCACTACATGAATGAAAGTTACCCTTCCGGTGACATCTCGGGGATGTCAGCACCGGAGTCGTCCAGCTGGGACAAGGGACGACTCCGGCTTGCTTTTGATTTGCCGTCCTGGCCACAGGGACAGGACGATAGCGGCACTGCCGCGAGGATATGGGATCGGGCAGGCGCGCACGGAACGCCGGAAGAATCGCATCTCGATTCTTTCCGGCGTTCCTGTTCCGTTGCATTCACTATTTCAGGCGGCGTGGCAGGCCGCCTCGGCGCCCTGCTCGCGCGTGGTGCGGAGTTCGCACGCCTGGATCAGGCCGCGGAAGACCTGGATGTCCAGGCCGGAAGCGCTGACGGACGCGGGGTGCCACTGCACGCCCAGCACCCACCAACCTTCCTTCTCCGGTTCAATGGCTTCGACGACGCCGTCCAGCGCCAGCGCGCTGGCCTTGAAGCCGCGCCCGAGCCGCTGCACGGCCCGGCGATGCTCGCTGTTGACCACCACTTCACCCTCGCCATACAGGCTGGCCAGGTGCGTGCCAGGCAGCACATTGATCGCATGGCGAAGTCCGCGCTCCGGCGGATGGCGGTGCTGCAATGCTTCGGGCAACTCACGCGGCAAATCGTTGTAAAGGGTGCCGCCGAACGTGGTGTTCAGGACGTGCATGCCGAAATCGACGGCCAGCAACGGGACCTGGTAGTCGCGGCAGTAACGGACCAGCAAGTCCTCCTCGCCAGCCGGGCGCGTCGTCGTGGCCGTGCTGTCGGAGAAGACGATGCCATCCAGGCCATGCAGCAGTTCCTTCCACGATTCACCCGGTGCCAGGAGCGGCAACACAACCGGCGTGGCGCCGCTGTGTGCGACGGCGCCCGGATAGCCCGCTGGCCAGAGGCCGAAGCCGCGGCTCTCCTGCCCGTTGATGCCGTGCATGCCGTAGATGCCGATGCGAATAGACGAGGTGGGAGCGGGAGCGGACATGGGAGGACTCCTTTCCTCAAAGAATGCAGACGCTGATGAGAAGGTCCGGTGCAGGTCCCACCTGCCGGCCCTTCTCGACGTTTGTGGGTCGGGGGAAAGTATACCCCGTCGCGCAGCTGACGCCAGCATAATTTTGCCGATTTAACTCATCTGATTACCCCACAGGAATTTTGAGCCGCGGATTTTTCCCGCACCCCATGCACCGCGCAAAGAAAAAAAACGCTGCAGGATCATTTTGTTAAGTCAGGCGCCGAAAGACCTTCAGAGTTGAAATTCCAAGCTTGCGCGCCCGGTCGTTGAAGTCCCCGAGCAGACCGACCGGCAGTAGCGCAGGCGCCGATATCACCATGGGAGGTTAGCCGGTCGGACGAAGGGGAAAGTACCGTCACGGGAAGTGGGGCAGCAAAGGACGCATCCACCGCCAGTGATCTAGCAGGAGTGGCCCCAATGGATGCAGCCGTAATGTGCGCGCCGTCTGCGAGGAAAGACTGCTGACACTGGAAAGCCGGTGGACTTCCACAAGCCAATACGCGCAACGCAGGGGGTTGTGACTCACTCGGGGCGCGGCACGTTGGAAATGTACTGGTGCTCCGTCATGCGCAGAGAAACCCGGGACCCGGTGCGGTTGAAGCAATGCATGTGCCAGGCGACGCGCCAAATGGAAACCTTCCCGGCGCGGCGAGCGGAACTCACGGTTCCGTCAAGCGTTGGAACGCACGCCCAAGGCCAGGAATTTGCGCCGTGCGGAAGATCTCCGTGAGCGCTGCGTTGGCGCGTATCAATCTGACCCAGGCGTGGATGATTTTGCGCGAGCGGTCCGGCACTTGCGCGCTAATTTTACGGCAATCCTTTGAGCGCACAATCTGGCACGGAAAAGCTGCCTGCAGTGAATCGCCTTCCCGAGGATTCCTTTTTCTTGTCCGGTCCGCTCGCCAAGTGCAATGAGGTTGGCGGATCGCAACCTTCGCCTGCCGGAGTGCCGGAATGAACTTCCCGTCGCTGGATACCCAGTTCGGACCGCTTTCACCGCAAGAAGTGAATTGGATGGTGGCGGTCCTCTTCGTGGCCATGACGATCGTTGCACTGATGATCCCGACAAGCAGACGCCGGCGATCGACTCGGCCGCGCCGTGTGGCCGATCGGGCGAATGCACGGCGCCGTTCCGGACTGATTTCGAACCCGGCGAGCGCGACGCCGGTGCGTCGATCGAAGGTTACCTCCGTGGCGCCGTCCGAAGCATCGGAACGCCGCGCGATGCCGGACAGGAATCTCGAACGATGTTCCGTGCACCGTCCGGTGTCGATCTACGTGACCGGTGGCCGGTGGCCCGGCGCCCGCATCCTGGCATGGGTTCAGGAGCGCAGCGAGCAGGGGCTCGGCATCTTGCTCAATGAAGCCGTGGAGCCGAAGGCCATCTTGCACGTGTGTCCGGCGAACGCGCCGCAGTCGACGGGCTGGGTCGATGTCGAAGTGCGGCACTGTCGGAAGTCCGGGGGGGCGTATCACGTCGGTTGCAGTTTCCTGAAGCCGCCCCCCAGCAACGTCATGCTTCTGCTCGGGTAAACGAACGCTGGAAAGCCTGACCGGCAAGAATGGTCACGCTCGAAAGCATGGCCGACAAAAATGACGGGTAACACACCATGCCCCTTCCGGAAACCGAGACCGTGGATTATCTGGACCATGATCTGGCCTGTGCAGTAGCACTGGGCATCGTGGAGCACCGCTGGGTGCGTGTGACGTTGGAAGCCATCACGCTGCTGGACGCGCGCATGCAGCTTCACAAGGTCGAGGCAGAATGGCTGACCGGGGACGACCCGCTCAAGGAAGCGACCCGCCGGTATCTCGAAGCGCGGCGTGCGCTGAGTCGGGGCACCATCGCCGGCCCGTCCGGTGCGTGGTCCATGGCCGCGGCGGCGCGAGCCCGTGACGCCTCGCTCAGGCAGGCCCTCGAGGCCAAGTCGGCCGCACGTCGGTTTCTCGTGGAGCGCGACGCGTTCGCCCGCGCCAAGGCGCTGGGAATGACCATCCTCGAATCCTAGACTCCTTCTCCCATTTG
The DNA here is from genome assembly GCA_019752375.1 of Gemmataceae bacterium. GTDB lineage: Bacteria > Planctomycetota > Planctomycetia > Gemmatales > Gemmataceae > JAIEMG01. The sequence goes on along the minus strand of JAIEMG010000205.1, from coordinate 8,776 downwards.
TGCACCAAGGATCGTGCGAGGCGAGCAGTTCTCATGACGCAATCCACCCCCTGTCCGGATCTCAAGGAATTGCAACGGCTGCTGCTGGGTCTGATGCCCGATAGGGAGGCAACGCAGCTGGCCCGGCACGTCAAGATGTGTGGCCATTGTCTCGGCGCCATGACTACGCTGGATGCGGACGACACGCTGGTCCTGCACCTGCGGGAGGCCGCCCGGGTCGCGCCGCCGTCGAATCCGCACCTGCAGCAGGTCAGCGCGTCGGAACTCAACCTTCCGACGACGAACGGTCCATCCACCGCCGAGTACGTCGTGCCGACGCCGGCGATCGAAAACCCCGGTCCCTTACCCCTGGCGACAAAACCGGATTCGGCACCGGCGCCGGCGATTCCGGCGCCCCCCGTCGTCGCGCCCGCCACCCTTGCCATGCTCGCACCGCCGCAGGCGCCCGGAGAGATCGGGCGGCTGGGGCCTTATCGCATTCAGAAGGTGCTCGGTGCCGGCGCCATGGGCATCGTCTTCCAGGCCGAAGACCAAAGCCTTCAGCGGGTCGTGGCCGTCAAGGCGATGAAGCCCGAGGCCGCGACGGGCGAGCAGGCCCATCAGCGCTTTTTGCGCGAAGCCCGCGCTGCCGCCGCCCTGGAACACGAGCACGTTGTCACCATCTACCAGGTCGGCGAAGATCGAGGTGTTCCCTACCTGGCGATGCAGATGCTTCGCGGAGAAACGCTGGACGACCGTCTCCGGCGCGAGCACAAGCTGTCGGTTCGCGATGCCCTGCGCATTGCACGGGAAATTGCGGCAGGCTTGGCGGCAGCGCACGAGCGCGGCCTGGTGCATCGCGACATCAAGCCCGCCAATATCTGGCTGGAGGCGGGACGTGGCCGGGTCAAGATTGTGGACTTCGGTCTCGCCCGTGCCGTCGGCGATAACGCGCACCTGACGCGGAGCGGAACGGTGGTTGGCACGCCGGCGTTCATGTCGCCTGAGCAGGCGCGCGGCGCCCCGGTCGATTTTCGCAGCGACCTGTTCAGTCTCGGCAGCGTCCTCTACCACATGGTCGCCGGCGTCCTGCCCTTCCAGGGCGACGACACCATGCAGGTCCTGCTGGCGCTGGCCTATGAACAGCCCGAAGCACTCCGGCGCTACAACTCCGACGCGCCGAATACCCTGGTGGTGCTCGTCAACCGCTTGCTCGCCAAGCACCCCGACGGACGGCCCGAGTCCACGCAGGTCGTCGTCGAGGCGCTGGAGATCATCGAGCGCGATCTGGCGCCGACCACGGCGGTTGCACCGCCGCCCGCAAGCAACGGATCGACGTGCCGGGGCGTGCTGCCAGCACTGGCCGTGCTCGGCATGCTGCTGGGAATGGTCGGCTACTGGTATGCGCCCGAGGCACTTCGCTACGTGGGCAATCGGGGACGGGTAATTCTCGCCTCGAACGATCCCGGCCTGGAGGTCATCGTCAAGCGCAATGACGTCGTGGAGGAGCGCACGGCCAACCGCGAATTCGAGCTGACCGCCGGCCACTACGAGATCGAGGTCGCCGACCGCAAGGACCAGTGGACCGTCGTGCCGAAGCGATTCACCCTGGAGCGCAACGGTCGGGTGTTGGTGGAAGTGGTGCCCAATCGCAAATCGCCGCCGAAATGATCCCGCATGCCTGGCTACTCAAGGTGCCGATGAGTAGTCAACGTCGCACTCAGGAGCCGTCGAGCGGCATGCCGTCCCAGATTCTCGGATCCCCATTTGCGCCGGGATCAAAGCCCTGACTCGGGTCGAAGACGATGTTCGGATCGAGCCCGACGCGCGGGTGGATGCCGACACGCATGTCAATGCGCACGCCCCATTCGCCGTTGGACAGCAGGCGGTGACCGCCCGGTAAAAAGGCCATGTGAAAGACGGACTGCACGTGTCCACGGAGGGCAAGCAGTTCGCGGCGGGTGTCGCAGTGCCAGAGGCGGACGGTGCGGTCCCGACCGCCTGAGGCGATGCGACCGCCGTCCGGGCTGAACGCAACCGCGAAGACGTGGTCGGTGTGGCCGCGCAGCGTGTACTGCTCGCGCCGGGAGGCGACGTCCCAGACCTTGACCGTCTGGTCCCGGCCGCCGGACGCCAGCCGGCCGCCGTCCGGACTGAAGGTGACGCCGAGGACCGGGTCCCCGTGGCCGCGGAAGGCGCTTACTTCGCGGGCCGTGGCCACCTCCCAAAGGCGCACGACCCCGTCCTGGCTGGCGGTTGCCAGCACGCGGCTGTCGGCGTGGAACGCCAGGCCGTGATCCTGGCCGCGCTGCAGCGGCTGTTTTTCATCCTGCCCCGGCAGCGCGTGGGCCAGGCGGCCGGTGGTCAGGTCCCAAAGGCGCGTCTCGCCCTGCGTCCCGTAGTTGCGTCCAGCGGCAGACGCCAGCCAGCGGCCGTCCGGGCTGAACAGCAGCCGCTCGGCCCAGAGTTCGTGGCCCCGGAAGGCGTGCAGCTCTCGGCCGTCGGTGACATCCCAGACCTTTACGAGCAGGTCTTCGTCGGCGGAAGCCAGCCGGGTGCCGTCCGGGCTGAAGGCCAGACAGCGCACCCGCGCCGCGTGGCCGGCAAAGGGGCGCCGTTCTCGCATGTCGTCCGCGGCATACAGCCCCATGGTGCCATCGCGGCGGCCGATGGCAACGTGTCGACCATCGCCGCTCGTGGCACACGCCGAGGTGCTCTCGTCGAGACGCCGGCCCCTGAACGCCGGGATGCCCGTACCCGCTTCCCAGAGAAAGACGGAACGATCGACGCAAGCGGCCGCCAGGCGCGCGCCGTCGGGGCTGAACGCCACCTGCGAGACCAGCGCGGGCTGGCCGGTGTTGACGTTGGGTGGGCTGGGGAGGCGAGCATGGGCCGCTTCCCGACCCGTGGTCAGGTCGTAGATGCTGACCGTGCCTTCCGGCCCGCTGACCGCCACTTGTCGGCCGTCGGGGCGGAACGCCAACCCCAGCGGCAGCCAGCGGTCCGGCCGTGCGCTGCTGGGCACGTTGGCGAGGGTCAGCAGATCGCGGCCGGAAAAGTTCCAGATGCGCAGCACGCGGTCGCGGCTGGCCGAGGCAACACAGCGGCGCAGCGGGTCGGGGCCGAGCAGCAACTGTTCGATTGGCGCGGTGTGCCCCCGGTAGGTGAAAAGCTCTTTCTCAGTGGCCGGGTCCCAGACCTTGACGGTGTGGTCCCGGCTGGCGGACACCAGCCAGCTGCCGTCGGCGCCGAAGGCCACCCGGGTCACGCCATCGGCATGGCCGCGGAGCGTACCGACCTCCTTCCGCGCGGCCACGTCCCAGAGGATGACCTCGCCCGCCTTGTCCGCGCCGGCGGGAGGAGCCGGCGCCGGTCGGTAAGCGGTGGCTGCCGCGAGCAGCCGGCCATCGGGCGAGAACGCCAGATGTTGCACCGGTTGCCCATGACCACGGAAGGCAGTGAGCCGCTGCCCGGTCGCCGCGTCCCAGATGAATACGCCGTCCTCCGAGTCGTGGCCGGCGACGAGCTTACTATCGGGACTGAACACGGCCCAGGTTTCGCCCAGGTTCTTCCGCTGGTAGGTCAGCAGCGGTTTGCCGGGTTTGCCAAGGTCCCACAGCTGCCAGCTGCCATTGAGGCCCAGCGTGAGCAGCCGTCGGCCGTCGCTGCTGTAGGCGATCGCATGGTATGTGTGTCCCGGCATCGACACGCCGCCGGTCAGCTTGCCGGTGGCGGTCTCCCAGGTCTGGACCGTGCCCTCGAAGGCCGTGGCGGTCGCCAGACGGGTGCCGTCCGGACTGAAGGCCATGCTGCTGACGAGTTGCCTGGCGGGCGGCGTGCGGAACAGGCCCTTCTGCGCCAGGCGCCAGAGGTAATGCCATTCGAAGCCGCGCAAGTCGGGGTCGTCCGGGCCGTGCGGCCGCAGTTCGGAGAGCAGTTCGACCATGTGCGGCGCGCGTAGATCGTGCCAGGCTTGCTGCGTCCGCTGGATATTGGCGGCGTAGTAATTGCGGCGCGTCTCCAGCAGCTGCTCCGTGTTCCGCTCGTTGGCCTTGTCGAGAGCGTCGGCACGGTCCTTCTCCCGCGCCGCCGAATCGCTCAGCGCGGCGTACGACAGGGTGCCGATGGTCAGCAGCGCGGCCGCGGCGAAAACGCTGACGACGACGAGTGCGGCAACCGCGGGCTTGCGCCGAGCCCACTTGAGCAGGCGTTCCGCGCGTCCCGCCGGCCGCGCCTGCACGGGCTCGCCTGCCAGGAAACGCTTCAGGTCATCGGCCAGCGCGGCCGCACTGGCATAACGGCGGCCCGGTTTCTTCTCCAGGCACTTCAGGCAGACCGTCTCCAGGTCGCGCGGCACCTTCGGCTGCAGGCGACGGGGCGGAACGGGGTCTTGCGTGCGAACCAGGGCGAGCGTGTCCATCGCGGTGGCGGCGCGGAAGGGGGGGTGGCCCGTCAGCATCTCGAAAAGGGTGGCGCCGAGGGCGTAGACGTCGGCACCGGTCCCGACATCCTCCGGACGCCCCAGGGTCTGCTCCGGCGCCATGTAGCTGGGCGTGCCGAGCAGCGTGCCGCTCCGGGTCAGTCCCGAATCGGCGTCGAGCTGCTTGGCCAGCCCGAAATCGCCGATCTTGGGAATCCCCAGGGCGAGCGGCGGGCGCGAGCCTTCGAGGGACGGCGACTCGGGAGGCTCGCGTCCCGTGCTCGCTAGCAGCACGTTCGCCGGCTTGAGATCGCGATGAACGACGCCGTGCAGGTGGGCGTGATGCACCGCCCGCGCCAGGGCGAGCGTCAATTCCGCCGCCACGCGTGCGACGATCGGCGTGCCCGCCAATCGCTGTGCCAGGCTGCCGCCGTCCACGTACTCCAGGCAGAGATAGGGCCGCCCCTCCTGCTCGCCCACCTCGTAAATCTGCACGATGTTCAGGTGCTGCAGGCGCGCGGCAGCCTCGGCCTCGGTCCGAAATCGCGCCCGCTGCTCCGGATCGGTGCCTGCCTGGGCCGGGATCATCTTCAAGGCGACGATGCGCTGCAGGGCGACCTGCCGGGCCTTGTAGACGACCCCCATGCCGCCGCGGCCGAGTTCGTCCAGGATTTCGTAGCCCGCCAGGTCCGGCAGGTGCACGGCCGCACCGCCCCGAACGGGAAATGTCGGCAAGACATGCTGCGACAGAGGCGGCAGGGACGTCCAGACGCTTTCGGCGTTGGTGCCGGTTCCGCTCCCCGTGCCGCTCGGGTCCGCTTCCAGCGCCTCGTGCAGCGAGAGTTGCCGCAACAACTGCGTCCGGAACTGGGGGAAGCGTTGCAGGTATTCCTCCGCGCACGGCTGCTCGCCCCGTTCCTCGCGGAGAAGGAACTCCCCGTAGATCAGGTCGATGAATGCTTCGTGAACCCGGTCGGCCGCGTGGAAATGCAGATAGGCCTCGGCAGGCGGTCGTTCGCCGCGTTGCCAGCGTTCGCGTTGATCGACACGGAGCACGGCGACGAGTTCAACGGGACGCAACGTCCCGGCGCGGCGAACAAATTCCTGGACGTCGGGGCACAGGCCCAGCTGCCATAGGTCCCACAGCTGGTGAGCCGGGTCGGGGACCGAGAGGGAAGGGGTGGAGTCCGTCATGGGATGTCAATCCGGCGCGGCGTCATCCAGGCCAATTTGCTGAGCGACGCGATCGATGGCGCGCGCCAGTTGCTTGCGCCGCCCTTCCGGTGTACCGCCGACGGCAAGGGCAATCTCCGCCCAGCCGTGCCCTTGCGCCTTCAATTCCGCCAGCTGGAGCTCCTCCGGACTGAGCCGGCGACGGACTTGTTCCAGGAGGTCGCGGCCCGCGACCTCCTGGCTGGGACTGGCGTCCGCCGCAGGCGCCAGGGCTGCGGCCGAGCCGCCGGCCTCGATGCGGCGGTGATCGCGCCGCGCCGCGCGTTGCTTGCGCACGTGGAACGCCAGCTTGTGCCGCGTCATCGCCATGAGCAGTTTCAGCAGCTGCCGCGGTTCCTCGACCTCGTACTGACCCAGGGGCGCATGCACGAAGAAACTCCCCAGCACCGACTGGCAGATGTCCATCGAGTCAAAGGCGCGATGAAGACGTGGGTCGCTCAGACGCAGGCGAACTTCGCGGCGGATCTCGGTCTCATAGCTGCGTACTAATTCGACGGCGGCCTGCTCGTCCCCGCCGCGCACTCGGCGCATGAACTTTGCAAAGGAATCGCCTTCCGCCACGCTTCGCCTCCACCGCGACTCGTGCCTGCCGATGATTCGACCGTCCTGTCGGCCCGTGCCGCCCGATGCGGCCAGGAACCATCCTGCCCGGTGGCATTCAAATGTTATTTTATTCAATGATTCGTTCGAAAGCTACTAGTTAGCTGTCTGGCAGATCGTTGGAAAGAAAACGCCCCTGCGCCGCCACGAGCAGCGACAGGGGCGACCGGAGGCGGCGCCGGCAATCGGTCCGTCATCCGCGCGCCGGTACTGGGAGTCGCTCGTAGGCTGACGAATAACGAATCTCAAATGGCAGAGAGGTTGAGACGCCGCTCTTTTCCCTGGAGCTTAGTTTCGAATTTCGTGATTCGTCAGTTGGCGACACCTTCAACTTGTCTTTACTGATGGAACGATGCTTAATGGACGATGGGGCGCTGCCAGAAGTTCCGCCTCTTCCGCACAAAGCCCGACGCAAGGTGGGGAGGATCGCTCGTGACCACAACCATCGACCTGCGCTGGCAGACAAGCACGTCGCTCAGCTGTTTCCATGCCGCCGAGGCAGTGCTGCATCAACGAAGCTTCGTCTGGCCCGCGTTAGCCGAGGCACTGGCCGAACCGGTCGCCCGCTTGCAGGAGGCCCTTGTCGAAGAGCGAGTGCCGCCCGCGGCCTTTTGGGCGCACCTGTTGCCATTGTCCGCGAGCAATGCGGGCGCCCAGGAACTGGCTCAGGTGGCACTGACCAAGAGCGTCGGCCAGGCGGAGGCCAGCACGCGCGTCCGGCGGATCCAGGGGTTGTTACATGACATTCGCCGCCTCTTTCCCCTCGCTCTACCGGAGGTGAACAATGCGGCCGCGTGGACCATCAAACCATTGCAGCAACGATGGAACGAGCGCGGCAGCGGACTACTGGGTCGCATGGCACTGTGGACCGAACCGGAAATCCTCGTCGAAGATGCGACGGTGGTGGGAGTCTTTCCGGTACTGGACGGCGGTGGCGGTGCGTACCCCTACTACAACCTGGTTCACATTGAGGCGCTCGCGGACGACCCGACGCCGGAATTGCCGGAAACGATGCGTCTCGCCTGGCTGCTGTCCACGTTGAACTTGAACCTGCCGCGCTACAGCGACCACATTCGCGGAACGCGTTTCCTGACGGTCGCATGCCTGGCCATGCTCCCCGTGGCGCTCGCCGCTGCAACCGATGTGCGCATGGTCGACGGCGTCGAACCTCTGCTGGAACTTGCGGTCCGCACGTGGATGCCGCCCTCGCCGCACCGGGAAACCTGGAACGCACGTCTGGGCGAGTGGTGGGAGAAGTACCGCGCCATGCGGCCGCCGTGGAGCACGGCATTGAAAGGGCTGGACCGCCTCCTGGAATGACAAAGCCCACGGGCGATGTCGCCCGTGGGCTTGGAAGATTGCTCACACCGACGTCACTTGGCGCCGGGGATCAATGGATTGCCCACGCCTTCCTTCGGCGGTGGCGGAATGACGATCATGATGACCGGCAACTCGATCGATTCGAGGTCCAGCATCTCCTCATCGTCCTTCTTCTCCTTGCCTTTGACCGGGGCCTTGATGACCGGAGCCTTGAAAGTCTTGGCGATGTAAAAGATCAACGGCATTTCCTTGGCTTCGTCGATGTCCTTGGACTCTGCCTTCCAGCCGACCAGCTTCGGATCGCCCTTCAATTCCTTTTGCTCGGCCAGCGTGTAAGTCGCCTTGGGGTTTTCGGGGTCCTTCGGCGGCAACTGCATGCGGCGGAAGATGACCATGCTCTTGGGCGCGTCGTCCTTGTCGGCTTCCTTCTTGTCGGCTTCCTTCTTGTCAGTCTTGTCTTCCTTGGCGTCCTTCTTGTCCTTCTTGTCCGGGGTCTTCTTGTCGTCGGCCTTGGCAGCCGTCTTGAACGTGATCTTGAACTGGAGCGGAATCTTCTCGAGCTCGTAGATCTGGTTCTTCTTGCCCATCTCGACCATCTGGCCGTAGAGCGCCTTGGCGGTATTGAAGTCCTTCTTGGCACGCGCTTCGTTATACTTGGCCAGCGCGTCTTGATAGCCGGCGCTGAACTTTTGGTACTCGTAATCGACTTGCGCGATGCAGCCTTCTTCTTCCACGTCGCCGACCACCTTGGCGGTGAACTTACCGTCCTTGGCGAACTTGGTCAGCATGTTCAGGCGAATCTTGTTCTCGTCGACCTTGTTCGGGTCAGGAACGACTTGAGCGCCGACCATGGACACGACCAGTGTCACGGCGGAAACAAACATCGCCAGCCGAAGAACGAAACGCATGACCGATCCCCCTCAGATGAGCTTGGCCAGAAAGGGTTGTCCGAGGTGCAATGAACCGTCCCTTAGACGATCCCGCGCGTTTTTTGGTTCCTTGGTGCCGCATAATTCCCTCTTTCGCCCAACTTTAGGCCAGTCCCGCGCGGAGGACAAATAAAAAATCTCCTTCCAGTAAATGAGAGCCGCCAGGCGGCATACTACCGCCTGGCGTCCGTTAGTCATTACTATAAAGAGACTTACTACCTATCGCGGTAACTTCTCAATAACCCTGGAAACTGGCGCAGCTGTCGAAGGAGGAATTGGGTAGTCTGGGAAGCAT
>JAIEMG010000040.1 GCA_019752375.1 Gemmataceae bacterium | reverse complement strand
AGGATTAGACCGGTCGGTGTGGGACCGATCGCACCGTTTGAGACTGAGCCAACCACACCTGCGGCTCACGCTTAGCCCGACGCGCAAGCCAAGCGAGGGATCATTGATCCCTCGCTTGCGCGTCGGGCTAACGCCGTCGCCTATTGGCATCTCGGCCGAGCCGAGTGTCAAAACGGATGCTCGAAGCGCACCCAGAATTGATACGGCGTCGAGTCGTTGACCACCTTGGCCACGTCCACGCCGAAAATGGTGCGTTCGATAAAGCTGAACCAGGCGACGTCGACGCGCAGTCCGCAGCCGACGCTGTGCGCCACGTTGCCGAGCTGCTTGCCGTTGGCGTAGGCGTTGCCGACGTCGTAGAACGGCGCCAGGTACATGTGCCGCACGCCGGCGACGTGATCGCACAGGTCCCAGTTCAATTCGCGCGCGATCGGCACGCGCCACTCGACGCTGCCCACCCAGACGACGCTGCCTTGCCGGTTCGACAGGTCGTAGCCGCGCAGGCGGTTCTCGCCGCCCAGCGGGAAGAACTCGCCCTTGAGCGGCGCCGCGGCCGAGCCGTAGGCTCGGAACGCCATCCGCGTCTCCGACAGCCAGCCCAACGCATCCGGCAACGACTTGACAAAGGAAAGCTGGGTGCTGACCTGGTTGAATCCCTCGTTGACATGCACCAGGTTGGCCTGGCCGCCCGCGTACGTCGCATCGAACTGGAAGCCGCCTTCGGGGTCCCAGTAGGGCGTCAGGTAGTTGATGTGGTAGTGAACGCCGCCCACGCTCATCGTGTCGTAACGCTGTGCTCCGGGTACCGTCGTCTGCGGCTGCGGCAGGAAGTTGTCCTGGAACGAGGTGAAGACCTCGGCGTAATGCATCGGCGGCAGATAGAGGCTGTCGCCGTAATCGAAGACGTAGCGGCCGAAAAGCGCGCCGCGCCGCGCGCTGCTGTTATCGCCGTTCCAACCGTTGGCGACGCGCTGCTCGACCAGGGCGCCGACTTGCGTGTGCGACCAGGGAAAATGGTCGAACATCACGTCGCCGCCGACGACCAGGTCGCGATAGTCCTCGCGGTAGGCGGTGTAGATGCCGCCCGTGAAGAACTGCGTGCGATAGGCGCCCGCCCGCAGGCCGGCCATCGTCGAGCGCGTGAACCAGGGATCGTCGTACGGCGCGAAGTACAGCCACGGACCGGCATGGAAGTTCCAGTGATCGTAGTCGTTGGTCAGGTCGGTCTCGTCCAGGAACGTGTAGCAGGGCGTCAGGTGGCATTCCAGGCGCGGCTTCCAGAAGTTGTTCACGGGGTTGTAGTCCTGCAATACCTGGTCCGGATCGACGGCAATCTGCGTCGGCTTCCACGGCAGTTCGACGGTGACGCGAACGCAATGCTCGCCGTCCACGTCCATCGTCGCCGGCGGCTCGGCGATCTCCATGTGGCCCGCGCCGGGAACGACCGGCAAGCGCACGCAGTAGCCGGATTCGTTGTCCTTCTGAAAGCCGATCACCGTCGGCTCGTCGTAGTCCTTCTTCTGCTTGACCCAGACCGTGACGCGGCACGGCCCCTTGCACGGCTGCATCCACGACGGCAGGCAGCGGCACAGGTGGTTTGCCAGCCCGCACTCGCCCAGCGGCTCGATCTTGACTTTGTGAATGGCCCAGTCGGTCATGCCGGCGCCGTAGAGCCAGTCCTTGAAGAACTGCTCCCAGGAGCGCCCGGTATACGCCTCCAACTCGCGCTGAAAATCGGCGACGCGCAGGATGCGGAAGTAGTACTTGCAGTAGATCAGGCGCATGAAGTCGAAGAACGCCGCCTCGCCGAGGCGGTCCTCGATCATCCCCATGATCTTGCTGCCGCGGTCGTAGCACATGCTGAACAGGTTGACGACGTGGCCGAACTTCGGCATCTCCTGCACGGTCGGTCCGCATTCGCCGCGGCCGATGGTGCCATAGAGGCCGTAATTGCGGTAGTTCTCGCGCTTGATGCTCGGCAGCCACTCCAGCATGCTGGGATACTTCAGCAGCGGGTTGTTCTTGCCGCACTTCAGGTTGAGCAGGCGATGGCTGAAGTACGTCGCCGGCGCCTCATCCATGAAGGTCTCGCAGTAGCCGTTGGTGCCGACGACGTTGTACCACCACTGGTGGCACGTCTCGTGCGAGACGAGGTAATCGACGTAGTTCTCGGCCAGGTGCGGCAGCGCGAAGACGCGCTCGTCGATCATCACCAGGCCGGAACATTCGTTGCCGTTCCAGCCGAAGAACGATTCGACGATGGTGAATTCCGGATACGGATAGGGCCCGAACCAGGAGTTATAGACCGGGACCGCCTCCGCCATGATGCGCAGGATGGTCCGCGCATAGAACTCGTGCTCGGGAAAGGCCAGCACCTTGAGCTTCACGCCGTCCGAGACGCCGGTAAACTCGTGGAAGCGCGCACTGGTCACCAGGGCAAAGTCGCGGGCCGCCGGACAGAAGATGTGGACTCGCTGCCGGCCGTCGCCCAGGTCCTTCGCTTCCACGATGGAGCCGGTGCAAGCAATTTTCTGATCGCACGGCAGCGTGACATTGACGTTGAAGACGCCGGCCTCGTTGCACCAGGGCTGGTGCCAGGGAACAAACGGCGTTGGCTGCCAGCCCTTCTCGTCATAGGAGGCGAGCACCGGGTTCCAGTTGCTCAAGAAGGTGACGCCCTTCCACTGGCCCCAGCGGCCCTGCTTCTGCGGCAGCTTCATCGTGAAGAAGATGTCCACTGTCACCGTCTCGCCTTGCGCCACCGGGTGGGGCAGCGGGACGACCAGCGCGGTCTTGTTTTCCTGGTCCCAGTGGAATTCGAGCTCCGTGGCGATCAACGGCACCGGCCGCGGCGGCGGCAGCCGGTCTTCCTGCTCTTCTTCCCCGCCGACTTTCTTGGCGGCGGATTGCAGGTGCATCACCTTGTTGACTTCGCACACGGGGCCGTCGAGGGTGAGCGACTCGCGCGGCATCATGCGCATGATCTCGGCCATCTTGGCCAGGAAACCAATCTGGTCGGCGGGGATCTCGTAGTGCGAATGGGCGTTGAAGACGAGTTCCTTGGCCGGGCAGGCATGCCGGTTCGTCCAGGTGACGCGCTGGCGCACGCGGGCGGTGTGGCCGCAGACGTCGAGATCGACGTCGAGGTCGTACTTGGGCAACCACGGCGGAATTTCCGGCGCCCCCGCGGACGACGGAACCGCCAGGAGCAAGCACGCGATCAGCGCGCACCCCCAGCGAAGGGGCGAGCAGCGGGCCAGCGCATTGCCGGTTCCAACGCGGGTCACATGGACCTCTCGGGCGCAAAGGAGACGGGATCGCGGCGGATGCATACCCGGAGCAGTGGCGATGTGTCCATGCCAGGTTTGGTTTGGACGGAGGAACTGCAAGCTGGGGCGACTTGGCGCGTCTGCCTTACTCTCTCCCCTACCGGGGAGGGAACGACGCAAGAGGCGTTAGCCCGACGCGCAAGCGAGGGATGAAGTATCCCTCGCTTGCGCGTCGGGCTAACGCGTCACGAGTCCTTGCGTCGGCGTATTTTGCTTGAATTGCCTGGGCGTCAAACGACAATGCCGTTTAAGACATTTCACTCGATCGCCAAGCTCCGAGGGCCTCTCCGTGAAAAAGCTTATCGGCATCGTCCTGGTGTGCGTCATCAGCGTCAGCGCCGACGTTGCCCCCGCGCAGAACGTCGAGGCCCTGGTCAAGCAGTTGACCGATAAGGACGTGCTGGTGCGCCGCAAGGCGAGCATCGCGCTGGAGAAGCTCGGCCCCAAGGCGAAGGACGCGCAGGAAGCGCTGACCGAGGCCCTCAAGAAAGACAAGGACGCCCAGGTCAAGCTCCATAGTGCCAACGCGCTGGGCAAGATCGGCAAGGACGCCCTGCAGCCGCTCATCGACGGCCTGAAGGAGAAGGACCAGCGCCTGTACTGCGCCGGCGCCATCAAGTTCATCGGCAAGGATGCGGGCAAGGCGGTCGAGCCGCTCATGGGCATCCTCACCAAGGAGAAGGACGCCAAGCTGCGCGGCGCGGCCGGTGACGCCCTCGGCTCCATCGGCAAGCCCGCCGTCGCAGGGCTGACCGGCCTGCTCAAGAACCCCGACGTGCAGCTCAAGACCATTGCCATCACCACGCTCGGCAAGTGCGGACCCGATGCGCAGCCGGCCGTGCCGGAGTTGGTCGCGTACCTGGCGGACAAGGACCCCAATCTCCAGCGCAGCGCCGCGATGGCGTTGGGTCAGGTCGGCAAGGCCGCGGTCCCGGTGCTGAAGGAGAAACTGACCGCCAAGGAAGACGCGATGCGCGCCAACGCCGCACTGGGGCTGGCGCAAGTAGGCAAGGATGCAATCGCCGTGCTGCCGGACCTGAGCATGGCGCTCAAGGATAAGAATGAAGAGGTCCGCCGCTATTCGGCCGAGGCGATCGGCAAGATCGGCCCTGACGCCGCCGGTTCCGTGAACGACCTGACACCGCTGCTCAAGGACCCCAGCGAGAACGTGCGCCTGAGCGCGACCGCGGCCCTGGGCAAGATGGGCAAAGTCGTCATCCCGCCGATGATCAAGATGCTGGATGACAAGGACGCGCAAGTGAGGCAAAACGCCATTGAAGTGCTGACGCAGATGGGCAAGACCGTGTCGCCGCCGGCCGCCAGCGCAGTGGCGGAGTGCCTTGGCGATCCCAACGACGGCGTCCGTCGCGCGGCTGCGTCGATGCTGATCAAGATCGGCCGCGACATCGTGCCGGACCTGGTCAAGTTCCTCAAGAGCACCAATGTCGAGGTGCGCCGCGGTGCCGCATCGACGCTGGTGGAGCTCGGTCCCAAGGCCAAGGGCGCTGCGCCCGACCTGGTGGAAGCGCTCAAGGACAACGACGCCGCGGTCCGCCTGAGCGCGGCGCTGGCCATGAAGGACGTGAAGCCCGACGCCAAGACCGCGGTGCCGCTGCTGGTGCCGATGTTGAAGGAACGCGATGGCCAGCTTCGTCAAATCGCCATGGCGGCGCTGGGCCAGTTCGGCGCCGCCGCCGAGCCGGCCGTGCCGACGCTGGCCGACCTCATCAAGAGCAAGGACGACACGGACCGGAGGGGCGCCGGTGAGCTGCTCGGCAAGATCGGCAAGCCTGCCGTGCTCACCCTGATCGATGCGACGAAGAACGATCGCGAGGAAGTGCGCTTGACCGCGGTCGAGGCGCTGACCGCGATCGGCCCCGACGCCCGCATTGCGGTCAACGCGCTGTCGCTGCTGGCGAAGGACAAGAGCTTCGAGGTCCGCGAGGCCGCGAAGAAGGCGGTCGACAAGATTCAGGCGGTGAAATAAAGGCAGAAAACCTGGCGAGCGGGGCGTGTGAACGCCCCGGATTGGTATCTAAACCGGGGCGTTCACACGCCCCGCTCGCCTCATTTCGACGCCACCAGCGGCAGCGACTGGCGCTGCTTCGAACTTTCGTCCTTGGGCGTGCCGAAGATCTTGCCCCAGATCCACAGCAGCGGATCGTAGTAGCGATCGACCACGCGTTCCTTCATCGGGATGATGCCGTTGTCCGTGATGTGAATGTGCTCCGGACAGACCTCGGTGCAGCATTTCGTGATGTTGCACAGGCCGATGTTGAGCGTGTTCTTCAGCAGGCCGATGCGGTCCACGGTGTCCAGCGGGTGCATGTCGAGGCTGGCGACGCGGATCATGAATCGCGGCCCGCCGAACATCTCGCCTTCCTTCTTGTCGTGATCGCGCAGGACGTGGCAGACGTCCTGGCACAGGAAGCACTCGATGCACTTGCGGAATTCCTGGACGCGGTCCACTTCTTCCTGGGTCATGCGCCAGGTGCCGTCCTCCGCGTCGGGCTTGCGCGGCTTGAACGGCGGGATCATCTTGTTGACCTTGTAGTTCCACGACACGTCCGTCACCAGGTCCTTCATCAGCGGAAACGTGTGCATCGGCTCGACGATGACGGTCTCGCCGGGCGTGATGTAGCGCGTGTCGTCCATGCGCGTCATGCACATGAGGCGCGGCCGGCCGTTGATCTCGGCGGAGCAGGAGCCGCACTTGCCGGCCTTGCAGTTCCAGCGACAAGCAAGGTCGGGCGCCTGCGTCGCCTGGATCTGGTGGATGCAGTCGAGGACGACGACGCCTTCGCTGACTTCGGTGGTGTAGTCCTTGAACTCGCCCTTGTCCTTGTCGCCGCGCCAGATGCGGAACGTCACTTGCGCCATGGAAAATCTCGCACTGGGCCGCTCGCGGCTTCGCGGGACCGGGCTCCCGCGAAGCCGCGAGCGGCTCTTGGTTACGCCAATTCTTCCGGTAGCTTCCCGTCGCCCTGTTCCTTGATGATCTCTTTCAGCTCCGCGGGGACTTCCGGGATCGGCTCCCAGCGGAACTGCATCCGGCCGTCGGGGCCCTTCCACACGACGGCGTTGACCTTGCCGAAGTTCTTGCTGTCCTTGCGCGGATAGTCGTCGCGGAACTGGCCGCCGCGGCTTTCCTTGCGCTCGAGGGCGGCCCGCGTCACGGCCTCGGAGACGGTCAGCAGGTTGGTCAGGTCCATGCAGGTGTGCCAGCCAGGGTTGTACTCGCGGTTGATCGGCGCCCGCACGCGCCTGGCACGGTCCCACAGCTTCTGCAAGCCGTCGAGGGCCTTCTGCATCTCGCTCTCGACGCGGACGATGCCGACCAGGTCCTGCATCATGTCCTGCAAGTCCTGCTGCACCTTGTAGGGGTTCTCGTCGCCTTCAGGTGCATCGATGAAGTGGAGGGCCCACTTCGCCGACTCCTCGACCTGGTCGTTATGGACCTGTCCCGGGGACTGTTCGCGAGCGAACTTGGCCGCGTGCTCGCCGGCGCGCTTGCCGAGCACGAGCAGGTCGGACAGCGAGTTGCCGCCCAGGCGATTGGCGCCGTTGATGCCCGCAGCGCACTCGCCGCACGCAAACAAGCCAGGGACCTTCGACATCTGCGTGTCGGCTTCGACGCGGACGCCGCCCATGACGTAGTGGGTCGTCGGTCCCACTTCCATCGGCTGCTTGGTGATGTCGAGGTTGCCCAGCTCCTTGAACTGGTGATACATGCTGGGCAGCTTCTTCTTGATGTGCTCGGCTTCGTTAAGGCTGGGCTGGCGCTTCTTGAGCCACTTGGTGAACGTCTCTAGCTCCAGGAAGACGCCGCCGTGCGGGCTGCCGCGGCCTTCGCGCACTTCGCGGCGGATGCAGCGGGCGACGTGGTCGCGGGTCAGCAGTTCCGGCGGTCGGCGCGAGTCCTTGCCCTGGAACTTCTCGCCCATCACGTAGACGAAGCCTTCTTCCTCGTTGTCGGCGGTCTGGTGCTTGTAGTTGTCCGGGATGTCGCCGAACATGAAGCGGTTGCCCGTGCTGTTGCGCAGGCAGCCGCCCTCGCCGCGAACGCCTTCGGTGACCAGGATGCCGCGCACACTGGGCGGCCAGATCATGCCGGTGGGATGGAACTGGATGAATTCCATGTCGATCAGCTCGGCGCCGGCCTGATAAGCCAGGCTATGGCCGTCGCCTGTGTATTCCCAGCTATTCGACGTGATCTTGTAGGCCTTGCCGATGCCGCCGGTGGCCAGCACGATGGCCTTGGCCTTGAAGACGACGAAGCGCCCCTTCTCGCGATAGTAGCCAAACGCGCCACTGATGCGGTCGCCATCCTTCAAGAGCTTGATGATCGTGCATTCCATGTAGACCGACATGCCCTGGTGGATGCCGTGGTCTTGCAGGGTGCGGATCATCTCCAGCCCGGTGCGATCGCCGACGTGGGCCAGGCGCGGGAACTTGTGGCCGCCGAAGTTGCGCTGGAGGATTCGGCCGTCCTTGGTGCGATCGAAGACGGCGCCCCACGCTTCCAGCTCGCGGACGCGTGCCGGCGCTTCCTGGGCGTGCAGCTGGGCCATGCGCCAGTTGTTGACGTACTGCCCGCCGCGCATGGTGTCGGCGAAATGGACCTTCCAGCTGTCGCGGTTGTCGACGTTGGCCAGGGCCGCGGCAATGCCGCCCTCGGCCATGACCGTGTGCGCCTTGCCAAGAAGCGACTTGCAGATCAGGCCGACGGAAACGCCCGACGACGACGCCTCGATGGCAGCCCGCAAGCCCGCGCCGCCGGCACCGATGACCAGGACGTCGTGTTCGATTACTTCGTAGTCCATCGCAAAAATCCCAGGAAGTAGCCAGTAGCCAGGAAGTAGCCAGTAGCCAGTAGCCAGTAGCCAGTAGCCAGCCAGTAGTCAGTAGGAAGGAGCAGCCCCTGTATTTCTACTGGCTACTGGCTACTGGCTACTGGCTACTTCCTGACTACTTCCTGACTACTGACTACTGACCACTTTCAAAAGAAACGAATGTCGTTCCAGGTCCCCGATGCACACATGCGGATATACAGGTCGGTGAAGCCGACGCTGATCAGCGACAGCCACGCCCAGAGCATGTGCCGTTCGTTGAACCGTGTCACCCAGTGCCACGCCTTGTAACGGCCGGTGACGTTGGCCAGGTTGTTCGGACAGGCGAAGCAGTTCATCCGGCCGCCGACCAGGTGGCGCAGCGAGTTGCATCCCAGCGTGAAACCGCTCAGGAACACGACGTTCACCCACATGATGACCGTGCCGAGCCCGACGCCGAAGGAATGGCCGACGATGCGATTGCCTTCCACGACCGGCCAGCGGAACGCCAGCAGGGCGTCCCAGGCCAGGAAGAGGAGGATCACGATCGCCATGTACAGGAAGTAGCGGTGGACGTTCTGGATCAGCAGCGGCCAGTGGTTCTCGCCCCAGTAGCTCTTGCGCGGCTCGCCGACGGCGCAGGCCGGCGGATCGGCCCAGAAGGCGCGGTAGTAGGCCTTGCGGTAGTAGTAGCAGGTCATTCGGAAGCCCGCGGGGAAGATCAGGATCAGCATCGCCGACGAGAAGGGGAACCAGCTGGGCCACCAGTCGGGCTTGGCTTGGTGGAACCAAGCGTGTGGACTCTGGGCGTCGTAGAACAGCGGTGAGTGGAACGGAGCAAGATACGGCGCCACGGCGGGGTTGTCGGCCTTGAAGAAGTTGGCGCGGTCCTGGCGGATCTCGAAGTAGCCGGGCACGAAGAAGACGATGTAGTTGGCGTAGAGCAGAAAAGCCAGCAGGCCCAGCAGCGTCG
Source organism: Gemmataceae bacterium (assembly GCA_019752375.1). Taxonomy (GTDB): domain Bacteria; phylum Planctomycetota; class Planctomycetia; order Gemmatales; family Gemmataceae; genus JAIEMG01. Next base: position 78,083 of record JAIEMG010000040.1, on the reverse strand, counting down.
CCAGCGGTCCGAACCACCAGGCATCGCGTCGCGAGGTGGCGCCGAAGCCCGTCGCGGCCGGCACGGTTGTCAGTTGGGTCATGAACTCTCACCTCGGAGCAGCGAAACAGCGGGGCGGGCGGAGACTTGGACGTTGTACGCCGCCCCGGCAAGATGGCCAGAGTGAACGTATGGGCCGCGCCTTGACTTGCAGCCCGTGCGACGCTATCGTTCCCCGCCCGCTGCGCCGGTCCACGAGGGTCCGGTGCGCCGATTGTTCGAGGTCATGGATGACGCGACGCGACTCGATCCTGACACTGGCCGCCGGACTGCTGGGGCTGCTCACCGGCTGCAGCCGCCTGCAGACGGTCTCCAACGGCGAGCTGCTCTCGCCGGAAACCCATAAGTCTGCGTCGCCGGCCGACGCCGTCGCGATGCAACAGCCCGCGCCGTCGCCCTACGCCCCGGTGCCGACGCCAACCGGCCCGCGCGTCGATCCGCGCGAACTGCCCAACCTTACCGGCCCCGCCGTGACACCCGCTGTCGTTGCCACGGAGCCGGCACCCGAGCCCCGCGTCCAGCAGGCCACCTTCGGGGAGCGCCCGCCCCCGGCGGAGTTCGATCCGCGGAAGCCGTTACCCGCCACGCTCGAACGACATCCCGGCCCGACCCTGATCCCGCCTCCGGAGGCGAAACCCGATCCTCCCCTCGTGGGCGCTCTGCGCTGCCTCCTCGAGAAGCGCCCCGCCGATGCGATGACCCTGCTCAAGACCTACGACAAGCCGAACCAGGAAGTGCTGCTGGCAATCCTGCCGCTGATGGCACGGCTCGACGCGAATAGCCTGGAAAAGGTGGACGCACGCGAGATTGCCCTGGCCATCGAGCAGCTGGAAACCGTCATTGCCCCCCTGCGCCTCCGGGCTGCCCTCGTCCTCGACAAGATGTGCTTTTGCCGCAAGATCGACAAGTACGGCGTCTATGAGGCGTTGCCGGAAGGTTACGCGTTTCGACCCGGCGAGCTGGTGCAGATCTACGTCGAGCTGCGCAACTTCGCCAGCCCCGAGCACGATCGCTGGTTCGAGACCCGCCTGGCCAGCGCCATCCGACTGGTCCGCGTCGACGGCGGCAAGGAAGAAGTGGTCTACCAACAGGGTTTCCACGACCGCGACCATCCCGACCTGAGCCGGACGCAGCGGCACGACTACTTCATTAACTATCGCTTCTGCATCAAGGAAAACATCCCGCCAGGCGAGTACAAGCTTTACCTGCGCGTCGAAGACGTGCCGACGGGCCGCTTCACCGAGCGGGCCCTGGACGTGCGGTTGACGACGCGACCGGCCCAGTAAACCCGATCGGAACGGACATTCCTGCCCGCTCCGCCCACCCCTAGCGCCCCTGGCTGATCCGGGTTCAGCGCATAGAACAATCCACTCGAAAACAGCGAAACCTAAATCACCAACCCGAAGCGTGAGCGAGGGTCGAATCGTTTCTCGCTCACGCTTCGGGTTGGTAAACCCGATTGCTTGTGGAGATGCCGACATGGTCGAGACCAAGGCGACGAACATCACCTGGCACGAAAGCTCCGTCAAGCGCGAGGAGCGCGTCGCCTTGCTGAAGCAGCAGGGCGTGACGATCTGGTTCACGGGCCTGTCGGGCTCCGGCAAGAGCACCATCGCCTGCACGCTGGAACACCTGCTCGTTCAGCAGGGCCATCTGGCCTATGTGCTCGACGGCGACAACATCCGCCACGGCCTGAACAAGAACCTGGGCTTCAGTGCCGCTGACCGCGAGGAGAACATCCGCCGCATCGGCGAGGTGGCCAAGCTGTTCGCCGATGCCGGCATCATCACGATGACGAGCTTCATCAGCCCCTATCGCAAGGACCGCGATACCGTCCGCGGCCTGCACGACGCGGGCAAGCTGCCGTTCATCGAAGTCCACGTCAACACGCCGATCGAGACCTGCGAGAGCCGCGATCCCAAGGGCCTCTACAAGAAAGCCCGCGCCGGCCAGCTCAAGAACTTCACCGGCATCGACGACCCGTACGAGGCGCCGGAGAAGCCGGAGCTGAATATCGACGCGACGCACACGTCGCCGCAAGACGCCGCGTTGCTCCTGGTCAAGTACCTTCAGGAGCGCGGAATCCTGCCCAAGTAGGAAAAGACGGCGTCACAGACGCTCGGTAGAACTCCTTTCAAGCAGTGGCCTGGCGAGCGGGGGGCGTTAGCCCCTGAGGGTCCATGATCCTCAGGACCATCGATTCTCAGGGGGCTAACGCCCCCCGCTCGCCAATCGGTACCCCGCTCGCCAATCGGTGCGCTCTCTGAAGAGCACGCTACAGACGGATTCCAAGGCGGTCCCGGCAGGGGTTTCATTGCCGGTATCGCCTTACTTTTTTACCTATGGCCGATGGACTACGGACAGCGGACAACGGACAAAGCCTCTCTACTTCACCTAACCGTTGCAGGCGGTCATGTCGTGGCGGAAATCCCTTGATTCTTGGCCCTTTAGGTTCAGGCCGCGTTGACACCCGCGCAGGCCAAACGTAGACTTGGCCCGTCCTCTTGAGTCCAGGTCGCGCCGGGGCAAACAACGCGATTGGGGCTCGGATGCACAACCCCTGCCACCGCTATAACCGTCGTCCTTGGTCCAACGGGAAGCGACATGCCGCAAACCGATTTCTTCTGGCCCCCGCTACGGCACGCCGAGGGTTTCTACACCTCCGAAGTTCACGCGCCGGGGCGCCTTCCGGTCCGCACGTTCCTGCCGACCGGCTACGAGCCGAACTACGCCTATCCGCTGCTGGTGTTCTTTCACGGACACGGCGGCAACGAGGAACAGGTGCTGCGCCTGGCGCCGCGCCTGAGCCGTCGCAACTACATCTGCATCGGCCTGCGTGCCCCCCAGGAACTGGGCCCGCGCGCCGACGGCCGCCTCGGCTACACCTGGGGCGCCGATGGCCGTTGCGACGCCTTCGTCGAAGATTACGTTTTCCGCGCGGTCGAACAATCGCGGCGGAACTACCACATCCATTCCGAACGTATTTACCTCGCCGGTTTTTGCGAAGGCGCAACGCTCGCCTATCGCATCGGCCTGCAGTTCCCCGAGCGTTTCGCCGGCATCATCTCGCTCAATGGCAACATGCCACGGCAGGGCGGCCCGCTTCTGCGCTTGCCCGAAGCGCGGTCGCTGCGGGTGCTGATCGGCCACGGCATCGCCAATGCGGTGGCGCCGCTGGCCTTGGCCCGTCAGGACCATCGCCTGCTGTACACCGCCGGCATCGATGTCCAGATGCACACCTATGCCGCCACGCACAAACTGCATCCCGACATGCTGCGCGACATCAATCGCTGGGTGATGGAATCGATCAACAGCCAGATGGAAGCGGCCAGCTGACGAGATCGCCGCTTGCGGCTTCGCGGGAAAGTCCCCGCGAAGCCGCAAGCGGCGTCCGCGTTTACAGGATAAACTTGCTCAGATCTTCCTTCTGCATGATCGCATCCAGCCGTCCGCGCACGTACGCCGCGTCGATCACCACCCGCTTGTCGTCCACCTCCGGCGCCTGGTAGCTCACGTCCTCCACGACGCGTTCCAGGATCGTGTGCAGCCGCCTCGCACCGATGTTCTGCGTCGTGCGATTCACCTCGAAGGCGATGTCGGCCACCGCTTCAGTGCCGTCGGCCGTGAACTCCATTGCGACGCCCTCGGTGGCCAGCAGCTCGATGTACTGTTTCGTCAACGAGTGCCTCGGCTCGGTCAGGATGCGCAGGAAATCTTCCTTCTTCAGGTCGGTCAGCTCGACGCGGATGGGGAAGCGGCCCTGGAGCTCCGGCATCAGGTCGGCCGGCTTCGACTGGTGGAACGCCCCCGCGGCGATGAACAGGATGTGATCGGTCTTCACCGGGCCTTGGCGGGTGTTGACCGTGGTGCCCTCGACCACCGGCAGCAGGTCGCGCTGCACGCCCTGGCGCGACACGTCCGGACCGTGTCCCGACGAGGGGCCGCAGATCTTGTCCAGCTCGTCCAGGAAGATGATGCCGTGGTTTTCGACGAGCGCGATCGCTTTCTCCGTGACGACCTGCTTGTCGATCAGGGCTTCGGTTTCCTGGTCCAGCAAGACGCGCCGCGCTTCCTTGACGGTCAGGTTCCGTTGCTGCGATTGCTTCGGCATGATCTTCTCGAACATGTTCTGGAAATCGACGTCCATGTTCTCCATGCCGAGGTTGGAGAAGATCTGCACCGGCACAGCGCGATGCTCGACGTTCAACTCGACCTGCCGGTCTTCCAGCTCGCCGGCTTCGAGGCGGGCGCGCATCTTCTCGCGGCTGCGCTTGCGGCGATCGGTGGACTCGTCGTTCTCCTCCGATTCCCACGAGCCGCCGCGTTCGGGCAGCAGCAGGTCGAGCAGCCGTTCGTCGACCTTCTCCTTGGCCTGCGTCTCGACCCGCGTGCGTTGCTCTTGCCGCACCATGCCGACGGCCAGCTCGGTCAGGTCGCGGATCATGCTCTCGACGTCGCGGCCGACGTAGCCGACCTCGGTGTACTTGGTCGCCTCGATCTTGAGGAACGGAGCGCCGACCAGCTGGGCCAGGCGGCGGGCGATCTCGGTTTTGCCGACGCCGGTGGGGCCGATCATGATGATGTTCTTCGGCGTGACGTCCTTGCGCAGATCGGGCGGCAGCTGCTGACGGCGCCAGCGATTGCGAATGGCCACCGCTACCGCCCGCTTGGCGGCATCCTGGCCGACGATGTAGCGATCCAGCTCGGCAACGATCTGGCGAGGCGTCAAATCAGCCACGAATACCTCCAGGGATCAGTGGTCAGTGGTCAGTGGTCAGTGGTCAGCAAGCGACTGACCACTGACCACTGGCCACTGACCACTATTGGATTTCTTCCACTTCAATATTCCGGTTCGTGTAGATGCACAAGTCGCCGGCGATTTCCAGGGAGGCGCGGACGATCTGGGCCGCGGTCATGTCCGAGTGCGTCATCAGGGCCCGCGCAGCGGCCAGGGCGTAGGAACCGCCGGAGCCGATGGCGGTCACGCCGTCGGTCGGCTGCACCACGTCGCCGGTGCCACTGATGAGCAGCAGGGTCTCGCGGTCCACCACTACCAGCATCGCTTCGAGGCGGCGCAGATTCCGGTCCATGCGCCAGTCCTTGGCCAGCTCGGTCGCGGCCCGCGGCACGTTGCCCTGGTAGTCCTTGAGCTTGGCTTCGAAGCGCTCCACCAGCGCGAAACAGTCGGCCGACGCACCGGCAAAGCCAACGACGACCTTGCCGTTGTTCAGCTTGCGGATTTTGTGGGCATCGCCCTTCATTACGACGTTGCCGAACGTCACCTGGCCGTCGCCGCCGATGGCCACGTTGCCCTTGTGCCGAACAGCCAGGATCGTGGTGGACCGAAATTGTCGTTTCATGAATGTCCCTCGTCCCCAGTCGCTGGTCCGTTCGTCCTGTCGGTCAAGATGACGCCCCTCTCTAGCGAATAAGCCTCTACGGGAGAAAGGACAAGGGACCACCGACAAATCGTAGGGCCCTTCCCGAAAAGCCGCTCACCCGTGATAATTCTAACAGGAGGCGCCATCCGCAGCATCGGAGTTGCCTTCAATCCTCCAAGGAGATACCGCCATGCGCGCTGCCCTACGCTTGATGCTGTTGCCGGCCGTCGTGGCATTCGGCCTGTTTACGGCCCCGGTTTCCGCCACCGTGCTGGTGGCCACGGTGGAAGACCACGCCGGCTTTTTCAGCGATGCCGCGATCCAGAAAGCCAACAAGTACATCAAGGAGATCAAGACCGACTTCAAGGAGGACCTGCTCATCGAGACGTTCCCGGCCATTCCCGCCGCCCGGCTGGAGCAGTGGAACAAGGTGAAAGACACCGCGGACGGCCGCGAACAGTTCTTCGGCGAGTGGGCCAAGAAGCAAGCGGCCGATCGTGAAGTGCACGGCGTCTACCTCCTCATCTGCAAGAGCCCGGGCCGCGTGCAGTTCGAAGTGGACCGGATGAGCGAAAAGAAGGCCTTCACCAGGGCCAACGGCGAGCAGCTCAAGACCATCGTCCTCAAGAAGTTCTCCAAGGCGGCCGAGACCAAGGACGAAGCGGAGCAACGGAAGCTGCACGACGAGGCCCTCATTGAAGGGTGCGAATTCGTCGGCCGGACCATGAAGGCCAACCTTGGCGCCAAGAGCGAGGCGCCGGTCGGACGCGTCGAGGAACATCGCAGGACCGGCGCCCCTGCTGCCGGCGCAGCGGGCTGGAGCATCGGCGGCATCCTCTGTACGCTGCTGGTGGTTGGTTTGGTGATCTGGGTGATTGTCGGCTTGGTGCGGGCCTTCACGCGACCGAGTTACTCGCCCGGTTACGGCCCTCCAGGCGGCGCTCCCGCCTACGGTGCTCCTGGTTACGGTGGTGGCGGCGGTGGCGGTTTCATGACGGGCCTGCTCGGCGGCATGTTCGGCGCGGCGGCAGGCAGCTTCCTGTACGACCGCTTCCTCCGCGGCGGCAACGATTACAGCGGCGGCGGCTTTGGCGGCTCGTCCGCGTACGGTGCCTCGCCCGGACCGGACAGCGGCGGACCGATGCAGCCGGGCGACTATTCCGGCGGCGGCGGTGATTTCGGCGGCGACACCGGCGGCGGTGGTGGTGGTGACTTCGGCGGGGACGCCGGTGGTGGCGGGGGCGGAGACTTTGGCGGTGGTGGCGATTTTGGCGGTGGTGGCGGCGGTGATTTCGGTGGTGGCGGTGGCGACTTTGGCGGTGGTGGCGGCGATTTCTAGCTTTCCCATATCTCCGCAATCGGAAAGGAAGCGTGAGGTCATGCTTCCTTTCCCGGTTGCGGCGAAACACTGACCGCTCGGAGGTCCGGCGTGGATTGCTTGTTCTGTCGCAAGCTCGAAGCGATCAACGAACTTCCGCCCGACGAAGTCGTCTGGCAGTTCACTCACTCCATCGCCTACTTGGCGCCATTTCAGTCCTACCTGGGCTACTGCATTCTCGCCTCGCGCAAGCACGCCACGGAACTAAGCCAGCTCGACGACGAAACGCGGCTCTACTTCCTCGATGAAATGTGCACTCTCGCCCGCGCCATCGAGGAGTGCTTTCGTCCCAAGAAGCTCAATTACGAGATGCTGGGCAATCAGACACCGCACATGCACTGGCACATTATCCCGCGCTATCCCGACGACGCGGATGCCATGCACGCGATCTGGTACACCATCGAACGCTTGAAGGATGACAAGCCCGCGCGGCAAAGGCTCAAGAAGGGGCCGCAAAGCAACGCGGAGACGGTCGCCGCGCTGCGGCAAGCTCTGAAATCCCTGGCGGAGAGGGAGTGATGACCGCTCCTCTGCGCATCGGCACCCGCGGCAGCCCCCTGGCGCTGTGGCAGGCCAATCACATTGCCGACGCACTCAAGCCGCTGGCGGCGCCGCGACCGATTGAACTGGTCCGCATTCAAACGACGGGCGACCAGGTGCGCGACCAGCCGCTGTCGCAGCTGGGCGGCATCGGCGTGTTCACCAAGGAAATCCAGCGTGCGCTGCTGACCGGCGAAGTCGACGTCGCCGTCCACAGCCTGAAAGACCTGCCGACGATCCCCGTGGAAGGCCTGGCACTGGCCGCGGTGCCGCCGCGCGGCCCGACCGCTGACGCGTTTCTATCCCGTCGCCATCGTTCCTTCGACGAACTGCCTCTCCAGGCCACGGTCGCCACCGGCAGCCTGCGCCGGCGCGCGCAGATCTTGCACCGTCGGCCGGACCTCCAGCTGATCGGCATTCGCGGCAACGTGGACACGCGCCTGCGCAAGCTGGCGGACGAAGACCTCGACGCCATCATCCTGGCCGAGGCGGGCCTGCAACGCCTGGGCCTGGGCTCGAATATCACCCAGCTGCTCGACGCGACGTGGATGTTGCCGGCGGTCGGGCAGGGAGCCTTGGGCCTGGAATGCCGCAATGACGATACGGCCACGCGGGTGCTTCTGGCGCAGCTGAACCATGAGCCGACGAAGCAAGCGGTCCTGGCAGAGCGAGCGATGCTCTTCGCCCTGGGCGGCGGGTGTCTCGTGCCGATTGGGGCACTGGGGACGGTGGTCGGCGATGTGCTGACTTTGCGGGGTGCGGTGCTGCCGCCGAGTGGGAAGCAGTGCGTGGAAGGCGAGCTCAGCGGGCCGGCGGGCGATGCGGAACGGCTGGGACAGCGCCTTGCCCAGGAACTCCTGGCACGAGGGGCGGGGGAGTTGCTGGCGCCGTCGATGGGAGAGTGAACCATGAGTACCTTGACCGAGTTCCTGAGGAAGTACGAGGAGAGCCGGGGGCACCTCTCGGAGCGCGAGCAGGACCGACAGGAATGGATTGATTCGGTGAACCGGCTGATGAGTGAGATTGCCAAGTGGGTGAAGGAGGCAGACCCGCTTGGCAAGCTGGAAATCCAGCACACTTCGCACGAGATTCGTGAGGAGCGGATCGGCCGCTACAGCGCGCCGGGCCTGTCCATTCACCTGGACGCGAGGGAAGTCAAGATCGAACCTCTGGCGAGTAGTGCGATCTGGAGACCGACGGACCAAGGGCCACGTGCGCGAGGAGCCGTGAAACTGACGGGTATTGGCGGGGATTATCTGTTGTATCGCATTCTCGACGAGGCCAACGAACACTGGTGGCTGGTTGACCATGAGAAACACACGGCTCAACCGCTGAACCGCATGACGTTTGAAGCAGCCATGGTGAGTTTGCTGACGTGAATTCTCTCGACGAAGCGTGGCGGTGGTACGAGAATACGTACCAGCAACTGTACCTGATGGAACGGTTAGCGCGCCGTTATTGGGAGCAGCTGCCTTGGGAGAAGGTGCTGGATCGCGACGATCATTTCCGAGACCTGAATTCCAGTCGGGTGGAAGCCGGCGCGAAGTTCAGCCTTGCGCATCTGAACGATCTGGCCGTCGTCGTGCTGTTTTCGGTGTTCGAATCGATCGTTCGTGCCCAGGTCCTTGATGAACTGGCCGCGGAAGAAGGGCATCTTCGGCACCGAGCCATCCGCAAGGCTGTTGCAGAGGCTACGCGTCGCGGAGGGGAGTTTCTTTCACGTCCTGGAGCCCTTCAAGGACCATCACGCCAAGCTCGTTGAGGAAGTCAACCAGGTCCGACACTACCGTAACTTAACTGGGTGGCTCACGGCAAGAGAGGCAACGAACCTTTCTACGTTCACCCGAAAACGGCCTACGACCGCCTGAATCGCTTCGTCGAGGTCCTCCGCGCCTGAAGCGGCCGACTCCCTCACCCAAATTCCCGACCTGCTCCCGCCAACGAAACGTATTCCCAATGTGTTACACCCTGTAACGAGACCGTGCCAGCCTGTTGACAGTGGTGGTTGACGCATGTTACGGTACTGGGCACAGTTTCGGCAACTCGGCAACAAGCAGGGCGGTCGCTTCCCGATCGCCCGCGTGGGCGCCATTTCTCGGCGCCGCCTGGGAGAGCAATTCCGATGGCCGTTCCTCAACCCGGCGTCTGGGGCATCGATCTGGGGCAGTGTGCCCTCAAGGCGGTCCGTCTCGAGAACATCGACGGCACCGTCACTGCCACCGCGTTCGATTTCGTCGAGCATCCCAAGATCCTCAGCCAGCCCGACGCCGACCCCGATCAATTGACGCGCGAGGCCCTCGAGAAGTTCCTCTCGCGCAACAACCTCAAAGGCGACATCGTCGCCATGAGCATCCCCGGCCAGAGCGGCCTGGCGCGCTTCGTCAAGCTGCCGCCGGTCGAGGAAAAGAAGATCACCGAGATCGTCAAGTTCGAGGCCAAGCAGCAGATCCCCTTCAACCTCGAAGAAGTCGTCTGGGACTACCAACGCATCGGTTCCAGCGTCGTCACCGACGGCTTCGCCATGGAGACGGAAATCGGCCTGTTCGCCATCAAGCGCGAGATGGTCTATCGCGCCTTGCAGCACTTCCAGGAAGTTCACGTTGAACTGAACATCGTGCAGATGGCGCCCTTGTCCCTCTGCAACTACGCCGCCTACGACCTGTTGAACAAGGACCCGATTCCCGCCGAGGGCGAAGAGGAAGACGGCAAGAAGCAGTGCGTGGTCGTGCTGGACATCGGCGTCGAGACGTCGAACCTGGTCATCACGGACGGCGAGCGCATCATCTGGCAGCGGCCGATTCCGATCGGCGGCAACCGCTTTACCCGCGCGCTGACCAAGGACCTCAAGCTGACGTTCGCCAAGGCCGAGCACCTGAAGAAGAATGCCACCAAGTCGCCGGACCTGCGCCGCATCCTGATGGCGCTCAAGCCGGACCTGAGCGAGTTCGTCAACGAAGTGCAAAAGTCGCTGAACTTCTTCACCAACAGCCACCGCGACGCGCACATCCAGTACCTGATGGGCCTGGGCAGTGCCTTCAAGCTGCCGGGCCTGCAAAAGTACCTCAACGAGAAGCTCCAGCTGGAAGTCCGCAAGCTCCAGAAGTTCAACCGCCTCTCCGGCGAGAGCGTCATCACCGCACCGGTCTTCACCGACAACGTCATGACCTTTGCCGTCGCCTATGGGCTGGCGCTGCAAGGGCTGAAGCAGTCGCGGCTGCAGACCAACCTGCTGCCGCAGGAAATCCGCATGGAACGGCTGATCCGGGCGAAGAAGCCGTGGGCCGTTGGTGCCGCCGCCGCGTTGCTGCTGGGTGCGGCGGGCCTGACGCTCGGCTACAAGATGGAACGCGACGCCGTCGCCTCGCCGGTCATTCACCAGGCGCAGAACGAGGTGGGCAAGAAGGCGCTGGACGACGTCGTCACCTGGGAGCGCAAGGTCAGCGACAAGCAGCGCGAGTACAAGAACATCGAGAACTCGGTCAAGAGCATCATCGCCGGTCAGGAAGAACGCCTCAACTGGCTGAAGATCAACAAGTACATCAACGATTGCCTGCCCTACCAGACCGACAAGGCCGGCAACCTGACGCCGTCGCAAAAGACCCAGTACTGGTCGAGCAAGGACAGCAACGGCAAGGAAGCGTACGAGAAGTACGCTCAGGGCCAGGACTCCGAAGAAGTCCTGAAGGCCCTGGTCCAGATCAACCTGGAAGCCGTGAACTCGATGTACACCGAGGACCTCAGCAACTACTTCAAGCGCATGCAAGACACCAGCAAGTCCATGCTGGGCATGTCGGAGTTCGATCAGAAGCACCCGCCCAAGCCGCGCGAGGCCGGCTGGGTCGTCGAACTGCGGGGCTACACCTATCACAGCGGCTCCCAGCAGTTCGTCCTCGATACGTTCGTCGACAACCTGGCGACCCACGCAGCCAAGAAGCCGGGCGAGGGGAAGGAGCCGAAGGGAATCAAGAATGGGGAGCTGGACCCGCTGACGGGCCGCATCAGTCACGTGGTCCTCTACCGCTTCCCGCGCGACGAGAAGCCGGTGGGCGCCAAGTTCCACATCATCGACAGCACCGTTCTGCCGAACCTGGTGGCAGGCGTCACCAGCGGGGTGCCGTCCGGAGGACCACCCGACAAGCCAGGCCAGCCGGGCACCAAGCCGCCGCCCCCGTCCGGCGGCCGCAATCGCGACGGCTGGCGCCCGCTCGGCACCGATGGCGCCCACTTCGGCCGCGGCGGCGACAAGATCGTCAACACCGACCAGGGCGAGTTCGGCAAGTTCCCCAAGAAGGACCCCAAGGAAGTCAAGGGTCAGCCGCCCACGCGTACGGAGTTCATCATCCTGTTCGTCTGGCGCGAACCGACGCCCACCGACGCAGTCGAAAGCTCCGGCGATGGCCCACCTGCCACGACGCGGACAGGACCGCCACCGAAGGAAGGCACTGGCACCGGACCTCCGAAGACGCCGTCGGCAAACTGAACCGTCAGTGCGGCAACAGGAGCATTCCCACGCGGAGGAGACGGCTGAAAAAGTCCTACGGGCTCCCACTTTGGCCATCAAAACGGCCAGAAATTGGGCAAAAAACGGGAATCACCCCGAGAATCTGGCCTTTAATGGCCGTTTTCTCCCACCGTACCGACTTTTTCAGCCGTCTCCGGAGCGTGGGAACGAGGATTTGAGAGGCTTAACCCCGAATCGAGTCTGCCATGAAGATGGATAAAGAAACCCTCATCAAGCAACGCTTCTGGGTCCTGTTCGTGATCTTCGTGCCGCTGGTCTTCATTGCCATCATCTATCTCGGCACCGGCGTCGCCGGCGAGGTCGATGAAGAGCGCCAGAAGGTGCAGGAGCATCAAAAAAAGCTCAATGAACAGGCCAGCAAGGCCAAGCTGTTGGGTCAGACAGAGCTCAGTCTCCTCGAAACCAAGATGGGTGAGCTGAAGGCGCGCCGCGAGACCATCTGGAAGGAAGCCTGGAAGCTTCAGGATGGCCTGGTTTTTTGGCCCGAACGGATCGAGGATCGCGCTCGCGAGGAGAAGAACGGCGGCAAGGCGCTGAGCGATCGCAACTTCGGCGATCCCATCCCGTCCGAGGTCTGCGCCACCTACACCGACCCGAAAGTGTACATGCCGCAGGTCGAGGACATGGCGAAGGTGTTTCGCATCGCCGTCACCAAGGACGGACGGGTCGCCTTTGAGCCGGCCCAGGTGAAGGATGCCAAGGAAGTGCGTGTCATGATCGATCCGGTGGTCTACAAGGACGGTTGGAAGGAACGCCTGCACTACGTCAAGCAGTGGAAGGGTGACGCGCCCCAGCCGGAGGAAGTCTGGCTGGCCCAGGAAGACCTGTGGGTACAGAACGAATTGCTCAATGCCCTGCACGAGGCCAATCGTTCGGTGGCGCGGTTCCACAAACTGGAAAAGCCGGCCGAAGGCATCGACCCCGCCGATCCGAACCAGGGCAGTTTCCGCAATGCCAACTGGCAGCTGGACCTGAAGCTCTTCAAGAAGGACTCCAAGCTCTACGCGCAGGGCAAGATCACCAACATCAGCAGCCGCGCGCTGCCGATCGGGCAGATCCTCTTTGGCTTGAAGCTATACAAGGACGCCAACGTCAAGTGGGTGCTCCTGCCGGTGCAGGGCGACCTCCTGGCACCCGGCAAGGAGTGGCCGATCAAGGAGACGCCACTGACGGTCGAGAATGACCCGGAGGGCCTGCTGGGCATCGAGCAGGTGCTGGAGCCGCGAACCTCGCCGATCCGCCGCATCGATCGCGTCGAGCTGGGCTATCACTCGCATCGCACGTTTCAATCGTCGCTGCGGCCGCCCCTGGCGCGCTCGGGCAGCGTCTTTACCGGTTCGACCCGCTCCGGACCGCCGGTTGGCAAGGGCGGTCCCAAGGAAGGCGGGCCAACGGGCGGCGGGCCGACCAGCAGCTCCCGGCTGGAGAACGGCGTCGAAAAGCTCCGCTACAGCAACGTGACCGAGCAGGTGCGCCGCATGCCAATCGGCGTGGTGGTCGTTGTCGATCAGGCCCACGTTCCCGAGGTTGAAGCTGCCATCGCCACATCCAAGCTGCGCGTGCAGACCACCCAGGTGACCTGGCAACATTTCCGTGGTACCGTCGGCACCGGCGAGCCGAAAGAAGGCAAGGGCGGCCCCGACGGCGGCAAGGGGCCCGATAAAGGCGGCAGCCAGGAAGAGGCGGCCACCAATCTCGTCGAGCTGACCATCTACGGCATCGCTTCCCTGTACGAACGGCCCAAAGCCAGCAGGGGAGATGGCGAGACCGGCAAGAAGGACGACAACCCGAAGAAGGACCGCAAGCCGCGCAACCCGAAAATGGGCGAATAGTCCGGTAACGAGTAGTAGTCTCTCGCTCCCAAGCCGGAGAGTTTGTGAATTAATCGCCAAAAGGCTGGTTTTCGCGACGTAAGTCCTTATTCGATCGTCGCAAAACAGGCCATTTGGCAATTAGTTCACACGCTCCGGAGCTTGGGAACGAGTAGCGACTGGTGAACAGTCCGTCGTGATTCAAAGACACTCAAACCCGCGGATTGCAATCCGTGGGCAGCCCCTCCAGCAGGTTCGGAGGAATCCCGAGATGGCAAAGAACGTCGATGTGAAACAACTCCTGATCCAGAAGGGCGAACGCCTGGGACTGGGAGTGGCCACCACCATCATGCTGTTGCTGGTCGGCATGGGCGCCGTTGCCGGCCTCAGCAGCGCCAGCCCTGGCGAGACGGCCGAGGACATCAAGACCAAGGCCGCCCGTATCCAGAACACGCTGCAAACCGGTCCCGCTTTCAGCCCCCTGGAGATCGACCCCGCGCTCAAGGGCGAGCTGAGCAACGCGCCGATCGACGTGCAGCGCTACTACGCCAACAACATCACGAGCTTCATCGAGACGTCCTTCGAGGACAAGAAGCGCAACAACCCCGTCGTCCTGGCCCCCGTGGAGTTCCAGGCCGACGTGAAGCTGGCGCAGGTCAAGGACTATCTGGTTTCCATCCAGGCCGAGAAGGTGCGCGTCGGCATCCTCATCCCCAAGGACGGCAAGGGGGACAAGGACAAGATGGACATGCAGAAGTACGCCCAGAAGCGCTGGATGGACCAGCAGTACAAGATGCCCAACCAGGCCGCCGCCATGTACTCGCAGCAGGCGAAAACCTGGCAAGCCCTGCAGCAACAGCAGCAACCCGGCGGCGAGTTCGCGGTCACACAGGACCTGAAGCTCGACTTCGTCGATGCGGGCAAGATCCCCACCGGCGCCCGCCTGGCCGAGACGGTGCATCCGTACCGCATGGTCATCATTCATGCCAGCTTCCCGTACAAGGCGCAGCTCGAAGCGTTTTGCCGGGCGCTCAAGGAGCGCGACGTCAACGCACTGGTAAACAGCAAGACGGAAGAGCTGATGCCGCGTTTCCTTCGCTTTGACGTTCGCCGCCGGACGCTGGACGCCAACGGGAAGGTCAAGGAAGACTGGGCCAAGCTCGACCTGGAGAAGGACTACATGCCGGTCCTCAGCAGCGCGACCAGCTACAGCGTGCTGGAACCGAACGAGGCGGTGCTGGGCCAGTGGGTCGTCTTCCCCGGCCTGGTGATGCCGCGGCCGAAGCTGGCCCGCGGCGAGTATCCGCGCGTGCGGCTGCCACTCGTCGATGAATCGGTGAAGAAGCTGGTCGAACGGACCACCAGCGGCCAGACCGGGCCGGTCGCCTCGCCTTTGGAACGGCGCCTGGGCGGTAAGGACGTGGACATCTTCGGCGATCAGGAGATGCAAAACGCCGACGACGTCAAGGGCGGCCCCAACAAGTTCGGTCCCAAACCCTTCGGCCCCAAGGGCGGCGATGATCCCAAGGGCGATCCGACCGATCCGAAGCAGCAAGACGCACTGGTCCCCGACCACTGCCTGGTCCGCTTCGTGGACGTGACGGTGCAGCCGGGGCTAACGTACCAGTACCAGGTCCAGATCAAGATCGCGAACCCGAACTACAAGAAGCCGGCCGACATCGTGGCCTACCCCGACCTGGCCACCATCAAGGAGTTGGTGTCCGAGTGGGCGCCGAAGGACCCCAAGGCCCTGTCCGTCTCGGTGGCCCAGGACCAGTACCTGTGGAAGGAAAACGACCCGAATGCAGCGACCGTGGGCATCTCGAAGGAGTTGTTCTGCTACGCCACCGACCACGAGCAGATGCAGAAGAACCTGGAAGACGTGACACGCATCGTCGCGCCGGACAAGCTCAAGAACTTGCGGCCCAACGCGATCTACAGCGACAAGGACGTGGTGCCGATCCAGATGCACCGCTGGCTGCTCAAAGCCCGGCTGAACGACAACGCGACGTCCGAAGTGCCGGTCGGCGATTGGTCGATCGCCGATGTGCCGGCCAAGCGCGGCGAGTACATTGGCCGCACCGAGACGGTGGACCTGCCGATCTGGTTCCCGAGCAAGGAAGGCTTCGAATTCGCCATCCCGCTGCTGCCGCCCGTGAAACCCAACCCGCTGATGCGGCCGCCACCGCCGCCGCGCGGCATCCCGGTGGACTTCTCGCCGCGCTCCGACCCCGATCTCCTGGTGGATTTCGAGGGCGGCAAGGTGCAGCAGAGCTTCAAGCACCCGACCAACGAGAAGCAGACCAAGGAAGCTCGCGATGACGCCGCGGTGGAGCTCCTGGTCATGGCCCCGGACGGGACGCTGCGGGTACTGAACAGCAAACTCGATGCCGAGAACGCCGCCCGCAAGGAACGCGTGCGCGAATGGCGGATGCTGCTCAAGGACACCAAGGAAAAGAAGAAGGTCGGCGGCGCTGACCCGTTCCCGCCGAAGAAGTAAGCGGCGATTGCAGATCACCGATTGGCCGCGATTTGCCGGGGGACGCGCCCTGGCAAATCGCGGCCAATCGTGTTTCCACGACGCGCGTCATTTCGTGATCGTAAGGTTCAGCGCTGCGGTCAAGAAGCCTTTGTGCCCTGAGAGGGCATTGGTGACATAGCCCAGGGTTGACCGCGCAGCGGGCTACCCTGGGAAGGACGCCACCCACGTTCCCCTACGCTGAAAGCGTTGTGTATCCGCCAAACGTGAGTGATTGAACGTCTGGCGAGAGGCGACGGATACACAACCCCTTCGGGGTAGGCACCTTGGGTGATGGCCCACCCAGGGTAGCCCGCTGCGCGGTCAACCTGGGCTATGTCACCAATGCCCTTTCAGGGCACAAATACAAAGACAACCTCGTAATGGTCCCTGGGCTATGTCACCGATGCCCTTTCAGGGCACAAAGGTGTCTTGTTCCGGAGAGCCACGTTCAGACCCGTTCAAGTCGCATCATTTGCCTGCCTGAATTCACTGCTTTTCCTGGCTTTCTCCCTCTACCGCCGCGCCAGTTGGGTTTGACTGAATCGCCACATGACCTAGAATTGGGCAACGACCCCGCCACGGACGGCGGGCGAGTGGCGGAAGAGAAGAGGTACGGCCATGTGGTCTCCATCTCCTGAAAATCCGCTCCGGCGCTTCTTCGCCGGCTTGGCGGAACAGACATTTCTCCACACCCTCGGCATTGGCGATCCGCCATTGCTGGATTACCTGACCATGCTGCTGTCGCAATCGATCCAGCTGGATTCTCTCTTCCGGCTGCGCAATGGCGAGGGCAAACGGCTGGAACAGGTGGCCGACATGATGCTCGAAGCACAGACGATGCCCCCCGAGGGCCGCACGCGCCGCGAGGTCTATCGGCACATCGGCGACTTCACGCTGTTCTGGACCGGCGTCTACCCCGAGGCCCTCGACCGCTTGCGTTCGGTGCTGTGCAAGGACCACTTCATCGACTACTGCGCCCAGGGCAAGCGCTCCTATTTCATCGCGAGCACATTCGAGGACGAACCTTACCGCGAAGAAGCGCCGGTACTGCGCCGGCTGAGCGAGGAGTTCGAGCTGTTCGCCTACGGCTTGAACCGGGTGCGCAGGGAGTGGGAACGCGCCCAGCCGGAAGCGGCCGACCAGATGGGCCGACGGCTAATCGGTTGATCGGCTGACGCCGGCGCTGTCGAAGGTCGCCATGTCACGCATGAGGTCGGCCGCTGATCCGAGCAGGTTCAGCGCCAGCGCCGCGCCACTGCCTTCGCCCAGCCGCATGCCGAGATCCAAGAGCGGCGTCAGGTCCAGCGCCTCCAGCACGGCGCGATGGCCCGCTTCCACGCTGCGATGCGCTGCCACGAAGTAGCCGCGCGCGTCCGGGTCGATTCGCGCCGTCAGCAATCCCGCGACGCTGCTGATGAAACCATCGAGCACGAGGACCATCCGTCGTGCTGCCGCTTCCAACGAAGCGCCTACGAGTCCTGCAATCTCGAATCCACCGACCGCACTCAGGATGGTCAAGGCGTCGACGCTGTTCGATCCGTTCGGGAAATGAAGGCGAATGGCGCGTTCGATCACTTCGATCTTGTGCGCCAGCGCCGCATCATCGAGTCCGGTGCCACGGCCGGTGACGCTGGCTGCGGATCGCCCAGTGAGGGCGGCAGTCAACGCGCTGGCACTGGTCGTGTTGCCGATGCCCATCTCGCCCAGGGCGACGACGCGGATTCCTTGGGGCGCCAGACGCTCCGCCACGACACGCCGGCCCGCTTCGACTGCTTGCATCGTCTGTTCGGCAGTCATCGCCGGGCCGTGCAGGAAGTTCGCGGTTCCCGGCGCAATGCGAAGCTCGCCGACGAACTCGGAATGCGACTCTGGAGCGTGACGCGCAAGCAAGGGGTGACGAACCCCCATATCGACAACGAGCACGCGCGCCCCTTGCCGGCGCGCCAGGACATTGATCGCCGCCCCCCCCCGGAGGAAATTGGCAACCATCTGCCCGGTGACTTCGGCGGGATACGCACTGACGCCCTCCACAGCGATGCCATGATCCGCGGCCATGACCAGCACGGCCGCGGGCTCCGCGGTGGGCCGTAGCGTCTCCTGGATGGCGCAAAGTTGCTGACCGAGGTCGAGCAGGCGACCCAGGGCGCCGGCCGGCATTGTCAGACGGGCCTGGTGCTCGGCGGCACGGCGAATCCAGGCGTGATTGAGGGGTAGCAAGGGGACAATCCCACTCACGTCTTGCCGAACTCAGATGCAGCGGCCGGTTCGCAGATCCTCGGTTCGAGTTCGGAATGCTGCTCGATAAGCGCCCGGGCCGCAACCAATGCGTCCGCGTCGTCCAAGTCCCAAACCGCTCCCGCGTCCAGACGGCCCGACGTCATCGCCAGGTTCGCCAGTGTCTGGCCCAGGCGCCAATCCGGGCGGATTCGGCTGAGTTCTGCCAGTGCGGCGAGGAGGTCCTGCCGTGTTTGGGCAGATGCGTTCATAGCTTGTCCCCCACGGTGGGCAATCCACCGACCGGTCCTTGCAATTGGCCGGTCACTTCAACGGTAATCGATGTTCCCGGAAGGTACTTTGCCACGCGAGAGGCCCTTGTCACACCATCGTAGATCACCAGTTTGCCGTCGGAGCCACGCTTGACCTCTGGCGGGGGCATGCCAAGGATGGAAGTTCCGTGGCGGGCGACCTGGCGTTGCAGTTTCATGGGATCAGCGCCATCACGACGCGAGCCCGGCAGGTGCAATGTTGCCGGATCGATCTCCAAGAACTCGCGCGGCTTCATGCGATTGAGAATTCGATGACGACGATGGAGCCACGAGCAACTTAACTTTGCTGTCCTATTCCTTCGGCGGCACAAAATCGGCGATCCACAGCTGGGCCGGCTGGCGGCCGTCACGCGTGGATGTCCACATCAGCTTCGTGCCGTCCTTGCTGAAGACGGGCAGCACGTCCTGGCCCGGGGCGTGAGTGATGCGCACCTTCTTGCCGGTCTCGATGTTCATCCAGTACAGGTCATAGTTAGGACGTGCCGTCGGATTGCTGTGGTCGGCGGCCGTGTAGATAATGTGCTTGCCGTCTTTGTACCAGTAGGGCGCCCAGTGGACCCAGTCCAGGTCGTCGGTCAGGGCCTTCTCGCCGGTGCCGTCGCTGTTGATGACGAAGAGCTGCAGGTGTTCCTTCTTCTTGCGGTCGCTGCGGAAGATGACCTTCTTGCCGTCCGGCGAGAAGAACGGGCCGCCGTTGTAGCACTTGGGCGCGTTGGTCAGCTTGCGGACGTTCTTGCCGTCGGCATCCATGATGTACAACTCGAGGTTCTCGTCGCCGTCGCGGTTGGAGCAGAAGACGATGTGCTTGCCGTCGGCGGAATAGCTGCCCTCGGCATCGTAGCCCTTGCTGTCGGTCAGCCGCTTGATGCCGGTGCCGTCCGGGTTGGCCTCGAAGATCTCCATGTAGGGATCGAAGTCCCAGACGTAGCGGCGCCGTTTGCCGGCCTTCTTCTCCTCGTCGCGGGCCTTGAATTCCGCCTCGTAATGCTTCTTGGCATCGGGATCGAGATGCGTGCTGGCGAAGATGATCTTCTTGCCGTCCGGTGCAAAATAGGCGCAGGTCGTCTTGCCAACGCCGGGGCTGACGCGGCGAAACTTGCCGGTTTCCAGGTCCGCCGTGTAGATCTGATAGAACGGGTTGCCGCTCTCTTTCTCCTCGGCCTGGAAGATGACCTGCTTGCCGTCCGGAGAGAAATAACCCTCGCCGGCGCGAACAAAGTCCTTCGTCACCTGTCGGATATTCTTGAGGTGAACCGCCTCCTGCTTCTGCCAGTCCTCGTCGGCAGCCAGCGCGAACCCGGACACGACAAGGAAGAGGGAAACTGCGAGGCGGGACATGGGGGAAGCTCCTTGGAAGTCTTGTTGGCAGCAGTCAAGCCGTCCATCATTATAAGCAGGTCGGGTTGCGGTGTGTACGGCCATCGTTTCGTGGGCGGGGACGCTTCATGACCTTTCTGGCGCAGGCACCGAACATCTTCGAGGAATTGACCAGCCTCACGCGCTCGACGGGGCTGATTCTCATCCTCCTGATCGGTGCCGTGCTGTTGTTGTGGTTGCTCCGTTTTTACTTTCGCGCCCCGCGACAGACTCCGGACCCGGAGCGTGTTCTGCGGGAAGATCTGGCCGCTTATCCCGCCGCACCCGGCGGGCCGGGGCCGCACCGCCTGCGGATCCACGGGGAGCCGGTGCGGTTGCGCCTTGTCGTGGTCGCCCCGGTCGGCAAGCAGACCGCGATCCTGCCGGACGAGGTTGAGTCGATCCTGGACCAGGTGCTTCGCGGCGTCGGGGCGGTGGTGCAGCACGACCGGCCGCGTGTCCGCGTCTGGCCGCCACAGTTGAGCAACCGTGGCTTTGCACCGACGTTTCATCGACTGGTTTCGAAGCCCGATGCGGAGGGATCGCCCTCGCACTGGGTCCTTCTCGCCGGTCCGGCCAAGGCCGGAAACACGCCGGTGCTGCTCGGCCTGGCCTGCTGGGCGGACGAATCGAGCACGCTCGGCCGCTTGACAGTGGAACCCGACCGCTGGCGCGAGACGCTGCGGATCGGAAGTGCGGAAAGCTGAGGAAGACCGTGGAAAAGGCGCCCATCCCCTGTTCGTTGTGTGGACGAGCGTTCCCGCGCAGCCAGCTGACCAAGCATCACTGCCTGCCGAAGCAGCGCGGCGGTACCCAGGAAGACGTGGAGCTCCTCTGCAGCCAGTGTCACGGCATGGTCCACGCGACCTTCACCAACACGACCCTGGCGGCGATGTATCCGACGATCGAGCAGTTGCGCCAGGCGCCGGAGCTCGCGCCATTCTTGAAGTGGGTCCGCAAGCAGCCGCCGACGCGGCGAAAGCGGAATCATCCGCGCCGGAAGAAGATTTAGAAATACGAACCACGGATTGCACGGATAACACGGATAAAACCAAAAGTCCGTGCATTATGATCCGTGTTATCCGTGCAATCCGTGGTTTTCTTCTCCTCAGTCAATGATCTTGTTCAGCGGGTATTCCACTAGCCCGCACGCGCCTGCCTGTTTCAGCAATGGAATGATGTTGCGCACGATGTTCTCGTCCAGGATCGTGTTCACGTCCACCCACTCCGCGTCGGAGAGGGCCGAGATCGTCGGGGTCTGCAGCGCTGGCAGGATCTTCAGCACGGCGGGCAGGTCGCTCTTGCGCACGTTCAACATCAGGCCGACCTTGCCTTCGGCCGCCATCGCGCCCTTGAGCATGAGCACGATGTCGTCCATCTTGCGCTTCTTCCACGGGTCGGTGTAGGAGCGTTCGTTGGTGATGAAACGCGTGGTACTTTGCAGCAGCTCCGCGACGATGCGCAGGTTGTTGGCCCGCAGGGACGAACCGGTCTCGGTCACCTCGACGATGGCGTCGGCGAACTTGGGCGGCTTCACCTCGGTGGCGCCCCAGCTGAACTCGACGTTCGCTTCCACGCCGTGCTGCGCCAGCCAGCGGCGCGTCAGGTTGACGACCTCGGTGGCAATGCGTTTGCCGGCCAAATCCTTGACGCTCTGCACCGGCGAATCGTTCGGCACCGCCAGCACCCAGCGCACCGGCCGTCGGCTGACCTTGCTGAAGACCAGCTCGGCCAGCTCGACGACGCGTGCGTTGTTCTCCAGGATCCAGTCGTACCCGGTCAGACCGCAATCGAGCGAGCCGTCCTGGACGTAACGCGGCATCTCCTGCGCGCGGATCAGCGTGCAGTGGATCTCCGGGTCGTCCATGCTCGGATAGTAGCTGCGGCTGGCAAAGGTGATCTTGTAACCGGCTTTGCGGAACAAGTCTCCCGTTGCTTCCTGAAGGGATCCGGCCGGGATGCCGAGTTTGAGGATTTTGTCGCTCATTTCTTATACACCGCCTTGGGATCGAACACTCGTTCCGCGATCACCTTCAATTGGCTACCGTCCACCTGCCGAAAGAAGCAGCTCTTGAAGCCTTCGTGGCAAGCAGCGCCGCCCAGCTGGTTGACCTTGAGCAGGATCGTATCCGCGTCGCAATCGACGAAGATGCCATGCACTTCCTGCACGTGGCCGCTCTCCTCGCCCTTGCGCCAGAGCTTGTTGCGGCTGCGCGAGAAGTAGACCGCCCGGCCGGTGCGCACGGTTTCCTCGTAGGCTTCGCGGTTCATCCAGGCGAGCATGAGTACTTCGCCGGTGGAAGAATCCTGGGCGATGGCGGGAACCAGACCGCCGGATTTGTCGAAATCGATCATGAAGACTTACCCCCTTTGGAAGGGGCCACGTTCGAACCCGCGCCCGCGCACTCTTCCGTGCCCGTGCCCGTGCCCGTGCCCGTGCCCGAATCTCACTCCGTTCCCGACTGGTCGATGTTTCGAACCATCTTGATCAGCATTGAGACGACCCGAAGCAGCATCTCCCGACCCGCGTTCAGTGGCTCTACATCGGCAAGATGAAGCACACGGCAAACATCGAGGATCGCTGAACATTCTGTCGCCGATCGTCGCGCCATTCGGTAGAAGCGTGCTTTCTCGCGCTTACTGAATTCTCCTGCCCCTTCTGCAATATTCAACGCAATAGAGATCCCTGCTCTATGCAGTTGATCCGCCAAATATCCGTTGCCCGCTGGAAAGCCTTTTGTCAAACCGTCGGCCAGGGCCACGAATTCGATCGAAACGCGATAGACGTCCAGTTTTTCGTGATCGAAAGTGGTCACCTGAGCGTTTCCAATTCGGCCCGAAGATAATGGTAATGGAAGCGAGGTTCACAGATATCGGTCATGGAGATTGGTCACGACGGTGTTTCCTTGGCGGGCACGGGCACGGGCACGGGCACGGGCACGGGCACGAAATCGGGCACGGGTTACACCTGCATCAAACTAAAAATCTCGTACGCCCCCAACTTCTCGCGTCCCTTCAAAAACATCAGCTCCACCAGGAACGCAAACCCCGCAACCTTGCCTCCCGCTTTCTCGATCAACTGACTGCCGGCTTGCATCGTGCCACCGGTCGCCAAGAGGTCATCGACCAAGAGCACCCGGGCCCCGGGATGCACGCCGTCAATGTGGACCTGCAGTTCCGCGGTGCCGTATTCCAGCTCGTACTTGAGCGCATAGGTCCGATACGGCAGCTTGCCGGGCTTGCGCAGCGGGATTAAGGGCTTGTTGAGGTTCAGGGCCAACGGTGCGGCGAAGAGGAAGCCGCGGGCCTCGGCGGCGGCGATGGCATCGATCGGTTTGCCGCGATAATGCGTGCCGAAGCGCTCGATGGCTTCCTGAAAGGCGTGTGGCTCGGCCAGCAGGGGCGTAATATCCTTGAAGATGATGCCCGGCCTGGGAAAATCCGGAATGTCGCGGATGTACTTCGCGAGGTCCATGAACGCTTTCCTGTGGGAGTGGCAATCCGAAACGAGGTCAGGCACCGTTGCCGGAACGGCCCGGAGGGTGCTGCGCACAACGGTGCCTAACCCCTTTTCGGATTGCCTGTGGTGGTGAAAGATTACCGATTTTCGGAGGTTCAGGCAACATGCCCCTGGCGATCCGCCGTGCCGTACCCGCCGATGCAAGCACCATTGTCGAGTTCAATCGCCTGCTGGCCGAGGAAAGCGAGGGCAAGGTCCTCGACCTGGCGTTGCTCCGGCCCGGCGTGGCCGCGGCGCTGGCCGATCCGCACAAGTGCCTTTACTTCGTCGCCGAGGAGGAAGGCCGAATCGTCGGTCAAACGATGGTCACCTACGAATGGAGCGACTGGCGCAACGGCTGGATCTGGTGGATTCAGAGCGTCTACGTGCGGCCGGAGGCCCGCCGGCTCGGTGTCTTCCGCGCTCTCTACGAGCACATTCGGCAGACGGCGCGGCAGGAAGGCGCGATCGGCATTCGTCTCTACGTCGAAGAAGACAACAAACGGGCGCACGAGACCTACTACCGCCTGGGCATGGTACGGTCCGGCTACTTCGTGCTGGAACACCTCCCGCTGTGAGCCGCGAAGACTCCGCACGCCCTCGGGAAGCTACCCGTGGGTTCTCCCATGACCTCGCGCGAGCACATTCGAGACTGGATCGCCGACTTGTCGGACCGCGACGCGGACGTGCGCGGGGCTGCCGCCCTGGCGCTGCGTCCCCTCGGCGCCGACGCTGAAGCGGCCATTCCCGCACTGTGCAAAGTGTTGCAAGACCGGCAACCCGAAGTGCGCAAGGAAGCGGCTTTGACCCTGGCTGCCATCGGCGTCCCGGCCGTGTCCGGCCTGACCGAAGCATTGAACAGCTCCGATGCGGACGTGCGTGGCGAAGCTGCCTATGCCCTGGGAGAGATGGGGCCGCCGGCCCGGTCCGCCGTCCCCGCGCTGGTGCGTGCTCTGACCGACCGGGCCGTTCCGGTACGGCGCTGGGCTGCCGAAGCGTTGGGCTTGATCGCGGCGCAACCCGAAGTCATCGTGCCGGCCCTGCGTGCCGCACTGACCGACTGGCATCCCGCACTGCGTCGCTCGGCCGCGTTCGCGCTGGGCCGCCTTGGCGCCCATGCTTGCAGCGCGGCACCGGCGCTGATCGAAACCCTGCGCGACCGCGATCAGGACGTCTATCGCGAAGCCGCCGTCGCCCTGGGCAAAATCGGGGCAGCCGCGCTGCCGGACCTGGCCCAGGCGCTCCGGCACAAGCATCCCGAGGTGCGTTGCGGGGCCGCATTCGCCCTGGGCATGATCGGCGCGCCGGCTCGTGAAATGATCGGCGTCCTCGCGCCGATGCTCGCCGACAAGGACAAGTACGTGCGCATCGACGTGGCTGAAGCGCTGGCCCGCATCGAGCCGAGTCATCCAGCGGCCATCCCTGTTCTGCTCGACGCACTCAAGGATCGGACGGCCGACGTCCGCGCCAACGCCGCCGACGCGTTGGGCCAGCTGCACTTGGCATCGGAGCCGATCATCGCCGCCCTGATCGTTGCCCTGCGCGACGCTTCATGGAGCGTACGCGCCCAGGCCTCGCGAGCGCTGGGCCGCACCGGTCCGGCGGCCAACATCGCCGTCGCGCCGCTGATGCGCGCCCTGAGCGACGACAGTGCCGAAGTGCGTGCCGACGCCGCCGATGCCCTCGGCCGCATCGGCACGGACGACGAGCCAGTCATCCTGGCCCTGGCCCGCGCCCTCAAGGACGACTTCGACGACGTGTGCATCCACGCCGCCGGCGCCTTGGCCAGGCTTGGACCCCGCGCGCGCGCCGCGGTGCCGGCGCTCATTGAAGCACTGGGGCGGCGCGAACATGTCTCTCGGCAGGTGGCGCGGGCGCTGACGGCCATCGGGGACGAAGGCGGGGCAGGTGCGGCGGAGCGCCCCGCCTGAAGGTATAATTCAGTCAACCGTCGAGCGACTCGTAGGGAAGGAGAGCGGCAATGCCTTCACCGTTTCCGGGAATGGATCCTTTCCTGGAGCATCCAATCCACTTTCCGGACTTGCACGACAATCTGGTCGCCTACCTGCGTGAGTTCTTGCAGGGAGTCCTGCCGGAACCATACTACGCCGCCACGGGTGATCGTGTCTGGGTAGAGGTCTCGCGCCGCTACATCGGTCCGGACGTCAAGGTCCTTCGCTCGCGTGATTCTGACAACGGAACCAAGAACGGCGGGACTGCGGTCGCCGCGTCGTCTCGAACACAACCTGCGATCGTGCACGTACCGCACGACGAGCGCCGCGAGACGTTTGTCGAGATTTACACTCAGGATGAGCACGAACGCCTCGTCGCATCCATCGAGGTGCTCAGCCTGACGAATAAGACGCCCGGGGAACACGGTCGCGACCTTTACTTACGCAAGCAGCGCGAGATTCTGGACCGGCAGGTTCACCTGGTGGAAATCGACCTCTTGCGGGCCGGGACGCACTCTACCGCAGTTCCCTTGGACTTTGCCCTCGCGCAATCCGAGCCGTTCGATTATCACGTCTGCCTTCGGCCATTTGACGACTGGGAGAATTTTCGGGTGTACGGTTTTCGGCTCGAGTCATGCTTGCCGGAAATCGAGGTGCCTCTCTTGCCTGGACACGGAAGCGTCTGCCTTGATCTCCAGGGCGTATTCAATCGATGTTATGACAGCGGGCCTTACCGTCGCCGCGTGCGCTACGCGAGCATGGGCATTCTTCCGCCGCTCGACGCGGAGCGAACGGCGTGGGCCAGCGGCGTGCTTCGCGACAAGGGCTTGTTGCCGCCCGCACCCGCATCGTGAACGATCTCCAACATGGAAAGGCGAGCACCGTCACGCGAAACACCCTTGACCGCACCTGTGCGCCCCGAATATATCAGGTGTATCGCTCCGGCTTTGGAATTCGAAAGGACCGCACCATGAGTGAAGCGATCACGCCAACCCCCGACGCTCATCCCGCGCCGCGGATTCACCCCACGACGCACGGGCGCGACCATGCCAGCCTGTTCACGCCGGCCGAAATCGATGCGATGCGCGCGGACGACTATCACGCGGCCGGCTACATCGTCAAGCTCATGGTCAGCATCTTCATCGCGGGTACGATCCTCTACAGCATCGTTGCCATTTCTTGCTGGAAGTGATTTCGCGACACCGCAATCATCGACGAGGCCCCGGGAACTTCCGGGGCTTCTTGCATTCCTCACGCCTCGTGCCATTCCCGCGGCGTCAATTCGTTGAGCAACGGCTCGCCGTTTCGGTAGCGCGCCAGGTTCTGCACGAACAGGTCGGCCACGCGTCCGGGAAACAGTCGGCTCTTGTCGGCGCCGGAAATGTGCGGCGTCAGAATGGCATTCGGAAAACCCCACAAAGGATGCTCGGCCGGCAGCGGATACGCGAAGTGCGTGTCCAGCGCGGCCCCGGCGATCCAGCCTTCGCGCAGGGCCGTGAGCAGTGCTGGTTCTTGAATGATCGGGCCACGGGCCGGGTTCAGCACGAATGCGGTTCGCGGCAGCGCCCGCAACTCAGCCTCGCCGACCATGCCGGTGCTCTGCTGCGTGTGCGGCAGCGCCAGCACCAGGAAATCCAGGCCCGACAGGAACTCGCGCTCCTGCCCGGCGACAAAAACGCGGTCCGGCAACGCAGCTTCGGGATCGCCGGTGCCGGCAGGCGTGTACGCGTTGCGCCGCGGCGACACGCCGGATCGGCTCATGACATGGACCGTCATGCCGAACGCCTTCGCCAGGCGAGCGGTCTCCCGACCGATGCCGCCATAGCCCCACAGGCCGACGACGCTGCCGCGGATTTCCTGCTGGTAGCGCGGCGCCTTCTCCCAGTGACCGCGATCCTGATTGCGGATCATCGCGCGCAGGTCGCGGACCAGGTTCACCATCATCGCCAGGTTCCACTCGGCGATGGCCGTGTCGAAGATGCCGCGCGCATTGCACACGCGCAACGGCAGGTCGGCCAGGTGATAGAGCTTCAGGTGCTCGTAACCGACCGTGCTAAGCTGGATCAGTTTCAGATCGGTCATGTCCTGCACGTTGCGCGGCGGCAGCTTGCACAGCATCGCTTCCGGACCGCGCAGCAACTCTGCGTCGAGTTCCCAGGCTCTCTCGTGTGCCGGCACACGCTGAACGGACACGCCGGGGAGCGCGGCCACGCCGTTCGCAGCGGCTTCGTCCAGCGGGACTTCGATCAGAATTTGGGTCATCGGTCAATCGCCCGGCAGCGAGAACATTAGGATGTTCTCGTTCCCAAGCTCCGGCTTGGGAACGCACGGCCGAGAAGCTCCAGCTTCTCGCCGTGCATGTCTTGCGCGACTCGACGCTGCCCGTGTAGCGCCGAGTTCCGAGAAGCTGGAGCTTCTCGGCCGTTCATTCCCAAGCCGGAGCTTGGGAACGAGGAAAAGAACGAAGGCACTGCTTCGCCCATTTCTGTAGCCGCAGGCTTTAGCCTGCGGAGTGGGTTGTCTCTGAAACGAGACGCTACTCCGCAGGCTGAAGCCTGCGGCTACAGAAATGGGCGCCGTGCCGTCACATTCCAGAACGAGTCGGCAGCGTCAGCCTTCTTCGTCGTCATCAAAGATCTCGATAACCGGACATTCTTCGCCGGGCTCGGGAGAGTAGAGTCCCAGGCCGCCGCCGTTGTTCTCCAGGAAGGCCATCAGTGCTTCCACCGTTTCCAGTTCGATGAACCACTCGTACTCGCCCGGCCAGGCGGGAGACTCGGGGCCGCGCACGGCTCCCTTGCACGGCGAACGCTTCGATACGGCGCCCAGGGAACTCCGGCTTACCAGGAACTTCATCGCTTCTCCTCGTTGCGGCCCTGCTCGAACAGATGGCGCACCGCACGGCCGCTGATCGTGCCGCGCCGCAGCAGTTCCGCGACGATCAACTCCACCGCCCGCCAGTGTCCTTCCTGGGCCAGCAGGTGCTCGACCTTCGCCAGCATGCGGCGCTCGAGGCGCTCGGCTTGCCGCGCGCCGGCGCGCTGCACGGTCATGCTGCGGACGTATTGCATGTCGCGGCCGGCCATGTCCCAGGCATAGTCGCCGGTGTAGCGGGCTTCCGCCGCGATGCCGCCCAGGGCGATGAGGATCTCGCGCTCCAGCCAGTCCTCGGTCGGCCGAAACACGCCTTTGCGGTACTCGGTGATGCCCAGGTGCTCGCGGCGGGGCAGCACGCTGACCTCGTGAACCGGCCGGCCCAGCGCCAGGGCCACCACGGCGTGCCCGGCCTCGTGGTAGGCCGTCGCTTCGTCAAACGGCGGGTCCATGATGCAGCTACTTGCTCTTCATCAATTCGTGCTTGCTCAGCGTGAAACTGCGCACCGAAAGTCCCGTTCCTGTCGCCGTGCTGACAATGCGCCGTGCCGGCAGGTCCCAGGTGCCGACGCGCTGCCAGCGGTCCTGCACGGTTTCGGTCCGCTTCAGTTCGCCCGTTGCGGCGTCCCAGAACTGCACTGTGTAACTGCGCGGCAGGAACAGGCCCTCGGTATTGCGGTCGTTGTCCAGCACCGTGATCGTCATGTTCTCCTTGCCGGCATGGCGATTGACGACCAACACCTGCTTGTCCTTGACGCGATAGCTGGACGCGAACTTGCCGCCGTCGAAGATCAACAGCCGGCCCAGCGGATGATCGTCCTTGGTTTCGCCGAAGCGCAGCACCGGCTTGGCGCGATCGCCGGACGGCCGCGCCAGCCGATGCAGGACGATCGATTCGAGCTGGTCTTGCACCCACGGACCCACCGATTCGCCACGGCTCACATCGTCGTCGAGGAACGTCACCTTGCCCTTGGCGTCGATGTCGATTGAGCCTTCAAAGGGCCGGCCATCCAGGTTGCCGGCAATGCGAGCACTGAAGCCGGGAAAGTCCTTCCACGAGGCGCGAGCGGCCAGCGCTTCTTCGAAGCGTGTCACGGCGGCAGCGTCGGCGTCCTTGCGCTCCAGCGGCCAGCTGAAAGCGATGGTGGCAAAGTCGCGGATCTCTTCGTACTTCTTGCCGTCGTGCTCGCCGGCTTCTTTCAAGGTGTTGCGGGTGTAGACGGAGTAGTTGCCCGGCGCCGGCGGCTTCCAGGAGACGCGGCCCTCGCCGTCGGCGGCCAGTTTGCCGCCATTGAGCTTGGCATCGACGGTGAAGAACTCCGCGTTCGGAACCGGCTTGCCGTGACGCAGCGCCGTGAAGCGCAGGGTCTCGCCATCGATCGTCGCCGCGATTTCCAGGGGCAGCTTGCCATGCGGCTGGAGCTTGTTCAGCTCGTCCGGATTACCGGCGATGGCCTTGGGATGGTGCCGCAGCAGGAACGGCGTTTGCTTGGGTCGCGCCAGCACGCCGTAGCGGCACTCGCCGACGACCACGAGGCTGCCGGAGTAGGGAAGCCAGGCCCGCAGACGGTCCGACGCCTTGTGGACCTTGAGCGTCTCGAACTTGCCGGGCGTCGTCTGCAGCCAGAGCTGCGTCTGGGCGATCTTGTCGGTGAAGCGTGGGTCGCCCGCTTCGGCCAGCTCGCTGAAATAAACCTCGGCGGCGCGTCCGCCCTCGGCCGGCGGCAGGACGCGCACGAACAGAAAGTGAGCGTGTGCCGGGCCATGGAGGAGCGCGGTGAGCGCGACCGTCGCAAGGAAGAGACCGCGAGGATTCATGGCCTGGCCTTTCATGTCGGAGTGCGAGGCACCAATTCTCCGATTCTGCGGCCTGAGATCGCCGAACGCAACAGGGTTGTTTTGCCTTCCATCCGCCGCCTCGGAAGCCTCGGTCTCTGGATCGGTTCGGGCTATCCCGACCGGGCCAAATCTCCTAAGCTGCAAGGGAAACGGACCTTCATTCCTCGCATCCAAGCTCCGGAGCCTGGAAACGAGAAGGCCCTCGGTATCGCGACCCCAGGAGAAGCGGGGAGATACATGAACATTCTGCTTTACGTGACGATTGGTCTGGCGGTCGGCAGCGTCACGGGCGCGTTTGGCAGCGGCGGCGGCGTGCTGCTGGTGCCGGCGCTGGTCTGGTTGTGCGGCCTGGAGCCACGCAAGGCTACCGGCACCAGTTTGACCATCCTGGCGCTGCCGGTCTGCCTGCCGGCGGCGTTTCACGCCTTTCGCCGGGGCCACGTGGACCTGGATGCGGTGCCCTGGGTTGCAGGTGCGTTTGTGGTCGGAGCGCTGGCCAGCCGAACCGTTGTGGACTACCTGCCGGACCACTCCCTGCGCATGCTCTTCGGCCTGTTGATGATGTACATCAGCGTGCGCTTCGTCCTGTCGTCCGACAGTGAAGTGGCCAACGCAATGGCCGGACTGGTGGCGACGGGCATCGCGACCCTTGCTTTCATCGGCTTGCGTCTGCTGGGCCGCCGCCATCTTCGCCGACCGGAACTGGGCGAGCAGATTCGTGCCGTGGCGGTCAAGGGCCACGGTGAGCCGGACTATTACATTTGAAGTAACGACCTGTGTGAGCGGCCTCCGTTTCCGTCCGAGTCCGCGGAAGCCCAGCGATGAGTGACTTCGACAGCCCCTGGAAAGAAGCTTTGGAACGCTACTTCCCCGCGTTTCTGGCCTTCTTCTACCCCGCCATCCATGCGGCCATCGACTGGTCGCGCGGTTACGAAATGCTCGACAAGGAACTGCAGCAAGTCGTCCGCGAAGCCGAGATCGGCCGGCGCCACGTCGATCGCTTGGTCAAGGTGTGGCGCACGGACGGCGACGAAGCCTGGGTGCTCATCCATGTCGAGGTGCAAAGCCAGCCTGAAGACCATTTCGCCCGGCGCATGTATGTCTACAACTACCGCCTCTTCGACCGCTATAATCGCGTGGTGGTCAGCCTGGCGGTGTTGACCGACGACCGTGCGGACTGGCGGCCGGCGCAGTTTCATTCCGGCTTGTGGGGTTGTCGCGCGGGCATCGAGTTTCCGGTGGTGAAGCTGCTGGACTATGCCGCCGCCGAGTCCGCCCTGGAGACGAACGCCAATCCGTTCGCCGTCGTGGTGCTGGCCCATTTGAAGACGATGCAGACGCGTGCGGCACCCGAGGAACGCAGCCACTGGAAGCTGCGGCTGGTGCGGGGACTGTATGAGCGCGGTTTGCAACGGGCGGACATCGTCGAGCTGTTTCGATTCATCGACTGGATGATGGATCTGCCCAGGGCGATGAAGCAGCAATTCGAGCAGGCGGTTCACGAGTTCGAAAAGGAGAAACAAATGCCTTACATCAGCAGCATCGAACGGTCGGCCATCCAGAAAGGGCTTGAGCGCGGTCGCGAGGAAGGCCTGCGCGAAGGACTATTGGCGGGGCTGGCCCTGGGCCTGGAGCTGAAATTCGGTGCCCGCGGCAAGCGGCTCATGGCACGCGTTCGCCGAATCGAGGACGTGGCCGCATTACAGTCCTTCCAGCTGGCCCTGAAGTCCGCCGCCAGCCTGGATGAGCTGCGCAAGACACTGCCGTGAAAAACCAGAAAGGCCGAGGGCCACGCCGAGGCTGATGATCACATCCGGGACAGCGGCGTGTGCAGTTCCGGCACCTGCACCGACAGCACGGCCCAGGCGACTTTGCAAAGGATGTGCAGCACTTGGTCCTGGTGGATGTTGGTCCAGTGTTCGCACTTGACGAAGTCGATGACCCAGTGCAGCACGGTCTCGACGAGACCCAGCCAGACGGACTGCGTGATCAGTCCCACGGCCGCACCGTGGAGGAGCGAATGGGCCGAGAGCCAGTAGAACCAGGGCACCGCGCGCTGGAGCACGCTCTTGCTGTGGCGATTCTTCTCGATGGCCATTGCCTCGCTCTGGAGCGCGAAATCCCCGACCGCGTGGCCCACCAGCAGCCACCAGAAGCGAGCCAGCATCAGTTCCATTCGGAAAACCTGCTGTCTTCATGAGACGAGCCGCGCCCCACGTTGCCGTATGGAGCGCGGCCGTTGAAGCTTCGCGTCGAAGCGGCCTCACGGTTTCGCAAAGAGCTTGGGGTCCACCTTGTCCAGCGGCTTCACATCCTGAAGCTGTGCTTCGACGAACACCTTGCCCTCGCGCTTGATGACCACCTTCATCGGAATCTTGACGCCGTCCACTTCTTTGTACTCGCTGAAGAAGGTCTCTTGCTTCACTTCCTTGCCTTTGAGCTCATCGGACAGCACGGGGAACTCCGACTTGGCCAACAGGCCGGTCGCCTTGTCGAAGAAGAGCAGCACGTCGGGCTTGCCCTTGCGCGACACCTTTACGCCCAGCGCCGCGTCCTTGTCGATCTTGATTTCACCCTGAGTGGCTAGAGTGAACTCCTTGTCCTTGATCGTCTGCAAGGACGACACCCACCCACCGTAGAGCATCTGCTTCTGGCCCGCGAGTTGCTCCTTCGTCAGGTCCTTTGTCTCGCCGCCGCCCTGCATCCAGCCCTTGTCGCCATCCACGACGATCGTGAACACGTTCTCGATCTCCATGCGGAACTTGTCGGGGAACTGAATGGCGTACTTGCCGGTGAAGGGCAGCCCCTCGCCCATGCCGTAGTAGGTGCCTTTCTCGTTCCAGGTCTGGGCCTTGAACTTAGCCAGCTTGGCCTCGCCGCCCAGGGCCTTGAGGGCCTTGTCGACGATGGCTTGCGCATCGGCCTTGTCGTCGGCCACGGCGGGTGCCACAAACTGGGCACCGAGGAAGCATACGAGCAAACCCGTGCATACGATTCGCATTTGAACCTCGTCAGTTACGGGGGAACGATCACGGCGGTGCAACGGTCGCCGGTAGGTTGTCGCCCGCGGTCAATGTGATCAGGTGATTCGGTCCGTCGAACTCGGCGCGGAAGAACTCGAGGAAGCCTTTGAAGCCCCAGTACGCGTGTGGAAGATGCTGGGTCGGAACAACCACTTCGGCCAGCCAGGTGATTTGCTCGGTGAGGCGCCTCAATTCCAGGATGAGATGCGCGATTCGACAACTCAGGATTTGTCCGGTCCCCGATTGCAACCGCACTTCCGGACCGAGGGTTGCCACGTCGATACCCAGGTTCAACGCGACCTGAAGGGGAACCATGGTGCGGTCCGCGCCCGTGTCCAGCAGGCCATCGATCACGTGCAAGGAACCGACTCCCCGGACCAGGACAGGAATCTTGGGCCGAAAACTCCCTGGCCGAACCTCGGTGTACGGAAACTGCATCCCGGGTCCTAAAAATCGGAGACATCAGCGTATTCGGCAAATCCAAAGTGCCAAAGCCCTTTCACCCCGGAGGCTTCGGCCTGGTCCGCCGCCTCCTCCCAGGTGTCGCCCACGCCGATGACGCGCTGTTCGTCTTCGCTATAGATGATGCACTTGCCCGGATACAGGTGCGTGATTGCCGGGGGAAGCACATCGAACTCGCGGTCATCAGGCGGCGTGCCGTTGTTCATGATTTCTGCCCCCAGAAAGTCTGCTGACGGTCTTGCGATACCCCGTATTCTCTCAATACCCCTTCTCCTTGTCCACCACGCACAGCAGGGGCTCTCCCACGGCAAAGCGGCGCACGTTCTCGCGCCACAGCCGCCATTGCCGATCGCGGGCGTCGTCCGACTGGCCGCCCTGGTGCGGACTGATGACGACATTCGACCGCTTCCACAGTGCATGGCCATCTGGCAACGGCTCCGGATCGGTCACGTCCAGGCCGGCGCCGGCGATTTGCTTCTTCTCCAGGGCTGCCGCCAATGCGTCGGTCTTGACGATGCCGCCGCGGGCGATGTTGATCAAGTACGCGGTCGGCTTCATGGCCTTGAACTGCTCCGCGCCGAACATGCCCTTGGTCTGGTCCGTCAGGGGGCAGGCCAGTACGACCACGTCGGCCTTCGGCAACAGTTCCATGAGCTTCGCGGGCTTGTCGAGGCTGAACACGAAATCGGGGCGCACCAGGTCTTCCTTGGGATCGACGGCCATGACGCGCATGCCAAAGGCATTGCCGCGCCGGGCGATCTGAGTCCCGATGCCGCCCAGGCCGACGATCAGCATCGACTTGCCGTGCAGCTCCTGCGGCTTGACGCCGTCCTTGAGGGCATCCCACGTCGGCAGCTTGCCGGAGCCGCCGTCGACTGGCGCCTTGACGCCGCGGGTGAGGCAGAGCAACAGCGCCAGGGCCTGGTCAGCCACGTTGGGACCATAGAGCCGGGCCGTGTTCGTCACTGTGGCCTTGCTCTTGACCACCTCCGGCGCCAGGTCTTTCTCGACACCGGCATGGCCGACCTGAATCCAGCGCAGGTTTTTCCCGTTCCTGGCGATGTCGGCCGTGCAGAAGCCGAGCACCGCGTCCGCGTCGGCCGCGGCCTTGGCCGCTTCCTCCGCATTCTTGACCGGCACGAACTCGATCTTCGGCGCCACGCGTTTCAGCTCGTTGATCTTCGCCGGCATCAGGCCCGCGGGCACCACGATGCGTTTCGGCTCCTGCCAGTCCTTGTCCTTCTTCGACGGCGACGGGCCTTCGTAGATGCCGAAGTCCTCCGTGAAGTCCCAGGGCATGACCTGGCCGGTCAGCTCGGCATAGACGTGCTTGACGTTGTCCCCGGCCGGCTTGACGCCCGTCCATTCCTTGTACCAGGGGAAATCGATCTCCTTGACGAGGGCTTCCACGTCCTTGCCTGCCTCAATGCCCTTCTGAACGAACTGGCGCAGTTCGACGAAGTAGCGTTTCTGCTTTTCGAGCAGTTCCTTGCCGGCGAGTGGACCGTGGCCGGGCGCGACCATCTTGACTTCCAGCTGTTGCATCTTCTCCAGGGCGCGAATCCACGACGCGGAATCCGAATGCCCCATGTAGTTGTAAGCGCCGTTGACGCAGGCATCGCCCGTGCAGAGGACCTTCGCCTTTGGGATATACGCACAGGCATCGCCGGCGGTGTGGGCATGGCCCATGAACAGGAACTCGACGCGCTGGCCCTTGCCGTCGTCGAGCACCAGCTTGTCGTCGAAGATGACGTTGGGCACCTTGAGCGTGCTTTCCTTCACGTCCTTGCGCACCATGCCTTCCTTCTTGAACTCCTCCGGACCATTGATGCGCAGGAGCCGGGCGCAATTCGCCTGGGAAATCACACTGGCGCCTTCCGCGGCAAAGACCGCGTTGCCGTAGGCGTGGTCGCCGTGATGGTGCGTGTCGAAGACGTAGCGGATCGGCTTGTCGGTCGTCTTCTTGACAGCCGCGACCACGTCCTTCGCCTCCTTGGGGAAGTTGGCGTCGACGACGACGACATAGTCCTCGAACACCACCCAGATATTGTTGCTGCCACCGAAGGGAATCTTCGGATCGGTGGCGCTGATGGACGAATAGCGGAAGAAAACGCCGGGCGCGATCTCCTTGACGTCGTTGAACTTCATCTGCGGCAGATCGTCCGCCGCGGTGGCGGGCATCAGCGCAACCAGGAAGCCAGCAACGAGCAGGGCGGCAAGGCGAGCGCGGGATGGCATGGTCAAATCTCCACCGACGAGGATCGCTCAAGGATGCGTCACACTGTACGCGGAGCAGCGGTACGGTGCAACGGGGTGGCACACACGCGCCACTCCATTACAATTCACTCACAGGACCAGCCCACGACCGGCAATGGCGCGAGCGATGCCAAAGCCGCTGGGGGCGCGCCTGGACGACCCACTGCGTTCGCTCGGCATTGCATCGTTGGGACGTGACAGGCCTTACCCACGTTGGGGTTGCATTGAACGCGCAGTCGTCAGCAATCGTACCCCGAACCCAACCCCGACGGGGGTTGTCCTCGCATACATGGATGACACGGCATTGATGGACGCACACACGCTGGAGCTGCTGCAGTTCGACAAGGTCCGCGACCTGCTGGCGGGCTACTGCGCCTCCTCGCTGGGCAAGGAGCTGGCCCGGCAGATCGAGCCCTCGATCGATGCGGACAAGATCCGCGCCCGCCTGGCTTTGGTGACCGAGATGGTCGATGCCCTGGGCCAGGGCCAGCCGCCCCCCTTCGGGGGCCTGCACGACGTTCGCCTGGTCGTTCGCCGCGCCGCCATCGGCTCGATGCTGACGGCCGAGCAGCTGCTCGAAGTGGCCGACACGCTTGCCTGCACCGGCAACATGTATCGCTATCGGATGCGCCTCAACGAGCGTTGCCAGCGACTGATGACCCTGCTGGCGCCGATCGAAGACATGGGCGTGGTGGCCAAGGCGATCAGCGGCTGCATCGATTCGCGCGGCCACGTCCTCGACATGGCCAGCCGGCCGTTGGCGAACATCCGGCTACAGCTCGCCGGCATTGACGAGCGCGTGCAGAACCAGATCAAGCGTCTCCTCCGCGATCCGGAGTTGCGTAAAATCCTTCGCTATCCCAACGCCACTGTCAGCGGCGACCACTACGTCTTGCCGGTGGCCGTCAACTTCCGCCACAAGGTGCCCGGCGTCGTCCATCGCACCAGCAGTACGGGCGAAACGCTGTTCATCGAACCAGCCGGCGTCGCCAACCTCAGTGCTGAACGTGCCGTGCTCAAGGGCGAGGAAGAACGCGAGATCCGCCGCATCCTGCGACGTCTGTCCGCCGACGTCGGCAAGGTATCGCACCCGCTGAACCGGGCCATCGAGGTGATGGCCGAGGTCGACCTGATCACCGCGAAAGCCCGCTACAGCCGCGACTACGGCCTGGCGTCGCCCGACATCAACACTGAAGGCCTACTGTGGCTGCGACAGGCCCGGCATCCGCTGTTGGAGCAGATGTTTCGAGTTCCCAGTTCCCAGTTCCGAGTTCCGAGTTCGGAGGTTCGGGTTTCGAGTTCCGGGCTCGGCGTTTC
Organism: Gemmataceae bacterium; assembly: GCA_019752375.1. Taxonomy (GTDB): domain Bacteria; phylum Planctomycetota; class Planctomycetia; order Gemmatales; family Gemmataceae; genus JAIEMG01. The sequence continues at coordinate 40,767 of JAIEMG010000040.1, read as the reverse complement.
GAGTTCGGAGTTTCAAGTTCCGGGTTCAGAGACCACTGAATCCGGTCCTGGCCGTGTGCCAACTCCGAACGCGGAACCCGAAACGCGGAACCCGGAACCCGGAATCCGAAACCCGAAACCCGCAACTCCGAACGCGGAACTCGAAACCCGGAACCCAGAACTCGAAACTCGGACCGTTGTTCCGATCGATGTTCGTCTTGGCACGCCGTTCAATTTGCTGGTCATCACGGGGCCGAACACGGGCGGCAAGACGGTCACGCTCAAAACCACCGCGCTTTTGTGTCTGATGGCCCAGTCGGGCATGCACATCCCTGCCGGGGAAGGCAGCAATGTTCCGGTCTTTCATCAAATCCTGGCCGATATCGGCGACGAGCAGAGCCTGGAACAGTCGCTGAGCACATTCAGTTCTCACATCTCTCGCATCGCCTCGATCCTGGCCGCAGCCGACGCGAACAGCCTGGTGCTGCTCGACGAGCTTGGCGCCGGCACCGACCCGACCGAGGGGGCCGCGCTCGGCCGTGCCATCCTCGACGAACTGGACCGGAAAGGCTGCCGGGCGATGGTGACAACCCACCTGGGCGACCTGAAGACTTACGCCTTCTCGAACGAGCGCGCCGAGAATGCGGCGGTGGAGTTCGACGTGGAGACGCTGCGGCCGACCTATCGCTTGCACATCGGCCAGTTCGGCGCGAGCAACGCCTTGAAGATCGCACGGCGCCTCAAGCTGCCCCGTGACCTGCTGCGGCGAGCGCATCGTTACTTGAGAAGGAAGCAGCGCCGCGCCCCCGAGATGGCCCAGCTGCAACAATTGCGCGAAGTCGCCGAGAAGGCCCGCGAGGAAGCGCTGGCCGCACAGCACGGGGCTGAACGTCAGCGCGAAGAGCTTCGCCTGAAGATGGAGAAAATGGAGCGCGAGGCAGCTGAGGCAGCGCGCCTGCGCGAGATCCGGTTGAAGCTCCAGCCCAACGATTCGGTCCGCGTGCCGAAGTACGACAAGCCGGGGCGCATTGTCCGCGTCGACCACAAGAAGAACGTGGCCGTGGTCAGCCTGGGACTGGGGCAGTGGGAGGTGCCGCTGGATCAGGTGTTTCCGGTGGACGGGTAAGGCTGCGGTCCGATTGACATTCATGTCCCGGCTGGGGAGATGCCGATGTCCACCATTCAGTCTCCGGTAAGCGACATGCTCGTCACGGTCAAAGCACGTGAAGTGCAACGGGCCATGCTCGCGGAAATGCGCGGCGATCGGGTTGGTCAGGTCCGTCATTTCCTGGCAGGCGCCCACCTCGAGCTGGTCCTGGCCGATGACTATGAACAAATCGGCCAATCGGATCTCGCTTTGCGCAGCCGCCTGAGCGCTGCCTCCTGCTTCTGGCGCGGCGCTCAGATCGAACAGGCCCGTCGCCTGCTCGACGAATTGCTCCAAAGCAACCCAAGCTGTGTCGCCATGATCCAGGAGGTCGTCACCGACTTGGCTGCGAACTACCCAGCACCGGCTCCCGAGGGTGCTTGACGGACGAGGCAAGAAGAACGTGGCCGTGGTCGGACTGGGTTTGGGGCAGTGGGCTCCTGCGCGGCTAGATCGGCCCGATGGGCCGAAATTCCGCGTGAAAACCAACCAGCCAGAACACATTCGGGTTCGGTCTGATCATCGACGCTAAAAACGCAGTCGAACCAACCGCCCTTGGCTTTGATGACCAGGGGGCCCAGAGGCGGATCGCAATGGACTGGAGGCACGCGCTCGATAGGATTAGAGATGACCCGGGGAAACAGGCAAGTCCTGCCTTCCCGGGCATCACACTTGCGTGAGGCGATTCCGCAAGTTCCGCACATGCCACCGAAGGGCGTGAGTGCTGACCTTCCGTTCCTCCGCCACTAGGGGAAGTTGCTCTTCTGCGACGACTCCGCCGCCAGTGTCGATCAGCGTTGACATGGGGACAAGCAATTCGATCGCGAAGGCGTTCGCCCGCATCTCGATCAACCGGTCGCTGTCAGCTCCGGCTCCCTCGAACCGGGCAAGGCTCCTAAAGCCTGCCCGATCGAACAACAGGTGGCAGAACTCGTGTGCCAGTGTGACGCGACGACCGCTGATGCCCTTCGCGTCCTCGCAGTTCAAGTTCAGAACGACGAGGGGAGCGTAGTCCGGAGCGCCCACGCAGGCACCAAGGATGGCCGGATCATCGAGTGCCACATCTGCGATGGTAACCCCCGTCTCATGGACCAACCGATCCATGTCGATATGTACCGTAGGTGCCAGCCCCAACCGCTCCCGGATGGACCGCGCCAAGCGATACCCAGACTCCCAAGGCTCGTGGCTATTGATCGCAGCGAGCAGCCCCTTGGCAAGATCACGCAGCTTCGCGTAACTCACTGCGATACTCGGCCGCAGCAGCTTTAGGATCGCTTCACAATCTCCGGGCTTGAGAGAACTCCCTTGACTGCTTCTGAGAAGCCCCACGACAGGATGACGTGAAGTCCCCGTTGCAGCGAAATCTTGTGCATCACCCGCCAAGAAGCCAGAATGAAGAAGCCACTTGTTGGTCACTTCCGGATTGTATCGCCTCACTGCGGAGTATCCAGCCGACGCTGTGTTTCCCAGGATCAGGTCAGAGGCAGCATTGTCGATGGCATCTTCCTGAACCAGCTTGAGGCGTTCCTCAAGCAGGCTGCGGAGAGCAGGTATTGCCACATCGACCTTGACCGCCTCCTCACCTGTCGGAATTTCGTAGAACTTCGTCGGCGTCGGGCTTGCGTCCCATGACACCACAAGCACATCGCCTTGGCGTTCAAAGAACAGGTTTGGCAACTCTGCATCGACCGACCGGACCGCATGGCAAGACCACCAGAGGGCCACATCGACACTTTTTGTCGCGTGAGCAAGCTCTGCATTCTCGTATGCCCTGCTCGCTGCGACTTGGTAGTGACGGAGTGGCAAGGGCCGGACATCGCCTCCGTAGGCAATCACCGACCAATGCTTAGCCATCCACTCGCAGAGGCGGTCAAGACTAAGCAGATCCAAGCTGTCGGCCCCAGTGCGATCCTTTCTCATCCGCCAAGAGGTTAAGGACTTCCCCTTGGATTGAACGCTCCAGCGGCCCTTCTCTACCACGAATCCGAACCGTTGGTCCGGGGACAAGTCGTATTCCTGCCTATCGCCACTGTCCGGCGGCAGACGATCGCGGACAGCCAAGGCGTTTGGGTGCCTGCTAACCTCGCTCTTCGCCATCTCGGACGGCCACCCGTCGATGAGCCAACCCCTGAGGACCGACAAGACGGCATCCACCTTCTCCGGGAATGGATGCGCGGATTCCCGGAACGCCGCGACGGGCGCAGGGGAACCGCCAAGCTCATGCCACAGAGCCCACACTACACCCCCTGTTGCCGCTTGTGCATCCGCAACGGCCCTGCGCTTCAGCGTGACGAACCGTCCACGCTCGGTGGTCGCAGAACGCACTCCACCCATGCCAACAGCAGCGAAGGACGGGAGGCCGATCCGCCGAAGCGTTGCAGCCTCTTCAACGGCAGCGAGCCAGTCTGCAGGACGGGATTGGTCAGTCATACTCATCATCAGCATCCTCAGAAAACTCGACGTTTTCCACGGTGCCTTCGATCAGATATTCATCCTCAGCCGCTTCACCCTCGAAGATACGTTCCTCTTCGATCGTGCTGATACGAACCTTAAAAACTACCACCCTCCCACTCAGTCTATGTCCTCTGCTCGTCCGGGCATTTCGGCTCGCGTATTGACCAAGCTCAATCGCCGTATCCCTATCTTTCGACCAGCTTGTGTAGCCCGAATCGGTCATTTCATACATGGAATGATTAGGGTGCAACTGCGTTTTCTACAAGGGAAACAGCAATCCTACACGGGAAAAACAAGGTTTTCGGCCATTCGGAGACCGGAAAATCGACCATTAATGCCCAAATTTGGGCAGCGATTGCAGCACGAAACTGACACGAGCTTTGAGAAGACCCTGAAAAACAGGGCATCTGCTACTCAAGCTCATCCTGTAGAATTAGCAGCTGCACCCGAATGATTACGTCGCGCATCCTTACCGACACAGCCCGGCCTACGCGGGTAAATCTCACCATTGAAACTCACATCGGCCACCTCGGTCGATTCCTCCGGTACTCCCCGATACAACCAGGTATGGCCTTCGAGCGACTCGCACACTTGGCGATCCTTAGCTGAGTGAGCGCGTACTCTTCCCTATCATCTTACAAAACCGCTGGTTGTAGCGTCAAGCAACTCCCTAACTCCCGGCGGGCTAGACCCAACAAACACTCCGGCCGTATCCCGCGAAGGTCCGAGAACCGATCGACGATTCCATGTTCCCCCGGCGAGCGTCGGTCTGCCCCATGCGCACATCGTAATTCCGGCAACCCTCTGCGGTCATATTGACCGGAGGGGGGCAAGCCAATCTGTTTAACCTGCTCCGCTCCGCCACACCGACTCGCCGGGAAAAGATGGGGCCTTCGGTCGATGTGACCGAGATCCGGATAAATGCGCTGGGCCTCTTCCGGCGACACTGCGACAAGGCGCATACGTTCGTCGATGCGAATCTCGTAATGATCGGGCAGCAGATCGCTGATCGCGTCCCGCCAGTAGATGATGAAGCTTTCATGGAAGTCCGGCCACAGGCCAGAGCCTTCGATGTACGGGTCCATTCCCGGAAGCGGACTGGGCATGACGTCACCCTCGCGCGGACGTGTGCTGCTTTCTCCCGTTATACCGCGAACCCACTGCCGCCTCCATCACAGCCATGGCGGATTGGTACGCGGTTTGCCTTCATCCATTGTGCATCGAATCGGAATCCAATGCAGCCGTTGGCGTCTCTAATCCTCTGTCTCGGGAATGCCCGGGACTCGGGATTGGAACAATCCATGGCGGCTTTGCTTCGCCTGGGAGGGGAGGCTTTACCATGCCATCGCAGACATATGTCGAACGGGCACACCGTGTCCTCGGACTCGAGGAAGCGGAACTCAAGCTCGAGATCAACCAGCACCTGGTGCGCTGGACGCATCTGCTCGATGAGGCCATCTGCATACCGGGTACCTCGATCCGCTTTGGGCTCGACGGCATCATCGGGCTCATTCCCGTCGTGGGCGATGTCATCACGGCCGGGTTTGGCTTGCTGATGCTCCAGGAAGCGACGCGGCTGGGCGTGCCGAAGCACAAGCGGGCCGTGATGGTCGGCAACTACGTCATCGACGTGGTGGGCGGACTCGTCCCATTCGTCGGCGACCTGTTCGACTTCGCCTTCAAGGCGAACAAGAAAAACCTCGCCATCTTGCAGAAGCACGTGGCGCAGGTGAAGGGTGAGCAGGACCTGAAGTAAGCGACCATCATCGTTGATTCACGGCCGTGGATGGCTGTCGGCGCACTCGGCGCAAGACGGTCACCACGGCCGCGATCGTTGCCAGGATGCCGATGCCCAGTGCCAACTTCGGCACCTGCGGTCCCGTTTCGCGCGGCTCGGACGGCGGGGCAGAGGGAACGCTTTGGACTTCCACGAGCAGGGCCGCGTTCAGATACGGCGACGGTTGCGGCGTGGCGCAGGCGATCCAGGTGCAGATGGCTCGCGTCTGCTCGGCGCCTTGCTTCAACTTGTCTATCTCGACGTTCACCACGGCACGATGGCCCGCGCCGGCGTTGACGACGATGCGCAAGGGCGTCGCGTCCGCGGCGGAGAAGATAAAGAGCCCCTTGTCGTCGATCTTGCCGGTGGCCAGGAGCTTCCCGCTTGCATCAAAGACTTCGACCTTCGCATCCTTGGGCGAATCACCTGTCTCGTACCAGCTTTCGATCTGAACGAAGCCAAACGGCCGCACGAACGCCTGCGCTTCCAGCCGGTGCGCGTGTGCAAAGGAAAAAGGAAAAAGGAAAAAGGAAAAAGGACAGACAAAGAAGATGAGAAACGCACGCGCGACCGCCGCGTTCCTTTTTCCTTTTTCCTTTTTCCTTTTTCCTTGGTATTGGTTCATATCGCCTTCCACGCCAGCATTTCCGGCTTCACACGCACCAGGAAACCGACCGTGAAGCCAAGTACAACGCCTTCCACGACCGCGATCGGCAAATGGGCCATGAAATCGACCAGGGCCCACACGCGCCAATCCTGGTCGCCGCCCGCAATCAGGACGATGCACTGCAGCAGCACCGTCAGCAGCACGGACAGTTCGCCAATCAGCAGTCCCAGCGGAAACTCCGGGGCCGTCTCCAGGCGTCGCTCCAACCAGGCAACGATGAGGGAGAGGGCGATGACGCTTGCCAGGCTGACGGGACCAAACGCGATCTGGCCCGCCACTGCCGTGTTCAGGTCAGCCGAACGGTCGCCGACCTTTTCCCATAGCAGCACAGCGCAGAAGACAAAGCTGAGCCCCCAGACCATCACGCTGACGGCAACCAGCCCGGTGCGGAACCACGGCAGGCATACCCACGGCACTCTTCTCAGCAGGGCAAACGCTTGCCAGGCCAGCAGGGTAGGGAGGACCTGGATGCAACTGTTGACGCCAAGCGTCGCCAACCCACCGTGATTGAGCAGTGCCGCTTGCATGAACAGTCCGACGGGAATCGCCAGTGCGGCGCGGCGTCCGAGAACGACACCCAGCAGCCCGTTGAGCAGCAGATGCGCCGTGCTGACACCGAGCGGCAACCGCAGCGACGAGGCGACGAAGAACGCCGCAGTCATCAGCGCTACCCGAGGGATCTCTTCTTCCGTGACCCGCCAGGCGCCAAGCAAAGCCAGAAGCGCGGCGAACGCGAAGCCGCCCAGCAGCCAGGGCAGGGTCAGCAGACCATCCGAGATATGGACGGCGAACAGCATTCTCAACTCTCGATGCCGCTCATCACTTCTTGCTGCTGCCGGCTTTCTCGTCCACGTAGACCCACAGGGTCGTCCGCTTCTTCAACGGAACCATCTTGCCGTCGCGCTGGACCTGGCCGCCGTCGCGGGCGGCCGTCAGGCACCACCAGCCGGCTTCCGTGAGCGTGGTCGTCGCCACGCCGTTCGGGTCGGCACGAACGGTGCGGGTGATGAACTCGTCCAGCGGCAGTTCCTTCGGCGCCGCGGGATTGTACCGCTCGATCTCGACAAGTGCACCGGGAGGCCGCTGTCGTTGCATCTCCGCAACCATGTCGCGCACGTTCGGCCCGGGCAAATCCTTGATACGGCCTTCTTCAGCTTCCGGTTCGCGCACCTGGGCCTGGAACACCATGCCCGGCAGCAGTCCATAAGGCCGGGTCAACGGCAGGAACTCGAACTCCTTGCCACCCAGCGCCAGGGCGTCCCAGTTCTTCTGGGCCTGCACGTGGACGATGGTCTTGACCACGTCCTGGTAGAACTCCTTCTCCTCTTCCATCCAGATCGGCGGCGTCTTGAGCACGACGAGGTAATCGCCGCGCTGGTCCGGCTTGAAGCTGAAGCGATAGGCCGTCACCTTCTTGTCGCCCGACGGCAGCTTGACCGGCTGCGCGAACTTGCCCGGATACGTGGTCGCCTTGCCGTCCGGCGCGACGACGATGATGCTGTCCGGAGCGGGTGCGTCGAAGAGTTGATGCTCGTACGGATGGCCCCATTGATAGGTGAACGTGACCGAATCGCCCTTGGCAACCGAGTGCTTGTCGGGCAGCAGCATGTTGTAATGGGCCGATGCGGAGGCGGCGAAGAGACTCACGACGGTCAATGCCAGGACGGAACGAATTGCGGACATGGGAGTCCCTCGCGGAGTCAAGCAAGCGGGCCGTCCGCGCGGACGGACCACTGGAGACTATAATACGATTGCGGAAATCATAATACCAGGCGTCTCGTGACTCCGCGGCAAGGCGGCGTGTAAAATGGAATCAGCCCAGCCAACGAGGGGTAATCGGATGGTAGTTACTCTGGAATTCCTGACCCAACAGCTGGAACTAGCGGACCAGCTCCTGGCCGGAAGGGGAACGATGTTTGAGCCTCAAGACTTACCAGGCCGTTATGGCCGAGTCGTGCGTGCGGTCGACCGCTTGCTGCAAGTGACGGGTATCGAAGCAGTGCTCGGCGGCGGTTGGGCGGTCTGGCATCACGGCTACGTCGCGCGCTTAACGGTCGATGTCGACATCGCGTTGCCAATGGACCGAATCGAAGAGTTCTTGCGTGTCGCCTCCGTGGCTGGGTTTGAAGTTTTGCCGCTCCAGGAAGGGCGCTGGCCCAAGATGATCCACAAGGAAACTGACGTAAAGGTAGACATTCTGCCCGAAGGAGCGCGTCCTGGCACGACGTCCAAGCCTGCACCGACGACGATTCCTCATCCGGCACTCATGGGAGCGCAAAGCGGAACCTTGCGTTATATTGCGCTGCCCCGGCTCATTGAGCTAAAGATCGCTGCAGGTCGAGGCCGCGACGACGGTGACGTGATTGAACTGATGCGTGCGGTTCCCGAGCAGGCGGATGCCATCCGGCAACACCTGACCTCCGTCCACGCGGACTATGTAATGAAGTTCGACGAACTGGTCGAGCGGGCCCGGGAACAGCAAGATAAGTAGCTCGCCCCCCTCTACTCCTTCCCGAACGCCTCGCGGAACCCGCGCAGTTGTTCCGCCAGCAACGCCTTCAATTCGGTCGCATGAACGTGCTCGTCATGGACGAAGGTAAGCTGCAGCACGTCGCCGTCGGCGCGGTTGGTCAGGAGGGCCGGCGTGGTACCGAACTTCTCGATCCGGCTCAGGTTGAACTGGCCGTTCTTGCCGAGGAAGCGACAGTCGAGTGCCTCCACCTCCTTGGTGCGAAGCCGCGCCCAGGCCTTCGACACGCCGGGCACCTTGAGTGAGACGGCATCGCGAGCGTCCCACTGCACCTCGAGCTTCGGCTCCACTTCGCGTGCCAGCTTCAGCAGTCGCGGCAGGAGGGCGCGGTCCCATGCCACCTTGCGGCCAGGGGGGAAGCCCTTGTCGCCGAGGTGCCAGCGCTCGCCGTTGACCTTCCACGGCATCACGTCTTCGGGCTTGGTGCGCAGACGCTTCAGGTTGTCATGGAAGCTTTCCACGGCTTCTTTCAGGAACGTGTGGAATGCCGGCGTATCGATGTCGCTCAGGCGATGGCCAAGGATGGCGATCTCCTGCCACGGTCCCTTGCGGTTGGCGACCTGCACGCGCTGCTCGTCGCCGTAGACGTCGTGGCCGGCGATCTCGTTGAGTGGCCGGAGGTCGAGGCGCGTGCGCAGCTCGGCCTGCTTGAATGCATTGCGGCCCACATGAAAAACCAGGCGCGCATATCGTTCCAGTCCGGTATGCACATGAAGGAACCAGCCGTGGCTCTTGACCGGCGCCGCGATTTCGACCTGCGTGCGCTCCTCCCAGCTCGTATCGCCGAAATCGCCCAGGGCATGGATGCGTTCGTCGAGCCAGGTCAGCATCTGGCCGTCCCAGCGGCAAGGCGTGCCCTTGTGGCTGACGCGCTCCACCGTATGCCAGCGCTTGCCGTCGGTCTCCCACGGCATCCGCGCATCGCGGCCGACGGCTTCGAGCGCCACGTCGCCTTCGCGCTCGGCCTCGGCGGCGAAGGGATCGTACTTCACCCGCTCCACGTGCGGACCGGCTTCCAGCACTTCGCGGAGAATGGCGGCGGTGTGGCTGACCGGTTTCGAGTTCAAAGTTTCGAGTTCCGAGTTTCGAGTTTCGAGTTCCGAGTTTCGAGTTCCGAGTTCCGAGTTTCGAGTTTCGAGTGCCGGGTTTGACTCGGAACTCGAAACTTTGAACTCGGAACTTTGAACTCGAAACTTTGAACTTTGAACTTTGAACTTTGAACTTTGAACTCGAAACTCGGAGCTAACGATCTCTTCCGGCGTTCCCGCGGCAACGACATAACCGCCTGCGTCACCGGCTTCCGGGCCCAGGTCGATGATCCAGTCGGCCGTCTTGATCACGTCCAAATTGTGCTCAACGACGAGGACGGTGTTACCCAGGTCCACCAGGCGATTCAGCACTTCGAGGAGCTTGGCGATGTCGTCGAAGTGCAAGCCCGTCGTCGGCTCGTCGAGCAGGTAGATCGTGCGGCCGGTGTTGGGCCGTCCCAGCTCGGCGGCCAGCTTGACGCGCTGCGCCTCGCCGCCGGACAGCGTCGGTGCCGGCTGGCCCAGGGAGATGTAATCGAGGCCCACGTCGGCCAGCGTTTGCAGGATGCGGCGGATCTTCGGGATGTTGCCGAACAGCTCCAGGGCTTCACCGACGCGCATCGTCAATACGTCGGCGATCGACTTGCCCTTGTACTTGACGGCCAGCGTCTCCGGGTTGTAGCGGCTGCCGTGACAGACGTCGCACTCGACCCAGACGTCGGGCAGGAAGTGCATCTCGATCTTCTTCTGACCGTTGCCTTCGCACGCCTCGCAACGGCCGCCCGGCTTGTTGAAGCTGAACCGGCGCGGGTGGTAGCCACGCACTTTCGACTCGGGAAGCTGGGCGAAGAGCTGCCGCACCAGGTCGAAGACGCCGGTGTAGGTCGCCGGGTTGGAGCTGGGCGAGTTGCCGATCGGGTCCTGATCGACGTTGATGACCTTGTCGATGTGCTCCAGGCCGAGGATGTCGTCGTGCGCCGCGCCGACGGTGCGGGCGCGATGCAGCTTGCGAGCCAGGGTGTTGTAGAGCACCTCGTGGACCAGCGAGCTCTTGCCGGAGCCGCTGACGCCGGTGACGGCGATGAAGGCGCCGAGCGGGAAGGCGACGTCGATGTTCTTCAGGTTGTTGTGACGCGCGCCCTTGACCGTCAAACACTGTCTTTCCCCTTCCCTTCCTCTTCCCGTTCCCCTTCCCGTTCCCGATTTCGGCCTTCGATCGGGAAGGGGAACGGGAACGGGAAGGGGAACGGGAGCGGAAGGACCGGCGATACGCCGATTGGTCGGCACCGGAATCGCCTTCTTGCCCGACAGGTATTGCCCCGTCAGCGAGTTCTTCGCCCGCTGCACCTGCTTCGGCGTGCCTTGGGCGGTGATCTCGCCGCCCCGGTCGCCGGCGCCGGGGCCGAAGTCGAGCAGGTAGTCGGCGGCGCCGATCACCTCGCGGTCGTGCTCCACCAGCACCAGGGTGTTGCCCAGGTCGCGCAGGTTCTTCAGTGCCTGGAGCAGTCGCCGATTGTCGCGCGGGTGCAGGCCGATGGTGGGCTCATCAAGGACGTAGAGCACGCCGGTCAGGCCGCTGCCGATCTGGCTGGCGAGGCGAATGCGCTGCGACTCTCCGCCAGACAGCGTCGGCGCCGAGCGGCTGAGCGTCAGGTAGTCCAGGCCGACGTCGACCAGGAACTGCAGGCGATTCGTGATCTCGCGGAGCAGCTCGCCGGCCATCTGTCGCTGCGCCTTGGTCAGATTCAGGTCCTTGAACAGTCGCAGCGTTTCGCTCAGAGGCAGGTTGCCGACGGTCCCCAGCGTGCGATCGAGGAAGCGCACGGCAGCGGAGTCGTCGCGCAGCCGCGAGGCGGCACAAGTAGAGCAGGGCACCTCGTTGACGAGGTGGTCGAGCTTCTGACGATAGACGAAGCTGACGCGAGATGCCTCGTCGATGGCGGGGAACAACCCTTTGTACTGGAAACGGGTTCCCTGGCGAGCGGGGGGCGTTAGCCCCTTGAGTTTACGGCCCCTTTTCTCAGGGGGCTGACGCCCCCCGCTCGCCTCGGTGCTTGCATCGAGCGGTATCCAGGCATCGCCGGTCCCGTGCAAGATCGCGCGTTGCTGTTCCTCTTTCAGCTCTGCGAACGGCGAGTCCAGCGAAAAGCCGACGTGCCGCGCCAGCGCCTCGGCAAACTGGGTGAAGGGGTTCTCCGCGGTCAGTGCCGGCCAGGCGGCGATGGCGCCATCGCGAAGCGACAGCTTTGGATCGCGGATGAGAAGGGCCGTGCTGGCGCCGCGCTGCACGCCAAGTCCCTCGCACGTCGGGCACCAGCCGAGCGGGCTGTTGAACGAGAAGTTATGCGGATTCAATGGCTCGAAGCTGCGGCCGCACTGGTCGCAGGCGAAGTGCTGGCTGTAACGCTCGACCTTCCAGTCCGGTTCCGGCTTGGCGTCGTCCACCTGGGCGACGTGCATCACGCCCTTGCCGAGGTTCAGGGCCGTTTCCACCGCATCGGCGACCCGGCTGCGCTGGTTCGCCCGCACCACCACGCGATCGACGACCACCTCCACCCGATGCTTACGGCGATGGTCGATGGCGGGCGGCTCGTCCACGCCGTGGGATTTGCCGTCGACGCGCATGCGGGCAAAGCCGCCGCGGCGAATCTCGTCCCACAGCGCCTCGTACTTCTCCTGGCCGTGCCGTTCAACCGGGGCCATCAGGTAGAGCTTGGTGCCCTCGGGCAGTGACAGCACCTTGTCGATGATCTCGTCCACCGTCTGCGTGCCGACGGGGATCTGGCAGCGCGGGCAGTAGATCTGGCCGAGCCGCGCGTAGAGGATGCGCAGGTAATCGTAGACCTCGGTGACGGTGCCGACAGTACTGCGCGGGCTGCGCGTCGTCGTCTGCTGCTCGATGGCGATGGCCGGCGACAGGCCACTGACGTGCTCGACCCTGGGCTTCTGCACCTGGCCCAGGAACTGCCGGGCGTAGCTCGACAGCGATTCGATGTAGCGGCGCTGCCCCTCGGCATAGATGGTGTCCAGCGCGAGGGAGCTCTTGCCGGACCCGGACGGACCGGTGAAGACCGTCATCGCGTCGCGCGGCATGCTGACGGTGATGTTTTTCAAGTTGTGCTGCTGAGCGCCTTGCACGGTGAGCTCGGTGATCACCTCGTTCCCACGCTCGGGTCGCCGCTGTACGATACGAGCGGCGGGCTTTGGCGAAGTGACTGGCAACGAAAGCACGGGGCGAAGCGCCTGTCCCGTGTACGACCGCTTGCATGCAGCCACCTTCTCCGGCGTTCCGACCACGACGACCTCGCCGCCGCCGTCGCCGCCTTCCGGGCCCAGGTCAATGACCCAGTCGGCGGTCTTGATGACGTCGAGGTTATGCTCGATCACCACGACCGTGTTGCCGGTGTTGACGAAGCCGTGCAGCACTTCCAGCAGCTTGTGAATGTCGTCGAAGTGCAGGCCGGTCGTCGGCTCGTCGAGGACGTAGAGCGTGCGGCCCGTGCTGCGCCGGCACAGCTCGCGGGCCAGCTTGACGCGTTGGGCCTCGCCACCGGACAGGGTCGGGGAGGGCTGGCCGAGCTTGATGTAGTCCAGGCCGACGTCGTGCAGCGTCTGCAGCATGGCGCGGACCTTGGGGATGTGCTGGAAGTGCGTCAGCGCCTCCTGCACGTCCATCTCCAGGACTTCGCGGATGTTCTTGCCCTTGAAGCGCACCTGCAGCGTCTCGCGGCTGAAGCGCCGGCCCTCGCAGACCGGGCACGTCACCCACACATCGGCCAGGAAGTCCATCTCGAGGCGATTGGAGCCGTTGCCCTCGCACGCTTCGCAACGGCCGCCCGGCTTGTTGAAGCTGAAGCGGCCCGGCGCGTAGCCGCGTACCTTCGCATCGGGCATTTCGGCAAAGAGCGAGCGAATCTCGTCGAAGACCTTGATGTAGGTCCCCGGATTGGAGCGCGGCGTGCGCCCGATCGGCGACTGATCGATGGCGATCACCTTGTCGATGTGCTCCACACCCTCGATGCGATCGTGCACGCCGACCGAATGGTCCTCCGGAGCATCGTCGCCGTTCTCTTCGTCCGCCGGCTCGCGCCGGTCGTTCGCCAGCAGGCCTTCGAGGAGAATGTCATTGATGAGCGAGCTCTTGCCGGAGCCGCTGACGCCGGTGACGCAGACGAATTGCCCCAGCGGGACCTCGACGTCGACATTCTTCAGGTTGTGATGCCGGGCGCCAACGATCCGGATCACCTTGTCGCTGCGTGCTCTCCGCTCCGCAGGGATCGCGATCTTCTTCTCGCCGGTCAGGTACTGCCCGGTGAGGCTGGCAGGATTGGCGATGACCTCGGCATAGGTGCCGGCCGCGACGACATGCCCGCCGCGCACGCCGGGCCCGGGACCGAAGTCCACCAGGTAGTCGGCGGCGCGCATCGTGTCCTCGTCGTGCTCGACGACGATGACGGTGTTGCCCATGTCGCGCAGGCGTTCCAGACTGTGCAGAAGACGTTCGTTGTCGCGTGGATGCAGGCCGATGCTGGGTTCGTCCAGGATGTAGAGCACGCCAACCAGGCCGCAGCCGATCTGCCCCGCGAGGCGAATGCGCTGCGCCTCGCCGCCGGACAGCGTCGGCGCCGAGCGCTCCAGCGTCAGGTAGTGCAAGCCGACGTTGAGCAGGAAGCCGACCCGGCCGCGGATTTCCTTCAACACCTCGCCGGCGATGGCGTACTGGATCGGCGTCAACTGCTCGGCGAGCGGGGGGCGTGAGCCCCCTGAGGGTGCGCGAGGACTGGGAGACAACTGCTCGGCGAGCGGGGGGCGTGAGCCCCCTGAGGATGCGCGAGGACTGTAAGACGTTTTCTCAGGGGGCTCACGCCCCCCGCTCGCCTGGAACCAGTCGCCCAGTTCGCCAATCGGCATCGCACAGACTTCGACCAACGATTTGCCGCCGACATGCACCGCACGGGCCTGGGCGTTGAGGCGCCGCCCGTGGCAGGTCGGGCAGCGGACGACGCGCATGTACTTTTCGAGCTGCAGTCGGCGCGGGCCCGCGGCGGTCTTCTTGAAGCTGCTGAGAAGCTGCGGGACGATGCCTTCCCACTTGCCGCCGTGCTTCCACACACCGCCGCCGCGCTGCTTCCATTCGTAGGTGATATGGCGATCGCCCGCACCCTGGAGCAGCAGGTTCTGGTGCTCCGCGGACAGGTCGCGCCAGGGTGTTTTCAGGTCGATGTCGAGCGTGCGCGCGATACCCTCATAGATGTGCTTGCGCCAGCGCCCCATGCCGCGCATGGCGCCGACGAGGGGGATCGCTCCTTCGTAAAAGCTCAGCGCCGGATCGGGAATGAGCAGGTCGGAATCGAAGGTGTAGCGCGTACCGAGGCCATCGCAATCGGGGCACATGCCCTGCGGACTGTTAAAGCTGAACAGCTGCGGGCTGGGCGGCTCGTAGCCCTTGTTGCAATGGGTGCAGGCGTAGTTGGCGGAGAGGAGCAAGTCCTCATATTCCGAGTTCCGGGTTCCGAGTTCCGGGTTCCGGGTTTCGGGTTCCGGGTTGTCCATCGACTCGGAACTCCGAACTCCGAACTCCGAACTTTGAACTCGGAACTCGGAACTTTTTTCAACCGCGACAATCAGCGACCCTTCGCTTAGCGCCAGCGCCTGTTCGACGGCTTCCGCCAGTCGCGGCCGAACTTTCGTGTCGTTCTTCAGCCGGTCGATGACGACTTCGATGTGATGCTTGATGCGGCGATCGAGCTTCAGGTCGTCCGTCAGGCGCACCACCTGGCCATCGACGCGTGCCCGCACGAAGCCGCGTTTCAGCAAGTCTTCGAACAGGTCCTTGTATTCGCCCTTCTGACCGCGGATGAGCGGAGCCAGCACCAAGAAGCGGGTGCCTTCCGGCAGCGCCATGATACGGCTGATGATCTGCTCGCGCGACTGGGCGGTGATCGGCCGCCCGCACTCCGGACAGTGGCCCTGGCCGATGCGGGCGAACAGCACGCGTAGAAAGTCGTAGATCTCGGTGATGGTGCCGACGGTCGAACGCGGGTTGCGCCCCGCCGTCTTCTGCTGGATGCTGATGGCAGGCGACAGGCCTGCCAGGTAATCGACGTCCGGCTTGGGCAATTGACCCAGGAACTGCCGGGCATAACTGGACAGCGATTCAACGTAACGCCTTTGTCCTTCGGCATATAGCGTATCGAACGCCAGCGAGCTCTTGCCGGAACCGCTGACGCCGGTGAAAACGACCAGGCGGTTACGGGGCAGTTCGAGGTTGACGTTTTGGAGGTTGTGCTCGCGGGCGCCGCGGACAACAATCGTGCTGTTCTCCATCACCGACCGCCTGCTCTCGGTTCCATGGCGAAGAATAAACGATTAGTATACGGATGTGTGCTAGGTCGTGGAAGGCGCCCTGGCCACGCGGCTTCGCTCGGCCAGTGTGAATAAAGGCAGGGAAGAAATGAACCACGGATTACACAGATAACACGGATGAAGAATGAGGTGCTTAACAACAACGCAACGGTGTTCAGAGTGAACTAGACACACTGCCTACTCTTTTGACTTATCCGTGTTATCCGTGTAATCCGTGGTTCATTTCTTCCCCTGGTTCTAAGTTTCTTCCGACCAGCCGGCCGCCCTCATTTGCTTTTTGACAACCCCTTGCGGCTGTGGCATTATAGGCGCCATGACCCTGCTGAAGTTCATCGGTGGGCTGCCGACGCCGCGGGTTTCGGGAACGGAACGCTCCCCTCCCGCGTCTCAGAGACAGAGTACCGTGAGCGCAGACGACCACCGGCTCATCAATGAGTGCCTTCGCGGCCGTAGTGCTGCCTTCGGCGAACTGATTCGCCGATATCAGGACCGGTTGTTCAACTCCGTTTATCGGCTGGTGGACAACGCGGAAGACGCTCAGGATGTGGTGCAGGAGACCTTCCTCAACGCCTATAAGTCGCTGGACAACTTCAAGGGCGACGCCGAGTTCTTCACCTGGCTGTACCGCATCGCCTACAACACGGCGGTCAGCCTGCGACGGAAGCAAAAGGTGGCGCTCAGCATCGACGCGGGCCGCAACGGCGAGGGGGGCGTCGAACCGCTGGATGGGTCCGTCGGCAACCAGCCGGGGCACGCGCTCGAGAAGGCCGAGCAAGAGAAGCGCATTCAAGATGCCCTGAACCGACTCTCGCCGGAGCACCGGGCCGTCCTGATCCTCAAGGACATGGAAGGCCAGAAGTACGAAGCGATCGCGGATATTTTGCAGGTTCCGATCGGCACCATTCGCAGCCGGCTCCACCGAGCCCGAATGGAGCTGCGGGACGTGCTGAACAAGAAAGACGGCTAGAACGCCCAAGCAGGATAAGGTAAGGAAGAAGACTGGGAACCCGAGGAAAGTAATCCTGGCATCCCCTTTGCATCCATGACCCTTAGTCCACGGACGACGCAGACCCCGACGATCAGTCATGATTTCCGAACGACTTTCCCGACTTCTGACGGCTTACGTGGACGGCGAGCTCGGCATGCGCAAACGCAAAGCCGTCTCGCGACTGCTGCGCAGATCGTCGGATGCGCGTAAACTCTATCGCCGCATCAAGAAAGACTCGCTCATCCTGCGCCGCCTGCCGAAGCACACGCTCCAGCTGGACCTGTCCGACACCATCATGGACCGGATTACCAAGCTCGACATCCGCGTCGGAGTGCAGGCAGGTCGTCCCGCGCCGCGTCTCGGCGGCTGGAAATCGTGGTGGACCGGCGTTGCCGCCGCAGTGCTGCTGTGCGCCATCGGCGGTGTCTCCTACCTCTACTTCGCCGCAGACAACGGCGGACAGCCCTTCGTCGAAAACACGGATGGACCGCAGCAGCCAAAAGTCATCGCGGAGAAGCCGGATGGCGGCTCCAATCCGAACGCGATCTTCGCCTTCCCGAACCTGAAGGTGCCGCAGTTCCAGCAGGCCAATGCCCGGGTGCCACTCATCCTCTGGCCCCGCGACATGGACCCGGAGAGCGCTGAGCAACTCCAGCAAGAACTGAGGAAAGACCCGAGCCATCGGCTGGACCTGTTCAGCACCGACTCCACCCAGGCGCTCGATCGGCTGCAAAGCGCCGCCAAGGCCCAGGGGATCGCCTTCACGATCGATCCCGAGGCCCAGATGCGCGTCAAGGGCCAGATCAAAACGACGTTTGCGCTCTATGTCGAGAACATGACCCCAGGCGAAGTCGTCCAGTTGCTGAAGCAACTCGGTGCGGACGACAAGAAGCAGGGCACCAGCCCGTTCGCCCAGGTCGTGGTCGCCGCCACCACCGAAGAAGAGCTGGCTAAGGTGCTGTGCGGCACGGCAAAGGACTTCGCACCGCCTTCGCAGCGCGGCGTCGAGCACGGTACGCTCGGCGAGATCGTCCATTCACTGCCGGGCGGCCCCGGCGCCAAGGCGGAACGCACGATGATCGTCGTGCCGTATGGTGAGACGCGAACGAAGCCGTTCAAGGCCGTCAAGAACCTGCTGGACGGCTATCGCGAGAGCCGGCCGGGGACGGTGCAACTCCTCGTGGTGCTGTGGGGCAATTCGTAAACGTAGCGGATTCAGCAATACTGAAAGGGCCGGGTGTCTTCGAGATGCCCGGCCCTCGCTTTTTACCACTCTTTCTGTCGCCTTTGTTATAATCAAGAAGTTGGATTCTGCACTCGAGAGGTCGGAAACCAATGCCGTTTGTCGTCACACGACCTGGCGGCGCCAGGGATCTGGAATTTGAAGCTTATACTCGCCTCCTGGAGAAGTGGGGCGTGGACATGACGAAGACTTCGCGCACTCCGGAACCCGCCACTGCGAATCGCTGGCTTTACGTCTGGGCAAAGCGCGAAGATGCGGAGCGGTTTGCCAAGGAACTCCGTAAACGGACGAAAGTGAAATCCTGGCGTGTGGATGAGTTAGCTGAGGACCTTGTTTCGGAGGGACCACTCGGTCCCGTCGACATCTACATCAATTGCCACAGGAGCGGATGCACCTTCGGCTTGCCCCCAAACAGCCGGAAACTGATCCAGCGGAAATTCCCCGACGCCCGTCTCACGCCGCGCGTCTCGGTTGGTCATGACGCCGCGGATCAAACGGAAGGTCACATGGATGGATCGGTCTGGGACCACGTGGCCCTCATCCTGACCGGCTTGACCCGGGAGCAACTGGAAGAACTCGGCGGCTACCGAGTTTATGAGCCCATGAGGGATCGCGTGCTGCGCAAGCCGCCGTCCCTGGCTGCGGCACTCAACTAATGGTCAATGGCAGCCCAGTAGCGGTTCCAGTTGTTACGATAGGGTTGGAGACTCACGCCTTTGTAACGAACATCGTCGGTCCGAAAAGCCAGCCGCAGCGCCCAAGTTGGTTTTGCCAGGTTCCCCCAGTCATTCGCGGTACGCAGGGCGTTCAAGTCATCACGGCTGATGACCACAAAGTCCTTCCACCTTCTCTCGTGGCGAACGGGAAGCACGTAGAACAATTCCGGGTCATGGACCGTGGTGAGTTGAGGCAGCGGCAATGAAACCGTGGCCGAGTAGCCCCCTTGCTGCGTGACTGCATTGGCGGCCTTGACCTGGACCCGGCTCAGGTCGCCGTCGTCATCCTTCACCACGAAGATGTCGTCGCCTCGATCCACTTCAGGTATGGCGACGTTGTAACCCAGGCAAAGGAACTCGGCCATCGCGGCCAGCTGGCCGCATTTGCCGGTGTAGAGGTTTTGCAGCTTCGTGGGCATGGGCTTGGAAACTCAATCCGTGGAGGTCATCCCGTGATTTTACGGTTCGCGTTCATCGGTTCCAATCAGCTGGCTTGACGCGGCCGCCTGCTGTGGGGCCGGCTTCCAGCCGGCCAAATGACCGGCTGGAAGCCGGCCCCACAATCCTGTAACACCCCTGTAACATTCCGCCCCAGGTAATCCAAACCCGCCCTCGCCTCGTCTAGTGAATGAGGACATTTCTCGTCCCGACGACGAAAGGGGTTACCATGCGTCGCTTTGCTCTCTTACCTGCCCTGGCCCTGGTGCTTGCGTGGACCACGTCCGCCGGCGCCCACGGCCTGCTGATTCCGGCCGACAAGGACCTGCCGCCCCTGGCGATGCTCAACCACAAGGTTGGCATCACCATTGACGATCAGGTCGCCACCACTCGGATCGAACAGACCTTCCGCAACCACACCGACCGCCAACTCGAAGCCACGTATATGTTTCCGGTGCCCAAGGGTGCCAGTGTGAATAAGTTCACCATGTGGGTGGACGGCAAGGAAGTAGCCGGCGAGCTGCTCGACGCCCCCAAGGCGAAGCAGATCTATACCGACATCGTTCGCCGCACCCAGGACCCCGGTCTGCTGGAATACGTCGGCAACAACCTGTTCCGCCTGCGTGTCTTCCCCATCCCGCCCAAGGGCGATCAGAAGGTGACGCTCAGCTTCACCTCCGTGGCGCCCAAGGACAACGGCCTGGTCGAGTACATCTACCCGCTCAAGACCGACGGCAAGGCGACCGAGACGCTGCAGGAGTTCGGCATCAACGCGACCATCAAGTCGCAGCATGCCGTCCAGAACGTCTACAGCCCGACGCATGCGATCAACGTCAGCCGCCAGGGCGACAAGGAAGTCAAGATCACGTTCGAGCGCGAGCAAGCCAAGCTCGACAAGGACTTCCAGCTGTTCTACTCCTTGGGCGACAAGGAAGTGGGCCTGACCACCCTGACGCACCGGCCGATTTCGAGCGAAGACGGCCACTTCATGCTGCTGCTGTCTCCCAAGGTCGAGATGGGCAAGGACCATTACATCCCGCGCGACGTGGTGCTGGTGCTCGACACGTCGGGCAGCATGCACGGCGTCAAGATGGAGCAGGCGAAGAAGGCGCTCAAGTATTGCCTCGATAACCTGAAGCCCAAGGACCGCTTCGGCATCGTCCAGTTCGCCACCTCGGTGAACACCTACCGGGAGAACCTGGTGGACGCCAGCCAGGAGCAGGTCGAGAACGCCAAGAAGTGGGTCGACAAGATGCGGGCCACCGGCGGCACCGCGATCAACGACGCCCTGCTCAAGGCGATGGCCCTGCGCAGCGACGACGAGAGCCGCACCTTCACGACCGTCTTCTTCACGGACGGCCAGCCGACCATCGGCGAATCGGACGTCAACAAGATCCTCAAGAACGTGGCGGCGAAGAACTCGGCCAACACGCGCATCTTCACCTTCGGCGTGGGCGAGGCGGACGGCCTGAATGCGGCCTTCCTCGACCAGCTGGCCGAGCAGTCGCGCGGCGTGGCCAGCTACGTCCGCCCGGCCGAGGACATCGAGACCAAGGTTTCGAGCCTTTACAACAAGATCAGCCATCCCGTGCTGGCCAACCTGAAGCTCAGCGTGGTCGGCGACAAGGTCGGCCTGACCGAAATCTATCCCGGCCACCTGCCCGACCTGTTCCACGGCGGCCAGGTCGTCGTGCTCGGCCGCTACAACGGCAGCGGTGCGGTCGCGATCAAGCTGACCGGCAACGTCGGCAAGGAAACGAAGGAATTCGTCTACGAAATGAACTTCGCCGGCAAGACCAACGACGACAAGGCATTCGTCGAAGAAGTCTGGGCGCGGCGCAAGGTCGGCTTCCTGCTCGATCAGATCCGCGCCAACGGCGAGAAGAAGGAACTGGTCGACGAAGTGACCGCCCTGGCCAAGAAGTACGGTATCGCCACGCCGTACACCAGCTATCTGGTGGTGCCCGATGGCGTGGTGCCGGTCGTCAACGCTCGGCCCGCTCCGAAGGACCCCGGTCGTCATCCCGCTCCGGCGCCCCAGGCGCTGGCTCCTGGCGGCGGCGCGGGGGCGAAGCCGATGCCCGTCGAGGACTTCATCAAGAAGCTCGAGAAGGGCGATCAGGGCTATGGTGCCAACCGCAACACGTTCGAGGACGACAAGGCCAGGGGCGTCGCCGATGCCGAGGCCGGCAGCGGGGAAGGCAAGTCCCTCAAGGACGCCCAGGACAAGCGCAACGCGTACATCCAGGCCCAGCAGTTCTTGCGGCAGCGCAACCTGGACGCGGTCCAGAAGGAAAAGCTCGGCGTCGAGCTGGCCGTGCAGATGAACAACCTGAAGACCCAGAACCGCATGGAGCAGACGGCCCTGCGTCGCGTGCAGAACCGCAACTGCGTCGAGATCGGCGGCGTGTGGATCGACGAGGGGTACGAGTCCAAGATGGAAGTCGTCGCCGTCAAGGCGATGAGCGAAGCCTACTTCCGCATCCTGGAACGGCACCCCGAGGTCAAGGAAGTCTTCCGCCTGGGCAACCACATCGTGTGGGTGACGCCCAGCGGCAAGGCCCTGGTCATCGACGCCAGCGCCGGCAAGGAAAAGCTGAACGACCAGGAGATCGACCGCCTGTTCGTCAAGAAGTAACCCATCGCCCGCTGCCCGCAAGGGCAGGGAAGTGAACGACCAAAGCCCCCACGCTGCCAGAGAGCAGCGTGGGGGCTTTGTGATTTCGTATTTGTAGGGTGCGTCAAGCGTACTCGCGCGGACGCACCGCAACCAACACTGGTCTGACGATCATTCCGACGCGTCTGCATTCCGGTGCGTCCGCGCGAGTACGCTTGACGCACCCTACAAATCCAGAACCCGCCGAAGCAAGCGCCAGCCGGGTCCTGGCGGTGCCCGGCGAACCAGGTATAATTTCGAGTGAAAATCCAACCGAGGTTCGATCATGCACAGCCCATTTCCCGGCATGGATCCCTATCTGGAACAGCACTGGGGGGATGTCCATCTAAACCTCATCAGCCATGCCGCCGGAATGCTCAACGAACGTCTTCCGCCAGACTTGCGGGCCAGAGCCCAGGAACGCATCATCGTGGACCTGCCCAGTGCGGAACGGTCTTACTTTCCTGATCTCCGGGTGGTGGAACGCTCTGGCAGGAGCGGAACGGCCGTGGCTCTGTCCGGCGTGATCGTGGCGGAACCGTTGGAGGTTCCCTTTCTGGAGCCGGAAACCCAGGGCTTCCTCGAAATCATCGAAACACGGCCGCAGCGCCGCGTCGTCACGGTCCTGGAAGTCCTCAGCCCATCCAACAAGTACGCCGGCCGAGGCCACGACCTCTATCGACAAAAGCAGCGCGACCTGGCGGACGGTGCGGTCAGCCTGGTGGAAATCGACCTGCTGCGGAGCGGTCCGCACGTTCTGCAAGTGCCGCTGGCGCAATATCCCCCAGCCTACCGGACGCCCTATAAGGTCTGCGTCCATCGCGGCTGGAAGGCAGGGGCCGAAATCTACCGCCTGCCCTTGCGCGAGCCGCTGCCGGCTATTCGCGTGCCGCTGCGTGAAACCGACGCCGATGTGCCGCTGGACTTGCAAGCCCTGATTACCCAGGTCTACCGCCACGGTCGATACGACGACATCGATTACACCCTTCCACCCGTCCCGCCGCTGGATGCGGACGACGCGACCTGGGCCGACGAGCTGTTGCGGGCAGCGGGACAGCGGCCCGCGGCCGCCGGCGGCTAAGATTTACGCTCAACATCCGCTTCATGGACCGCCGCCTTGACGAAGGGACCTCGATGGCGCCACCCTGACGTCCCTGCATGCCAGCGGGCAGCCGGTGCCTTCTTCGATACCGACCAAAGGGCTCATCGACCGAGCCGGGTTCGGGAACGGCGGCGGCGTTCGCCTGGATGGTGGGCGAAATCCACATCTGCGCAGCTGGCCGCCCGTCAATCGGACGCTTTCCTTCATCACCGACCGTGGCCTTCGCAAGCGGATGCGGCAGGTCCTGACTTCTCATCGAAAGCAACATGTTCCTGCCTGAGATTCACCGGGGCTCGTCCGCGCGTTTTCCGGACGCGAGGTGGCTCGGTGGATCGTGTGCGCGCATCGCGTCCGAGCCGCGCAGGTAGACGTGGACGACCTCGCTTTGCCGCCGCGACGTGTTCCAGTGCAGCAGGACCCTGATACAGCGCGGCGGGCCGCCCGGCTTGTCCACCTCCGTCGCGCCCAGAAGCGGTACGTCGGTCCAGCCCAGGTCACGTGCCGCCCGCGCCGGGAAGGCCGATCGCAGGTCGGCCGTCGACGTGAAGAAGGCGCTGGCGATGTCCTCGGTGGCGATGCTGTTGGCCTGGGCAATCGCCGCCAGCAACTCGCGCGTTCCCGCCAGGATCGCCTCCGGCGTGTCCTCGTCGATAAACGTCGCCCCACGGACACCTCGGCACCGCACCGCCGCGGAATCGCCACTCATGAGCATACTCCCTGCCTCTGCCAACCAACGGGCGGGGGGACGGATCGACGTCACCCCGTTCGATGTCGTCAGTCTAGCGGGAACGGCGGCCCTTTCCAAAGTTCGCCCGACGCTTGACGCTTGCGCGTCGGACGAATGGCCAGCTTGAGCGAACAAGCGCGCTTGCACCTGCACCCGGGACAACCCATTTCTCGTAGGCGACCTTGGCCTTCGCTAGAATCTCGTGAAGCGCCCATTGGGAGGCTAGTGGCACGGACATTTCTGTCCGTGCCGTCGGGAAACGGCACGGACAGAAATGTCCGTGCCACGGAACACCCGCGCATACTGCACGCGGGCCAAATTGAGACCTGGTAACCGCGAAATATAAGTTGCCGGCATTCGGCAGTGGAGTTATTCGCCGATGCAATACAGATACTCTCGGCCGCGGATGTACATCCGCTTGCCCTGGAAGACGGGCGTGCTGCGGAATTTCTCGAGCGTGTTCTTCGCCACTTCCTTGTACTCGCGGCCGGGTTCCAGGACGAGCGTGATGCCCTCGTCGGAACTGATGAAGAGGAGCCCGCCCGCAACGGCGATGCTCGGGTAGACTTGGCCGCTGCCGAACGCCAGTCGTTGCTCATAGACCACTTTTCCCGTCCCGGCATCGACGACGTTGAGGATACCCATGGCGCTGAGGCCGTAGATCAGGCCCTCGTGATAGACCGGCGAAGAGAACCAGTAGCCGCTTCCCGTCAACCGGCCCTTCCAGATCGGATCGGGCTTGGCGGTCAGGTCCGCGGGGAGCTTTACCGCTCGTGCATCATTGCGGACGAAATAGACGATGCCGTCATGGAGCAGCGGTGAGTTGGGGCCGGACGAGCCCAGCTTGTCGGCCAGGACGACGCCATCGGACACGCGGACCAGCAGGCCATTGGGGTGAATCGCCACGTCGACGTTGCCGATCCGGGTGTGGATTGGAGTGCCGTGGTTCGGCGACAGCTTGGTCCGCCACGATTCGGAGCCGTCCTTGACGTCCAGGGCAACCAAGTCGGCGAAGTGGACGAGCAGCTTGTTGCCGACGAGCAGGGGCGAACTGCCGTGGCCATAGGGTGCCGTGGAATGCTCCACGTTCTGAATCCACTTCCGGTTGCCGTCGAGGTCGTAGCAGGCGGCCAGGCCGTTGCCAAAGATGACGTAGACGTTTTTCCCGTCGGTGGTCGGAGTGGGGCTGGAGAACCCGCCGGTCCCATCCTTGTGGGGCTGGTGAAACTTGCCCGCCAGCGGATAGTCCTTCAGCTTGAGCTTGAAACCCTCCGTCTGCGTCTTGAGTTCATCCAGCTTCTTTTGCAATTCCTCCTTGCTGTCCGGGTGAGCGGCCAGCTTCTTACGCACGGCGGCGGACTCCATTTCGGCCAGGCGGACCTTGGCCAGGATCGCATCCGCCAGCTTCTCCTCGGCTTCCAGCTGCTGCTTTTGCGCCGGCGAAAGCACGACGTCCTGATAGGAGTTTTCTTTCTGCCAGAGGACCTTGCCGTCCGTCAGCCCGACGCAGAGCAGCATCCCCGGCTCGGAGCAGACCAGCAGCTTATCGCCGACAATGACCGGCGTTGCGTTGCTCCAGTCCGGCATCTTGGTTCGCCAGACGACATTCTTGTCGACGGCCCACGTCCGCGGCGGCGTGGCGCGCGGATAGCTTCCCGTGCCGTCGGTGCGCCAGCCCACCGTTTTGGACGGTGCGGGAGCATCTTCGGCAGCGAACCCGGCCGTGGAAAGCACCAACGCAAACGAAGCAATGACGAGGCGGGTCATGGCGGGTCCTTTCGGAAGGGTATGGCAGGTTGGGCGCTACTGGCAGCAGACTTACTCTACCAGAAGCGCGTCCCGCGGAGCAAAGGCAGACGCGGTATGCCAACCGCAGTGTTTTTGCACAGCGAAGCGAGATCGCTCAGCCCGCCACGTTGAAAACGTGCCCCACAGTCGGCTCGCGAGCGCGAATGCCGACGCGGGGACAGGCTCGCCGTAGCCGTAGGGTCCGCTGTGCGGACCATATATGGCGATTGGTGTTAACGGTTTACGGTCCGCCAGCGGCCTCCACCGCTTATGTCCATTCACGCGAGGTAAGCAACCGCGATTCGTCCTCCTCTGCTTCGTTTTGCGGAGGGGCGAACCACCTCCGCCAACATTCCAGATTTTTTTCTGAAAAATCTTGATAGCAAGCCCGCCAGCCACGGCAGTACAAGGGAGAAGGCGGGCCATTGGGGCCCGTCTCCGCGAGAACCCACCCATGACCAGCGGACTGCGCGGCACGCTCCCGCCCCACCTGTCGCTCGGCGAAGTGCCCGATCGGCTCGTGCAGGCCACGCTGCGTGCGGCCCTTCGCGTCGCCCGAAGCCCCCTGGCGACGGCGCTGGTCCTGCCGCCGGAGACGGCCTCGCTCGTGAGCGAGGGCCTCGACGCTGTCGCACACCGCTGGGAGAGCCAGGCCTCATGGCCGACCTGAACCGCGCCATCCGCCGCACGTTGCTGCAACTGCACAACGTCGGCGACCTGACCGACGGCCAGCTCCTCGACCGCTTCGTGCGCGACGAGGACGAGGCTGCCTTCGAGGCCCTCGTCCGTCGCCACGGCCCCATGGTCCTGCGCGTCTGCCAGCGCGTCCTGCACCACGCGCACGACGCCGAGGAGGCGTTTCAGGCTACCTTTATCGTGCTGGTGCGCAAGGCGAGCGTCATCGCCCGCGGCGAACAGGTCGGCGGCTGGCTGCACGGCGTCGCGTGTCGCATCGCCCTCAAGGCGCGGGCCAGGGCCGGCCAGCGCCAGGCCAAGGAACAGCCGGTCGAGGAATCCACGCTTGCGGAGGAGCCCCGGCAGGAACCTGCCAGTGAGCTGGCCTGGCGCGAGCTGCGTCCGGTGCTCGACGAGGAGTTGAGCCGCCTGCCCGACAAGTACCGCAGTCCGCTGGTGCTGTGCTACCTGGAAGGCAAGACCAACCGAGAGGCGGCCCAGCAGCTGGGCTGGTCGAACTGGACCATCGCCACGCGCCTGTCGCGCGGCCGGGATCTGCTCCGCAACCGCCTGACACGGCGCGGCCTGGCTTTCTCCGTGGCGACCTTGTCAGCGCTGCTGGCGAGCGAAGCAAGTGCAGCCAGCGTGGCAACCGGCGTCGTGGTCCTCAAGCTCGCAACCGGGGGCGCTGCTGCCAGCGGTGCGGTGGCAGTGCTGGCCCAGGGGGCCATCAATGCGATTTTCTGGGGCCGGGTTTCGCGCTGGGCGGTAATGCTGGCGGCTGCGGTGCTGCTGGTGGGCGCGGGCACAGGATTGACGGTGCGTGCGATGCGCACGGAGTCCGTCGAGCCGGTCGCGACCCCCGAAGTCGACCCGCACCCCGTGAAGCTGGGGCACAACGCCAGCCTGGGCGGGCGCCGGCCGTTCCCCGATGACAATCCCTGGAACCAGGACGTCAGCGCCGAGCCGGTGGACCCCAATTCCGATGTGCTGATCGCCAGCATGGGGCTGGAGAAACCGCTGCAGGCGCAGTTCGGCACGGTCGCCAACGGGGCGCCGCACGGGGTGCCGTATGTCGTCGTCTCGGGCAAGCAGCGGCGCGTGCCGGTCCAGCTCGCCGGGGAAGCAGAGAGTGATCCAGGTCCGTATCCGATTCCGCCCGATGCGCCGATCGAGGCCGGACCGGTGGGCGACCCGCATCGGCGCCTGATCGTCCTCGACCGCGACAACTGGAAGCTCTACGAATTGCTGGCACCGGAGCCCGACGGCGAGGGCGGCTGGCGTGCGACCCACGGGTGTGTCTTCGACCTGAACTCGAACAAGCTGCGGCCGTGGGGCTGGACCTCCGCCGACGGCGCCGGCCTGCCGATCTTCCCCGGACTGATCCGCTACGACGAGGTCGGCGAGCAGAAGGAAATCCTTCATGCCCTGCGATTCAGCACCCGCGTGACGCGTCGGGCGTTCATCCCCCCGGCCCGCCACTACGCCAGCAAGCTTCGCGACCCGAAGCTGCCGCCGATGGGCGTCCGCGTACGGCTGCGGGCCGACTTCGACGTGCGGCCGTTCCCGCCGTCGGCGCAGGTGATCCTGACGTGCCTGAAGAAGTACGGCATGTTCCTGGCGTCGCACGGGCAGGACTGGGCGCTGAGCGGCGTCCCCGACCCGCGCTGGAACGACGCCGAGCTGCGGACCCTGGAGCGGGTGCGCGGCAGCGATTTTGAAGTCGTCAAGATGGGAAAGATCGAAGCCGGCGAGTTGCCGCCGAAGAACGAACGGTAATAAATGGACGCACGTCTGTAGCCGCAGGCTTCAGCCTGCGGAAGTCGGCGTGCACGATCGGAAAGTTGCGAATGCACGCAGCCCTCCGCCGGCTAGAGCCTGCGGCTACAGCCGTGCGACACCCTGCCAGGTATCACTGAGTACCGCCCCGCACAAAAAGGGGTCTGAATTCGTGGGGCAGGTTTGTAACTGCCATCCGCCATACCATAAGGCAGGTTGCAAACCTGCCCCACGCCCCACAAATTCAGACCCCTTTCACTGCGGGGCTGTACTGAGTCCTACCGCTACCGCATCGTCCCGCCAACCGTTAGGGGAAGAGTCATGTTCACGATCTGGGGCCGTTCCCAAAGCGCGTACTGCGACGGGATGTCGCGGCGCTCGTTCCTCAAGGCCGGTGCCCTGGGCGCAGGCTTGACGCTGGCCGACGTGCTGCGTGCGCGTGCGGGAAGCCCGTCGGGAAAGCGGCCCAAGTCCGTCATCATGGTCTGGCTGAATGGCGGGCCCAGTCAGCTCGACATGTATGACCTCAAACCCGACGCGCCGGCGGAGATTCGCGGCGAATTCAGGCCGATCCAGACGACGGTCCCGGGCTTCGACATTTGCGAGATGATGCCGCTCCAGGCCCGGATGGCGGACCGCCTTGCCGTGGTGCGCAGCTTGACCTTCCCCGAGCCGAACAACCACGACCGCAGCCTGAACTTCAGCGGCTTCCACGACCCGGCCCGGCGGCCCGCGTTCGGCTCGGTCGTCAGCCGTTTCCGCAGTGCCCCCGGCGACCGGCTGCCGCACTACGTCAGCATGGTCGGCCGCAATCAGGAGCAGCCGTTCCTGGAAGAGCCGCATTACGCCGGGGCGGCACACAAGCCCTTCCGGCTGCTTGGCGAAGGCGTGAGCGGACTGCGGATGCCGACCGGCATGACGGTGTCCCGGCTCGACGACCGCCGGCAGTTGCTGAGCGGGCTCGACGGGCTGCGCCGCGACCTCGACACGCGCGGCGAGCTGACGGCGATGGACACGTTCACCGCCCGCGCCCTCGATATGATCACGTCGCCCCAGGCGATGTCCGCTTTCGACCTGAATCGCGAACCCGACAAAGTGCGCGAGCGCTACGGCCGGACGCTGACGTACCGCTGCGACGGCCGCA
Source organism: Gemmataceae bacterium (assembly GCA_019752375.1). GTDB lineage: Bacteria > Planctomycetota > Planctomycetia > Gemmatales > Gemmataceae > JAIEMG01. The sequence continues at coordinate 11,563 of JAIEMG010000040.1, read as the reverse complement.
ACGTGCCGTGGGAGTCCGAACGGCTGCTGCAGGCCCGGCGCCTGGTAGAAGCCGGCGTCTCGGTCGTGACGCTCTCGCTGGGCCAGTGGGACCATCACGGACCATCGAGCAGCTGCGGCAACATCTTCGCGTCGCTGCGCGAAGAGCTGGCGCTGCTGGACCACTCCCTGCACGTGCTGCTGACCGACCTGCGCGAGCGCGGACTGGAAAACGACGTGGCAGTTGTTGTCTGGGGGGAGATGGGCCGGACGCCGCGGATCAATCAGGGCCCCGGACGAGACCACTGGTCGGAGTCGGGCTTCGTGCTGTTCTCCGGCGGCGGGCTGAAGACCGGACAGGTCGTCGGCGCGACCGACGCACGGGGCGCCCGGCCGCGGACGCGCGCTTACCAGCCGCAAAACGTGCTGGCGACGCTGCACAAGGTGTTGGACATCGACCTGAACGCAACGCTAACCGACCACACCGGCCGCCCGCAATACCTGCTCGACGACCGCGACCCGATCGCGGAGCTGCTGTAGACAGCCGGGCGCGGAGGATTGTTTTGGTGGGACAGACACTCCTGTCTGTCCCGGCCGAACAAGGACAGACAGGAGTGTCTGTCCCACCGAACCAACAACGACTGGGAGATGACCGATGTTTCGCTTGCACAACTGCCGAGCAAACCGCACGGGCGACGGTATTTCGCGGCGCCATTTCCTGCACCTGGGCCTGGGTATCGCCGGACTGAGCCTGGCCGACGTGCTGCGGCTGCAAGCGCAGCAGACCCGCACGGCGCACAAGGCCGTCGTCATGGTCGTCCTCCAGGGCGGGCCGCCGCACATCGACATGTACGACATGAAGCCCGAGGCACCCGTCGAGATTCGCGGCGAGTTCAAGCCGATCCACACCAACGTGTCCGGCATCGACATCTGCGAGCTGATGCCGATGCAGACCCGCATCGCGGACAAGCTGGCCATCGTCCGCAACACGCGGTTCTACGGCGATCATTACGGCACCGAGATGTTCACCGGGTTCCACCGCGTCTTCGAGCGCAGCGCCGCCCGCAACCTGCGGCCGGCATTTGGCTCAGTCGTCAGCAAATTGCGGCCGGGGACCGGGATGCCGCCGTACGTCAGCCTCATTGGGGAAACCCACCACATGGGCGTTGATGAGGACCCCGAGTACCTGGGCGTGGCCCATCGGCCATTCCGCGGCCAAAGCGGGACGGGCCTGGACAACCTGGGCCTGTGCCCGGACCTGAGTCTCAACCGCCTCGCCGAGCGGGAAAAGCTGCGGGCGCAACTGGACACCCTGCGCCGCGACCTGGACGGCCGGGCGATGGACGGCATGGACGCGAATACGGCGCGGGCCCTGGACATCATCACGGCCAACAAGGCCCGGCAAGCGTTCGACGTCAGCCGGGAGCCCGACCGCATCCGCCAGAAGTACGGCACCGAAGCCTTTCAGCAGCGCTTCCTGCAAGCCCGCCGGCTGGTGGAGGCGGGCGTCTCGGTCGTCACGCTGGAGGTTGGCGGCTTCGACACCCACGCGGCCAACTTCACCCAGATGCGGCGCACCCTGCCGAAGCTCGACCAGGCGATTCACGCCTTCGTCACGGACCTGCACGATCGCGGCCTGAACGACGACGTGCTGCTGATCGTTTGGGGCGAGATGGGCCGCACGCCGCGGATCAACAACAACCAGGGCGGCCGCGACCACTGGGGCCGGGGCTTCACGCTCCTTGCCGGGGGCGGCCTGAAGACCGGCCAGGTCGTTGGCGCCACCGACGGAAACGCGGCCGAGATCAAGGGCGCGTTCTACACGCCGCAGAACGTGCTGGCGACGGCGTACCAGGTGCTGGGCATCGACCCGGCCGACACCCTGCGCGACAACGCCGGCCGGCCGCAGTACCTGCTCGACGAACGGGAGACGATCGCCGAGTTGCTGTAACGAGGCGTCGTGGCCGGCGTCACGCCTCCGGCAGCTTCCACGGATCGCGGTACGGCCGGCTCAACATCTTGGCCGCTTCGTTGTCATCGATGATCTGCTCTTTCTCGGGGTCCCACTTTAGCTTCTCCCGGCCCAGGCGCATCGCAATGTTGCCCAGGTGACAGATCGTAATCGAACGGTGCGCCACTTCGACAGGAGCGGCCGTCTCCTTCCGCGACAGCACGCAGTCGATGAAGTTGCGGTAGTGATTGTCGCTCTTGTACAGATGCACGCCGTCCTCGGCGATCTTCGAGTCGAGGATCGACTTCGGGTTGGCATCGTGCGTGCCGCGGTTGGCCCACACCGAGCCCTCACTGCCCTGCCAGGTGACGCCGCCTTTCTCCTTGTTCGAGATGATGAGTTTTACGCCGTTCTGGTAAATGGCCTCGAAGTAATACTCGGTGGCCGTGTTCCACAAATCGTCCGCCGGGAAGACGCCCTTGGCGTTGCGAATCTCGATGGGACCGGTTCGTTCCGTATCCATGCCCCACTGGGCGCAGTCGGGATGATGGCCGCCCCAGTCGGTGACCTGACCGCCGGAATAGTCGTAAATCCAGCGGAAATTGACGTGGCACCGGGCCGGTGCATACTCTGCCTTCGGAGCGGGACCGAGCCACAGGTCATACTCGAAACCTTCCGGAACCTTTTCCGGTTTCTTGCGGTCGCCGGTCTTGCCGAAGTCCGGTCGGCCGCCGGGCAAACCACAGCGCACCGTCTGCAGTTTGCCGATGCGGCCGTTGCGGACCAGCTCGCAGGCCCGGCGGAAGTTCGGATCGGACCGTTGCTGACTGCCGCACTGGAAGACGCGCTTGTGCTTCTTGACCGCGTCGCTCATGGCCCGTCCCTCGGCGATGGTCAACGACAGCGGTTTTTGACAATAGATGTCCTTGCCCGCCTTCGCCGCCAGGATGACCGGTAGTGCGTGCCAGTGATCCGGCGTGCAGATGACGACGGCGTCAATGTCCTTGCGATCGAGCAGTTCGCGGAAGTCGACGAGGGCGTCGCAACCCTTGTATTTGCCGGACTTCTTGTCCGCCGCGTAGCGCTCTTCGACCAGACGGCGGCCTGGCTCGCGGCCCGCAACGGCACCGTTCCAGTAGCCGGGGCTTTCGCGATTGACGTCGCAGACAGCCACGATCTGCACGCGCTCATCGCCGAGGAAGGCGCGCATATCGTTGAAACCCTGATTGCCTGTACCGATAACGCCAAGATTGATGCGTTTGCTCGGCGCCGGCTTGTCTTCCAGGCCGAGAGCAGTGGCAGAAACGATCAGCGGCGCGGCGGCGACGGCGGCCTGGCCAAAAAACTGCCGACGAGTGGAGCGGTGGAGAGTCATGGTGGTGTCCCTGCGAGTAATGCTGACCGGATGCCGATCGAGGCCTTCGGAGAACAAGGGGCGAAATCCGACACCAACTCTACGCCGGTGACGAAACACAGGCAATGAAGTTTCGGGGGCGCCTACCCGCCCGGCGTGCCGACGGGCTTCGGCAGGGCGCTGCGCGAACCGTGTGGCCGCATCCACCGGGCCGGCACAGAAACAGCGGCGATGTGGCAGGGTTGCGCTGACTCGGCAGTTAGGATCCGCGCAAGAATCACTTGTGCAATTCCTGTAGGACGGATTTCCAATTCGTCCGGTTTTCTAGGGACGGATTGGAAATCCGTCCTACGTGCAATTGTTCAACTTATTGTTACGCGGCTCCTTAGTGGCTATCCCAGAATGAATTCCAATCTTCGGGAGGGCGAGGCGGGCAAGACTCCTGCCGAGCCTGGATCCTAACACGACCGAACCGCTGTCGCCGCCACCCCTTCTCCGCACGTGGCGGGGAGGCTCAGTCATCCTCGGTCGCGATCCGGGGACCTCGCCAGCGGCATCGGCGCTCGGAAAGTCATCGCTCAATACAGGCCATTGCGGTAGGCGTCGTCGAGCAGTGCCTGCAGCTTGGATTCGTCGTATTCCGGCATTCGCAGCTGGTCGACGAGCATGCGGGCTGCACAGGGCAGGCTCTCCAGGTCGGGCGGTTCGTGCGCCTCCCACAGCTTCGACCGGATCAGTGCCTTCGCGCATTGCAGGTAGCACTCCCCGACTTCCACGGCGACCGCCATCAGGGGCCGCTTGCCCTGCACGCTGAGCGGCGCCAGCCACCGCTCGTCCCGGATGACCGCTGCCCGGCCGTTGACACGCAGCGTCTCGCCGACGCCGGGGACCAGGAACAGCAGGCCCGCGGTACCCGTCTCGAGAATATTGCGGAAGCTGTCGAAGCGTCGGTTGCCCGGACGGTCCGGAACCAGAAGCGTCTGGTCGTCGACGACCTGGACGAACCCCGGCGCGTCGCCGCGGGGTGAAGCGTCGCACCGGCCGTCGGCCGAGTGCGTGCTCACCACTACAAACGGCGAATGAGCGATGAAGCGGCGCATGTGATTGTCGAGGCGGGGGAGCTCCTTTTTCAGTGCGGCCATCGACGCTGTGCCGCCGAGACCCACAAGCTCCTCGGCCGAGCGAACGACTTCGGTGAATCGGTCGAGTGACACACAATTTCTCCGGGTCGGGCTGAGGGACGTTGGGGTCGTTGGCATCCCACGGCACCCTTTTGCACCGCAGCGCCAGTCGCGTGGCGAGCCGATGGGCGATCCGCCGCCTCTGCCGAGGCCCGCACTCATGGCAGGAGGAGGACGGGAAAGCAGACCCAGGATACCACCGGTCTGTCCGTGAGCCCACCTTTACGCTTGCCAAGTTCCGAACACCTGTCCCGTCCCCTGGCTCAACTCGGAGACCGACGCGCGGGAAGAGGAAAGCGACCGTAGGAAGCGCGGCTGGCAAAGAGTGCTGCTTTACCGAGCATGAAACGACCGAGGTGATGGTTAGGGGAATGGTCTGTCGCTGTTTCAACGGATGTTCCTTTTTTTGTCCGCTCATTTCGTCCAGCGGCAATCTTCGGGTGACGACACCTTTACCCCAACCAGTGCAAAGGAAACCAGCCATGAAAACCCACCTCGCATGCACGGCCCTGATCGCCTCAGTCGTGTTCGGCCTCGCCACCCCCCTCACCGCCCAGGCGCAGGGTTCGGTCCTGTCCGGCGTCTTGAAGAACAACACCAACATCGTGGTTACCTACCAGGTGCTCGTTCCCGGCGGGAGCTGGCGGATGTACTCCCTGCAACCGGGCCAGTCGCGGGCCCACGTGCTGCCGTATCCCTCCGGCGTCGGCAAGTCGATCCAGATTCGCTTCGACAACACCCTGGGCGACGGCAAGCTCACGCTCACCAACACGACGATCGCGATGTATAGCTGCGCGAAACCGGAGCAGGGCTGGCCCCAGAACTTCATCCGCACCAACGACGGCGAGAACTTGCACCTGCCACGATAGTCGGCCTTCTCCGATGCTGATGGCTGGGGAAAAAGAAACACCTGTAATGCATGGCGCGAGTGGGACGTATCTGTCAGCGAAGGAACTTGATGGACGCCGTCGAGAAGTACCCGAGGCAGCAAGTTCCTACCGCATCCAACGATGGAGAAAACGATGAACCTGCTCAAGTCCCTGCTGCTCGGTTGCGTGGTGATGGCTGGCGTGTGTGCGATGGCTCCCGAGACGGCTTCGGCCGCGGACACGGTCTGCGAGGCCTTCACCGTGAGCAACGAAACCGGCGGCACCGTCCGCTACGAAGTCCGCTGGGGCAACAACGAATGGAAGTCGTTCACACTCCAGTCGGGCATGCGGAACACCCACTATTACCGCCGTTCGATCTTCGCCTCCACCCCTCAACCCCAGGTCCGGATGGACGTGGACACGCGGAGCGACGTGCGGGACGTCTATATCTTTGACATGGACAGCCAGTTTGTGTCGGATCCCAACAGCGAAGACGGCCGCAAGTACACGCTGCGTCTGCACAGCTTCGGCCAGAAGATCGGCGTCTACAAGAACTAATCGCAACGATGACAAGGGGCCTGCACGGTGCGGGCCCCTTTTGCTTGCGCTATCCCAAGTTCTTCTCGGCCTCCTGCTGGGCAAGCGGGTGACGCCCGTGTCGGACGGCGGGTCGCCATCTACCAGGCGTACGCCGAACGACTCGATACGCCATCAGGTGTTGAGAATGGACCCGACGGAAAGCCTTGGCCCCTGTTGACGTGTCACCGCAGTGTGGATCGTCGCACCCGAAGTCGGTTCATCAGTTCGCGGACCGTGCTCAGCCCATCCACGTTCCAGACGGCCTCTTTCACCCGACGCCGCGCCCCCTGCGTCATCACCGGAGCCGCTAGCGCGTCAAACTTCTCTTCCACTTCCTGGTCGGTGAGTGGGTCGTGCGGGTCTCCCCTGGGATAGTCTCGCTGTCTCGTCAGCTCGCGGCCGTCGGTCGTTTGCACGGTGACCATCGTGCGCTGTCGAAGGGGGAAGTCGCTCTCGAACTCCGGGTCTCCGATCACTTCCACCTTCCTGAGTTGAGCGCGGATCGTCGCGTCGGCGAGCTTCGCCTCGGTGAATTGCCGCGGCGTGACTTCCCGGTCCACCAGGGCGGCAGCCATCACATAAGGCAGTGAGCGGTCCGCCGTCTCCTTGCTGCGCGGTGCATATTTGCCTGGGCCTGCCAGAAGCTCGACCGCTCGTGCCAGGGTCCGGACCGTTACCTTGGCTACGTCGCCTGGACGCACGTCGTTCTCCTTCACGATATCCAGCAGAGCGGAAATTGGTGTTTGCGTCAGTGCTTGCGAGGGAAAGACCTTGAGCGCGCTTTGCGTGATGCGCCAGGAGCGACCGAGCCCTTCCGTGACCACATCGAACTGCCACGCCGGCCCAAGGACTTGCACCAACCCCGCATTGCCGTCCAGCACATGCGCGGGTCCGGTAAAGCCTTTTTCCGCAAGCAGAGCTGCCAACACGCCGCGCTGCACGGCGAGAGGGTCCGCCGTGTTCTTCATCATCGTCACCTCTTCGGTCAGGACGGCATTCAGAGTGGCATGGCAGCTTGCCGAGATGCCGACGGCATGCGCCAGCTGCTCCGCGCCAAGGCCGAGAACGCGTCCGGCCACCAGGGGCGCAACGAAGGCAGTCAGCGTGGCCGGATGCCAGCCGCGCGTGAAGATGCCGGGCATCGCCGCCTCACAGAGACGCATCTCGAACTCGTGGCCCAGCACCAGGCCGACGACCAGTGTGCGTCCGTCGGCGCCAGCTCACTCGGCGCAGGCCAGGGCCGCGGGGAGGATCGTAGACGGGTGCGATGGGTCCTGCCGCCAGTAGACGTCGTTGTAATCCAGACAGCGGACCATGAGCGCGTTGACGAAAGCCGCCGAGACAGGGTCGATCCGCTGGCCCGTGCCCATGACGGTCGCAGGACCACGTCCCGCGACTTCGCGGAGAGTGTCACGGGCGATCTGAGCGTCGCGCAGGATATACCCACCCAGCGCGCAGCCCAGGGAGTCCAGCAGCACACGCTTGGCATGGTGGACGACATCCGGAGGCAGCTGCTCGAAGCGGAGCTGTGAGCCCAGGTCCTTCAGTTCCGTCACCACGGAATCCGCCGCTGGCTTGCTTGCCGCACCTTGGTAGTAAACCCACGGGCTCGTCGCGTTCGAACGATAGTACACACTGTACGCCGCCGCATCGACACGAGATGGCGAACCGAGCAGCCCCAGCGCGATACCCGCCACAATGCCCAGCACCTGCCTGACAGACATGTTCCACCTCCTGTTGTCCCAGGTTTCCAAGCAGACAGTCTAGCCCAATGGCTCGTGAGCCTACAGCGAAACCGTTGCGATTTTCTTCGCAGGCCCGGCACCCGCCAAAGCATGCCGGGAGCGCGTCACACAAGCTCACTAACAGCTTGTGGGCCCCGCCGAGCATCAGGCCGAGCACCACAACGCAGCATCCCCTGAGCGAAGCTCCTGACCACCGTCAAAAAACCGGGTCAAACGGGTTGAGGATGAATCGGCATCGCACGGACGCGCTGGAGCGACCTGGTCTTGACGGTTGCATCGATTTCTGGATTACCGTAATCTGGATGAATGGATATCGTTTCGCCCACCACGCCAGCGCCGGCCAGTCAATCCGACATGGGAAGAAAACGCGACCTCAAGCGAGTGGACCGCGTGGCGAGGGAAGCCGGCATCCCACCCGAGGAGCGTCGCGATTTCGGCCGGTATGTCGAGCGGTGCAAACGAGATGGCGCCTACGGATCGCCCCCGGATGGCGACGCGACCGAGGACGAACTGCGAATGATGGCGGAAGAGTTCAAACGGGGCATTCGTTGAACATGATCTTCGATCTGACGCATACCGTGGAGAAGTCGGACGACCTGCACGTCCTCTCCGCGCTGATGACGGCGCTCCTCGGTCAGCCCTGCCTCAAAGTGGATTTGTCCTACGGCGACGAGTTCATGCTGCACGTCGGCAGTCCGGTTGCGTATCGACATCCGAAGCTCGCCAACGAAACGAAGGGGGCGTGGATCCTCGGCACCCGCGCGTCGAGCTGGCGGCTTCTGCTGACCAATCCGCCGCTCCTGATTGAACACGCCATGCCCGATTTATTCAGCCCGCCGATGTCGGCCTACCCAGTGCGGATGGGCAATGCGACGGTCAAGTCCAGTGAAGAAGTCGAAAAAAACGCCCGCCCGCTCAGCGGCAAAATCATCTCCGGCGTGCATCTCATCCACTGGCCAGTACCCGCGCCGATGGATGTTGGGATTGGCTTCTCCGTGGATTTCGTCGGCGAAGCGAACCTGGTCGTCCTCCCCAGTCCCGAGCCGGACGAGGGGGATGACCCCGTTGCCGACTGGGAATTGTTCACGCCGTATCACACCTACTTGCGCGTCGGACCTGGCCTCACGTGGTCGTACGTCCGCTCGGACCTGGCCGCGGCGTCCGCAACGCCTGCCTGACGTGACGTTGAATCGGCATTGACGCGGCGCGGTCGTTCTCTCCGCAGGCCGAAGCGGCGGAAGCCTGCAGCTGCAGACACGCATGAAAAATCGTACTCTCCAAGGAGCGTTGTAGAATCACGCCCAATTGCAATGGCGGCGATTCTCCCTCCCCGTAGATTCTAACGGCATGAGCTTGCATCCGCGGCAAGGAGTAGTCATGAACCAGGTCCTGCTCATCGTGGGCGACGCCAGCGAGACGCTGGACACGCTCTATCCATACTACCGCCTCCAAGAGGCCGGTTTCGATCCTATCATCGCCGCGCCCGAACAGCGCCGCTACCAGATGGTCCTGCACGAGGTCAAACCCGGCTGGACGATCACCAAGGAGTGGGAAGGCTACACCATCCAGGCCGACATCGCTTTCCGGGCCATTCGCCCCGAGGCATACCTCGGCATCTTCTTCAGCGGCGGCCGCGCTCCGGAGTATCTCCGCGAGGACGAGGATCTGCTGCGCATCACGCGGCATTTCTTCGCCGCCGGCAAGCCGATTGCCAGCGTCTGTCACGGCGTCGAGATTCCGGCGCGGGCCGACTGCGTCCGCGGCCGGCGCATGGCCACCGTGGCGAAGTGCAAGTTCGACCTGGAAGTGTGCGGCGGCATCTACGTGGACGCGCCGTGTGTGGTGGACGGCAACCTCGTCAGCGGCCGCACCTTCCACGACAACGGCCGCTACCTCGGTCCGTGGATCCTCCTGCTCCGACACGCCCGGCGAGCGGCCAAGCGCCTGGAGTCCAGCAATACCCCATCCTCCCCACTTCCTAATGAAATCGCCCTCAGGTAACCCTGATCCGTCCAGCGCTCTGTACCTCGAAATGACGTCGCCAACCTTGCTAGAGCGGATAAAAGGCCGTGAGCCGCAGGCCTGGCAGCGACTGGTGCAGTTGTACGGCCCCTTGGTCTACCAGTGGTGCAGGCGCTGCCGACTGTCAGCCGAAGACGCGGGCGATGTGTCCACGGACGCTCTCGGACCCTCCAGTCGCGACCGATGGCCTTCCCGGAGGTGAGTGATGGACCCGTGGATCATGAATTTCCTGTCGATGCTCCTCATGGGAGCGCCCGTCATCATTGTCCAGATCGTCGGCGCGATCCTGGCGATCGTCTGGCGGCGGCGGTGCCCGCGCGCGACGCTTTGCTTCTGCCTCGCCATCGCACTGTCGCTGGTGACGAACGTCTTCACGAACTTCCTGTACGCCTGGCTGCCCCAGCGCGTCCTCGAGGGCGGCGGGTCGTCCATGGAATTGGGCACGGTCTTCACGGTCCTCGGCCTGGCGCGCGGAATTGCCATTGCCATCGCCTGGGCGCTCGTGGTCGTCGCCGTCCTTATCGAGCGGCCCACCGTCGGGGAGCCGGAATGAGTGCCGCCGCGTTCGCCCGAGGCTTATGGAGACGCTTTCCATGCTGGCGATCCCTTGCCCTAACTGTCTTCAATCGCTGAGCTTCCCGGAAAGTACGCTCGGTCAGGAAGTAGAGTGTCCCGGCTGTGCTCGGCGCTTTGTCGTCCGCTCGGGGCCAAATGCGGCGACGAGTTCAGCGCCTGGCCAGGAACGAATCGTGTCGGCGGAAACGCTGTTCAGTCGCTCGGAGACGACTCCAGTGGCCCAGGGGGCAGGTCCGCCCGAGCGCGCCCCGGGTCCCGTCCAGCTGGTGGTTCCGGGCTGTGTCGAGGACTGGAGAAAGGTGCGGCTCGGCATCACCTTGATGCTGACGAGCACGGTAGTGACGATCCTTGCCGCGCCGGTCGCCGTCATGGGGATGACGCTGTTCTTTAATTCCGTGCTCGACGGCGAGAGTAGCACCCGCACAATACTCGTGGTAGTCACGGCGCTTACTGGAGCAGCGGTCCTGGCGATCGTCATCCTCCATGTGGTCGGCCTGACCCTGTGCGGCTGGGCGCCCGCGAACCGCGGCGCCCGTGGTCTCGCGGTCGCCACCCTGGTCCTTGCAATCGGCGCCGTGCCGATCGCCTTCCTCTGGGAACTCAAGGAAGGACTCCACGCCGCGCGCCGTATCGATCCGCTCATTCGATCGCTATCGGTGGGACCGGATTCCTACAGCGACCTATCGGCGGCCGTCAATGCGATTGCCACCATCGTCTTTCTCTTCTACGTGCGGGCGATCGCGTTGATTCTGGGCAACGCCCGCCTGGCAAGGAGCGCCCGGCGACTGCTGACCTTCGTCGGAGTGGCAGTCGCCTCGCTCGCGGGCATGATCGCACTGATGGTTTGGGCAGCGGGCGGCCTGGACAAGAAAAACCCCCCACCGGAAGCACTGATCGCGTCCGCCGCTTGCATGATGATGACATTCGGGGCGGTTTTCCTGATCTGGTACCTCATCACCCTGATTCTATGCCGGAGCGCCTTGACGACCCACATCGGGCGTCACAGGGAGGATTGGTAGGAGATGTGCTGGCTCGAAAAGGGCACATCCGCAGCGCGGCTGGCTGGACCTGTCCTTCGGCGTGGCCCCCGTACCAGCTTGGCGGGAGCCTCGCCCTCCCGGTGCAATCGCGCACCGCCATATCCGCGTGCATGATTCCGCGGCAAGGTGGGCGAGGAGCCATGCTTTCGCGGATCCTGTGCGGGGAGGTGTGCGTCTTTTACTTGGGTGACTTTTCGAGTCGGGTCCGTGACGGAAGCCGCAGTGTAACGTAAGCGACCAAACGACCAAACGAGCTCCCCTCGCCCCC